>QHBU01000256.1 GCA_003244045.1 Candidatus Aeolococcus gillhamiae
ACGTCCCTGCCCACACGGAGACCCGGGCTGTGCCCAGAACCTCACGTCATCAACTTCCGGCTGACGACCTCGCCGGCGTGCCGCTCGACGAGGCGCCGACGCGCCGGACCCGTCTGCGCCGCGGTGGTCCGCGCACGCCGCTGCCCCTGCTGCCGCTGATCGCGGCGCTGGCCGGGGTGGGTGTGGCGTACGTCAGCCAGAGCGCCCATTCGACGCAGGCGACCTACCAGGCCGCGGCCCAAGCCCAGCAGAACCAGCAGCTGCGCGCCCAGGCGGGGCAGCTCGGCGATGACCTCGCGCGGCTGGAGAGTGCCGAACGAATCGTGGCCGCCGCGCAGAAGCTGGGCATGCGCCCCGCGGGGCACTGGTCGTACGTGGACGCGCAGCTCAAGACGGTCGTCGACCTTCCCGCGCCGGTGGTGGCCACGCAGGCGGGCTCGGCGGACCCACTCCAGCAGTTCGTTGCCGGCGTGGGCGCCGCGTTCGGTGTTCACGGCACGCGTGGCGGGTCGCCGTGAGCCGGCGCCGCGCGCCCGCGACACCGCCGCGGGTGCGCGGCTGGTTCGTCGCCGATTCGCCTGACTTCCGGCATCGCGGCGTCTGGCTGGCCCTGGCCTTTGCGGCGATGGCGATCACGCTGTGCGCGCGCCTGTTCGACGTCCAGATGTTGCAGCACACCACCCTGGCCGCGCGGGCGGCGGCGCTGCACCAGAAGTCGGTGACCATAGCAGCCACTCGCGGCCGGATCCTCGACAGCAGCGGGCGGGTCCTCGTGAGCAACCGCACGGTGTACGACGTCTACGCCGATCCCGGGCTGATCGCTGCCTCTACCCGGGAAGACGCGGCCCGCCAGCTCGGCCCCGTTCTCTCCATGGACGCCACGGCAGTCGCCTCGCTCATCTCGGAGCCGACCCGCTTCGTGTACCTGGCCAAGGCCGTGTCACAGGACATCAGCGACCGGCTCAACGCGCTCAACCTTGCCGGTGTCGTGGTGGTGCCGGCCCAGCAGCGCGTCTACGAACCCTCGCCGGTGACGGGGACGTCATTCGCCGCCAACCTTCTCGGCTACGTCGATCACAGCGGCACCGGCCAGTACGGCATCGAGTCGTACTACAACACCGTGCTGCACGGCACCGACGGCCACCAGTCGACCGTCCGTGACGTCGCCGGCAACTCGATCACGCTGAGCAATGACCCGCAGTCCGAGGCGCACAACGGCCAGGACCTCCAGCTCGGGCTGGACTCCGAGGTGCAGTACTGGGCCGAGCAGGCGATCGCGCAGGGCGTGGCCACGGCGCAGGCGGCGTCCGGCACCCTGATCATGATGGACACCAAGACCGGCGTCATCCGCGCCTGGGCACAGGCGCCGACGTACGACGCCAACTCGTACTGGACCTCGCAGATCGCCAGCTTCCGCGACCTCGCGGTGGCCAATGTCTATGAGCCGGGATCGGTGGAGAAGGTGGTCACCTTCGCGGGAGGCTTGAACTCCGGCGCGATCACGCCCGGCTACACGTTCAATGAGGCACCCACCACCATCGACGGATACACCATCCGCGACTGGGACGGCCGCGCCCACGGCACCATCTCCATGCAGACGGTGCTCGACGAGTCGCTCAACAACGGCGCCATCAAAGTCGGCCAGCTGATGGGGGCCAACAACTTCTACAGCAACCTGCTGGCCTTCGGCATGGGCGCGCCCACCGGGGTCGACCTCTTCGGCGAGCAGAACGTGCCCCTGCCGCCGCAGAACAAGTTGAGCGCCCTGGACCTGGCCGAGGCTGCCTTCGGGCAGCGCGTGCAGGTGACCCCGATCGAGGTCCTAGCCGCCTTCAACGCGGTCGCCAACGGCGGCGTCTGGGTGCAGCCGCACGCGGTGCAATCGGTGATCGACAGGACAACCGGCACGACGGCGTCGGTGGTGCCGACGACGCGGCGGATCATCTCGCCCCAGGCGGCGGCGACGCTCGCTCAGATGATGACCGGGGTCGTCGAGGACCGTGGCGGAGAGGGTTCGCTGGCGCGCATCCCCGCGTTCAAGAGGCAGGTGGCCGGCAAGACCGGAACGGCGAGCGTCGCGACGCACGGACAGTACGGCAACGACGTGGTTGTGTCCTTCGGCGGTTTCCTCCCCGCCAAGAACCCGCGCTTCACCATGCTGGTGGTGCTCAACTACCCGCACGAGACCGGCGTCGTGCGCTTCGGCGCCACCCTCGCCGCGCCGGTCTGGAAGCAGGTCGCACAGGTCGCCATCGACCAGTGGCGCATCACCCCGTGAAGCACGCCGCCCTCGTCGGACTGCTGGCATTTGTCGCAGGGGTCGCAGGGTACCCGTGGCTCACCACGCAGCTGGCCAGACGTGGAGCCGGACAGCGCGTGCAGTCCTACAGCCCGCAGTCACACATGATCAAGATGGGCACGCCGACCATGGGAGGGCTGCTCTTCTGCGCGATCACGCTGGCTGCATGTCTGGTCTTCGATCGCACCCGCATTGGTTTCGTGGTGGTGTTCGCGCTGTGCGCAGGTGCGCTGGTCGGCGTCCTCGACGACCGTGACAATGTGCGTGGACGGGGTGTGTTCGGGCTCGGTGCATACCAGAAGATCGGCTTCCAGGCATTCGTCGGGCTGCTCGTCGGCATCGGGCTCGACATCGTCGGGGCCACGCGCCAGCTGTTCCCCGGTCTCGGGGCGCCCGACCTGCACGGCGCCGGGATCATCCTGGTGAGCATCCTGGCGGTGATCGCGGTGAGCAACGCGGTCAACCTCACCGACGGGGTCGACGGACTCGCGGCGGGCTGTTCGCTGGTGGTGTTCGCCGGCCTCCTGGCTGTCGCTCTCCACCAGCACGCGCTCCCTGTCGTCATCGTCAGCGCCGCGCTGGTGGGGGCCCTGGCGGCCTTCCTCGTCTTCAACTGGTTCCCGGCGCGCATCTTCATGGGCGACACGGGCTCGCTGGCGCTCGGCTGTGCGCTGGTGGCGGCCGCCGCCGAGCTGCACCTTCTCTGGTTTCTGCCGCTCATGGGGATCGTCTTCGTCGCCGAGACCTTGAGCGTCATCATCAATGTGACCGTCATCCGCCGCTTCCACCGCAGGCTGCTGCGCGCCAGCCCGCTGCATCACCACTTCGAAGAGCTTGGACTCCGCGAGCGACGCCTGGTCGCCTGCTTCGTCGCGGCGGCGGCCGCCGGCACGCTGCTCACGGTGCTGTACGCGCGCTCGCGCGGCGCGGTGGCGTGACCGAGCGCGCCGTGGTGATCGGCCTCGGCCGCAGCGGGCTCGCCTGCGCACGCGTTCTCGCCGGCGATGGCTACGAGGTGCTGGTGGTGGATGGTCGCGACGACGCGCTCCTGCGCGAGGTCGCCGCTGCGCTGCCGGGCACCGTCCAGGCCCAGCTCGGCGGCTACGACCCGGACGTGGTTCGTGGTGCCGCGATCGTCTGCCCCTCCCCGGGGGTGCCGTGGACGGCGCCTGAGCTCGACCTCGCGCGCACGCTCGGCATCCCGGTGCGCAGCGAGATGTCACTGGTGTTCGAACGGTGCCGCGGCCGGATCGTCGGCATCACCGGCACCAACGGCAAGACCACCACCACCAGCCTGTGCGCGGCGGTGATCGCTCGCGACGGGCGCCGCGTCCACCTCGGCGGCAACATCGGCGACACCATCCTCGACCGGCTCGACGACGTCGGCAGCGGCGACTGGGTGGTGCTCGAGCTCTCCTCCTTCCAGCTGGAATCGGTGGACCAGCCGCGCTGTGAGATCGCCGCGGTTCTCAACATCAGCCCTGATCACCTCGATCGCCATGGCACCCTGGCGGCGTACATCGCCGCCAAGCAGCGCATCGTCGAGCACGCGGTGTCGTGCACGGTGCTCGGCTGGGACGACCCGGTGACCCGCGCCATGGCCGCGGCCAGCAGCGCACCGGTGCGCTTCTTCGGCTCGGCGTTGGAGGGCGTCGACGGGGCCACCGTCGACGGTGACACCGTCACCATCGTGGAGGCAGGTGCGACGGAGCCGGTGATCCCGGTTGCCGACATCCCGCTGTTCGGCGCCCACAACGTGCTCAACGTCCTCGCCGCCACCGCCGTCGGGCAGGCGGCCGGGGTGGCCAAGTCGGACATCGCCGCCGCTGTGCGCGAGTTCACGGCGGTGCCGCACCGCCTGCAGGTGGTGCTCGACTCGGGCGGTGTGCTCTGGATCAACGACAGCAAGGCGACCAACGTCGACGCCGCCACCCGCGCGCTGCAGTCGTTCGACCGCCCGATCATCTGGATCGGTGGCGGTCACACCAAGGGCGTAGCACCCGACGAGCTCGCCGACGCGGTGGCCCACGCCGCGCGCTTCGCGATTCTCAACGGTGACACCGCAGCCGAGCTCGACGCTGCGCTGGCGCAACGCGGCTACGGTGAGCGCGCGGTCGTCGCCGACCAGCACTCCGCTGTTGCCCTGGCCGCGCAGATGGCGCGTCCCGGTGACGTGGTCCTCCTCGCGCCCGGCTACTCGAGCTTCGACCAGTTCCGCAACTTCGACGAACGCGGCAGCGCCTTCGCCGAAACGGTCCGCGCCATTGCCGCCGGCAGGGCGCGCTGATGGCTGCACGCAGCCGCCCGCTCGCCGTCCCGGCACTGCGCCTGCGCGAGACGCTGACCGGCGGCCGCACCCTGAGCCTCGGCGGCGTCGACGGATGGCTGCTCACCGACATCGCGGCGCTCTGCGCGTTCGGGCTGGTCATGGTCTACAGCGCCAGCGAGGCCCTCGGCTTCCTCTGGTTCGAGAACGCCAACTACTTCTTCGAGCGGCAGCTGGTGGGCATGGGGCTCGGTGTCGCCGCCCTGGTGATCCTCGCGCGCATGGACTACCACCGCCTCCGCCGCCTGGCCCCGGTGCTCGCGCTCTGCCTGGTGGCGATGCTCATCCTCGTCCTGCTGCCGCATTTCGGGACCGCGGCCAACGGGGCGAGACGCTGGTTCACGGTGGGTCCGCTCTCGGTGCAGCCCTCGGCGATCGCCATCCTCGTCTCGGTGCTGTTTTTCTCGAAGTGGCTGGTCGACCGCGCGCCGGCGGTGCGCAGCGTCCGTGGCGTGCGCGACTACGGGTTACTGGTCGGCGTGCTGCTCGCGCTGGTGCTGCTGGAGCGCGACCTGGGCAGCAGCATCATCATCGCCGGAACCGCGCTCGTGCTTCTCGCTCTCGCCGGCGTTCGCAAGCGACACATGCTGGTGCTGCTCGGCGTGGTTCTGGTGGGCGGGTACCTCCTGATCATGCTGGTCGCCTACCGGTCGAGCCGGCTCAGCACCTTCACGCATCCCTGCGACGACGCTTTGAACACCGGCTTCCAGGCCTGCCAGGCTCTCTACGCGCTGGGCAGCGGCGGCCTGGGGGGCGTGGGCCTGGGCAATTCGGTGCAGAAATACCAGTGGCTTCCCGAGGCGCACACGGACTTCATCTTCGCGATCATCGGCGAGGAGCTCGGGCTGCTTGGAACCGTCTCGGTGATCCTGGCGTTCACACTCCTGCTGTGGCGAGGAGTGCGGGCCTCGCTGCGCGCGCCCGACGCTTATGGGGCACTTCTCGCCGGAGGCATCACTGCGTGGATCGGCATCGAGGCGTTCGTCAACATCGGAGCCGTCACCGGTGTGATCCCGACCACGGGCATCCCGCTGCCCTTCATCAGCTACGGGGGTACCTCGCTGGCGATGACGCTGGCGGGTGTCGGCATCCTCTGCAACGTCTCGGCGCAGGGCCGCAGACAGGGGGTGACCGTTCGTGCGCACGTTGATCGCCGGCGGCGGGACGGGTGGCCACCTGACGCCGGTCCTGGCGATGGCCCAGGAGCTGCGCCGCGCTGATCCGACCGGCGAGGTGCTCATCGTCGGACGTCATGGCGGCGTCGCCGAGGACCTGGTGACCGCCGCCGGGTTCCGGCTCGAGACCCTGCGCATCTCCGGCCTGGACGTTGGCAACGCCGTCAGCGTCGCCCGCTTCGCCGCGCTGCTTCCCGCGGCGGTGCGTGCGGCGCGACGGATCATCCGCGACTTCCGCGCCGACGTGGTCATCGGCGGAGCGGGCTACGTCAGCGTGCCCGTCGTGCTGGCGGCTCGCTCGCTGCGCATCCCCGTCGCGCTGCTCGAGCAGAACGCGATCCCCGGCCGGGCCACGCGCCTGCTGGCACGCCGCGGCACGCTCGTGGCGGCTGCCTTCGCGGAGACTGCGGTCTCACTCCCGCACGCGCGCGTCGTGCACACCGGCAATCCGATCAGGGCCGAGGTGCTCGCCACCCCGCTGCGCGAGCTCGGCGAGACCTGCGAACGGCTGCTGGTGATGGGCGGCTCGCAGGGGGCGCGGCGCATCAACCGCGCGGTCGCCGGCTGCGTCGAGCGCCTGCTGGCCCGGCACCCGACGCTGCAGGTCACCCATCAGACCGGTGCGCTGGACGCCGACGAGATTGAGGCGGTGGCGGCTGGTCTGCCCGCCGAGCTGCGCCGGCGCTGGACGAGGGCGCCATTCATCCAGGACGTCGGCGCCGCCATCATGTGGTCCGACCTGGTGCTGATGAGGGCGGGAGGTTCGTCGGTCGCCGAGTGCTCCGCCCTGGGTCGGCCGATGATCCTGGTGCCCTACCCACACGCCGGAGACCACCAGCGTTTCAACGCGGCGCCTTTCGTCCAGGCGGGCGCGGCGCGGGTCATCCCGGATGACGAGTGCGATCCGCAGCGCGCGGCCGCCGAGGTGGAGGCGCTGGTCGACGACCCGGATGCCTGGCGGCACATGGCGGTGCACAGCGCCCAGCTCGGTCGGCGCGACGCGGCCCCGCGGGTGCTCGAGCTGATGCGCCGGCTGACGGCCCCTCCGGCGAGAATCCCACGGTGACCGAACACGTGCACTTCCTGGGGATCTGCGGGTACGCGGTGAGCGGCGCGGCGCTGCTGGCGCGCGAGCAGGGCTGGCGCGTCTCGGGGTCGGACGACCAGGCGTACCCGCCGACCACTGACAGCCTCACCGCCGCCGGCGTCGACTGGGTGGACGGCAGCGACCCCGCCAATCTGGAACGGTGGGGCGTCCCCGACCTGGTGGTGGTCGGCAACCAGACCCGTGCGAGTAACCCGGAGTGGCTGGCGGCGCGCGAGCGCGGCTTGGCCACCCTCAGTGAGATCGAGTTCTACCTCCGCCTTACCTCTGACCGGGTGCGCATCGCCGTGTGCGGGACGCACGGCAAGACAACCACGTCCTCCCTGCTCGCCCACATGCTCGACGCCTGCGGGATGGACCCGGGGTTCAGGCTGGGCTCGACCTCGCTTGACCTCGGCGGAACCGCGCGGCTCGGCAGCGGGCCGTTCGTGTTCGAGGGCGACGAGTACAGCACCGCCCCCTGGGACCGGCGCCCAAAGTTCCTCCACATCCACCCGCAGGCGGCATGCGTCACGCGGCTCGAGCTCGACCATCCCGACATCTACCCGACCCTGGACGCGTACCGGGCGCCATTCGTCGAGCTGGCGCAGACCATGCCTGAGGGCGGCCTGCTGGTGTTGTGCGCCGACGACCCGGAATGCGTTGCCCTGGCGCGGCACGCGTCCTGCCGGGTGACCACGTATGGGCGCGCGGAGACAGCCGACTGGCGTGTGGAGCTCGGCGGCGACGCCGGCAACATCCAGCACTTCACGATCATCCATGGCGACGAGGTGCACGCCACAGCACTCACCTTTCCGGGCACGCATAGCGCGCTCAACGCCACGGCCGCGCTGCTTCTGGCTGTCGCGGGAGGCGCCCCGCTGCAGCGATGCATCGACGCATGCGCCGGGTTTCGCGGCCCGGCGCGCCGTTTCGAGGTGCTCGGCGCGGTGGGCGGGATCACGGTGGTCGACGACTACGCGCACCATCCGACCGAGGTCGAGGTGACGATTGCAGCGGCGCGTCAGCGCTACCCGGGGCGGCGCATCGTCGCGATCCACACGCCGCACACCTACTCGCGCACGTACACGCTTCTCGACGACTACGCGCGCAGCTTCACGGGTGCCGACGTCGTCGTCCTCGGGCCCATCGAGGAGGCCCGTGAGCGCGGCATGGCTGCCACCGTGAGCAGCCACGACGTCGCCGCCAAGGCCGGCGACGGCAGGCCCGTGCACGTGGTCGCGTCGTCGGCGGAGGCCGTCGAGCTGATCACGCGCCTCGCCCGCTCCGGTGACGTGCTGCTCGTCCTCTCGCTGGGCGGTTTCGACAAGATCGCCCAGCGACTGGTGGCCGCGCTGGAGGTCGCTCATGTCCACTGACTGGCTCCAGCGCTGGCCCGGGTTGCGCCGCGACGAGCCGCTGGCGCGCCACAGCCAGTTCGGCATTGGCGGGCCGGCGGACATGTTCCTGCGTCTCGATGAGCTGGCGGTCGTCGCCGAGCTGGTGGCACGCTGCACGGAGAGCGGCGTGCCGCTCACCATCCTGGGCGCGGGAAGCAACGCGCTCGTCCTCGACGGTGGCGTTCGTGGCCTGGCGCTGCGGCTGATGACCAAGGACCTCGCCGTCGCGGACGGCGTGGCGACGTTCGCAGCGGGGACCATGCTGCCGCGCGCCGCACTCGACCTGGCGGCCGCCGGGTGGACGGGGATGGAGTGGGGCATCGGCGTTCCCGGCAGCTGCGGCGCGTCTATCTGGGGGAACGCGGGCGCGTTCGGCGGCGACGTCGAGGGCAGCCTCGTCGAATGCGAGGTGGTCGCACCCGACGGCACCACGCGCTGGATCGCTGGCGCCGACTGTGCATTCGGCTACCGCGACTCGCGCTTCAAGCACGACCTCTCCGGCCACGTCGTGCTGCACGGCCGCTTCACTGTCGTCGCCGATGACATCGCCACGGTGCGTGCGCGCACGCACGCGGTGCAGTCGGAACGCAAGCGCACCCAGCCATACGGCGTGCGCAGCCTGGGCAGCACGTTCAAGAACCCACCCGGCGACTTCGCCGGCCGGCTCCTCGAGGCGGCCGGGCTTGCTGGTCGCAGCCACGGCGGAGCCCGGATCTCGCCCAAGCACGCCAACTTCATCCTCAACGTCGACCACGCCAGCGCAGCCGACGTGCTCGCCCTCGTCCACTGCGCGCGCGACGAGGTCGCGTCTCGGTTTGACGTCGTGCTGGAACGCGAGATCGTACTGCTCGGGGAGCCGGCGTCCGATGCCGTCGCCGCGCAGACCGCGCCATGAGCACGATCGGAGTCATCTTCGGCAGCCGCTCGGTGGAGCACGAGGTGTCGGTGATCACCGCGCACCAGGCGATGGCGGCGCTGTCGCAGGCGCATCGGGCGCTTCCCGTGTACATCGCCAAGGATGGCCGCTGGTTCACCGGCGAGGCGTTGACCCAGCTGAGCAGGTTCGCCAACGCAGATGCGCTGCTCGCCGACTGCACGGCGGTGACGCCCGGCATTGACCCGGCGCGACACGGTCTTGCGCTGCTGCCGGTGGAGGGGCCGCGGCGCGGCCTGTTCGGGCGCGGCGCCGGCGACCCGCTCGACATCGACGTAGCGATGCCGCTGGTGCACGGCAGCTTCGGCGAGGACGGCACGCTCCAGGGCCTTCTCGAGATGGCGTCGATCCCCTACACCGGCAGCGGCGTGGCCGCGTCGGCCGTGGCCATGGACAAGCGACTGGCCAAGACGGTCCTCCGCGGCGCCGGGCTCCCCGTCCTCGATGACGTGGTCATCGGCAGGGACGATTGGCACGCGGACAGCACCGCCGGCGTCGCCGCGGCCGAGGCCCTGGCGCCGTACCCCCTGTACGTCAAACCGGTGAGCCTCGGCTCCAGCATCGGCGTCTCTCGGGCGTCCGACGCCGCCGCACTCCGTGCGGCGGTCGAGGTCGCGCTCACCTACGACACGCGCTGCCTAGTCGAGCCGGCGCAGGAGCGGATCATCGAGATCAACTGCGCGGTGATCGGCGACCACTCAGTGGCCCGGCCCTCGCTCCTCGAACAACCAACCAAGCGAGGCCTCCTCAGCTACGACGACAAGTACCGCGCCGGCGGATCGAAGTCGGGGGCAGCGAAGTCGACCGGGATGAAGAGCGCGCAGCGAATCGTGCCGGCGCCTCTGGACGACGCGCTAGGAGCGCGGATCACGGAGGCTGCGCTGGCCGCCTTCGCGGCGGTCGGTGCCTCGGGCGTGGCGCGCATCGACTTCATGGTCGACACCGAACACTCGTCGTTCGTGGTCAATGAGCTGAACCCGATCCCGGGATCGCTCTCCTTCTATCTCTTCGAGCCCGCAGGGCTCTCATTCCCCGCGCTCATCGACGAGCTCATCGACATCGCGCGCCGGCGGCACGCCGCTCATCTCGCCAGCACCGTGGTGTTCGAGCCCTGGATGCTCGGCGGCGGCGGCTCCAAGACCTCACGGTGACGACCGCCACGGCCGAGGCGCCCGCCGCCGCGGTCCTCGACTCCGGCGCCGGACCCGCTGTGCTCCTTCTCCACGGCTGGGGGGCGACCAAGGAGCTGATGAACCCGGTCGCGGTGCGGCTGCAGGGATATCGCGTCGTCATCCCCGACCTCCCCGGCTTCGGTGCCACCCCGGCACCGCCACAGGCGTGGGGCGTCGACGAGTACGCCGCGTGGGTCATCGCGCTCCTCGCCAGGCTCGGCATCGAGCGCGCCCACGTCGTCGGCCACTCCAACGGCGGCCGGATCGCCATCGCGCTCGCTGCGGCACACCCCGAACGCGTCGACAGGCTGGTGCTCACCAACAGCGCCGGGATCCGGCCGCGCCACGGGGTGCGGGATTGGCTGCGCGTGCGCACCTTCAAGCTGCTGCGCGCCGCCTCGCGGTGGGGTTGGCTGCCCGCCGGCGTGCGCAGGGAGGCGGAACGCCGCGCAGCGCAACGCGGCAGCGCGGACTACCGCACCGCGTCGGGCACGCTGCGGTCCAGCATGGTGCGCCTGGTCAATGCCGACATGCGCCCGCAACTGGCTCGGCTGTCCGCATCCACGCTGATCATCTGGGGTGACCAGGACCGGGAGACGCCGCTTCCCGACGCGCGCACCATGGAGGCGCTGATCCCCGACGCGGGCCTGGTGGTGTTCGAGGGGGCGGGCCATTTCGCGTACGCGGAGCAACCGGACCGCTTCTGCCGCATCGTCGACGTCTTCCTGCGCGGGGAAGGGCGGTGACCGACGGGCTCCAGGGAGCGCTCGTCGCGCTCGCCGGCGCGGGCTGGCTGGCGCTGCTCGCGCGAGCGGTGCTGGTCGCCGCGCGCATGTTCCAGATCGAGGAGTACGAGGCACCACGGCTCTTCGACTGGGGCGGCACGCGCGCGTGGTCGCTGCACACATCGGCGCTGGCCGCGGCTGCACCGGTGGCGGTGGCGACGCTGTTCAGCGTGGCCGACCTCGCGCGACCGGGACTGCGCCTGGCTCTGGCCGCGAGCTGGCTCGTGGGGGTGGCCGCAGCGCAGGCGGTGTGGCGATGGTTGCCCCCCAAGAAGGAGCTCGTGTTCACGCCGCGGATGCGCCGGCTCCTGGCCACCACGGCGCTGCTTGCCGCGCTGCTCGGTGCCCTGGTCTGCATCGCTGTAGAGCTGGCCCCGCCCTGGCTGGGGGGTGCCGCCGCGGCCGTCATCGGGATCGGTGTCACCACGCTGGCGCTGGTCCTGCCGGCGACGGCCAACATCATCAACGCGCCTGTCGAGGCACAGGTTCGCCGCGGCTTCCTGCGCCACGCCCGCCGCCGGCTCGAGGCCGTCCATCCCCTGGTGATCGCCGTCGCCGGAAGCTACGGCAAGACCTCCACCAAGCACATCCTCGCGGAGATGCTCGAGCGCTACGGACCCACCCTGGCGACGCCGAAGAGCTTCAACACACTGATGGGCGTCTCCAAGACGATCAACCAGAACCTCGAGGACCGTCACCGTACGTTCGTTGTGGAGATGGATGCGTACGGACCCCGTGAAATCGCCTCCATCTGCGCGCTGGTGCATCCCACGCACGCCCTGCTGACGTCTGTCGGGCCGCAGCACCTCGAGCGCTTCGGCACCATCGAGCGCATCGGCGACGCGCTCTACGAGACCATCGACGCGCTGCCCACCGACGGCTTCGCGGTGGTCTACGCGGGCGACCAGCAGACGGCTGGCCTGGCCGCGCGCGCCCGTGCGGCGGGTCACGAGGTGATTCGCTACGGGATCGAAGACGGTTCCGCAGACGTCGATGTTGTGGCCGCGAATGTCCAGATCACGGGGACCGGTTCGCGGTTCACGTGGCGCTGGACAGCCGCCGGCCTCGAGCACGACATCGCCGTCCCGCTTCTCGGCCGCCACCAGGTGCTCAATGTCAGCGCGGCTCTCGCCACCGTTCACAGGCTCGGCCTGCCGCTCGAACCCGCGTTGGACGCGGTGGCATCGCTGCGGCCGGTCGATCACCGCCTCCAGCCGGTGGCCACGGGCAACGCGATCACGGTCATTGACGACAGCTACAACGCCAACCCCGTCGGCGTGCACAACGGGCTCGAGGTGCTGGCCGAGATGGATGCCCGGCAGCGCATCCTGGTCACCCCTGGCCTGGTCGAGCTGGGCTCGGTGGAGGACGCCGAGAACCGCCGCTACGGAGAGCACGCCGCGCAGGTATGCGACCACGTCATCGTCATGGACGCGCGCCCGGCGCGAGCGCTCCGTGAGGGGCTGCACGCCGGCGGAATGCCCGACGACCACGTGCACCTGGTGCGGTCGCTCGTGCAGGCCACCGAGGTGATCGGCGGCATCGCCGGTCCGGGAGACGCGGTGCTGTTCGCCAACGACCTTCCGGACACCTACCTGGGCGCCGCCTGACCTCCGTCTTCCCAGTCGCGCAAAGCAGTCGTGACCGCAGATTCGGTCCCATAATGTGCGGACCGGCGCCCCGGGCGCATTCGTCCCTGCTCACGTCTTCCACCCATGCCCCAGAACCTCATCGAGCGCCCCTCCGCGAGCACTCCTCTTGACGCGGCGGACGCGCGCCGTGCGCAGCTCCGCGCCATGGCGGCCGCCCTGGTGGATGGGCCGCGCATGGGCCGGCGCTTCCACATCCCCGCGGGAGTGCCGCTGGAGCCGTCGCCGCGGCGACGGCACCACGGGCCGCGCCTCCGGCCGCCCGCGGTCGTACGCCGTCGCGGGCCGATGGTGCGGCGGTTCGTCGCGGGAGCGTTCCTGCTGGGGCAGGTCGGCCTGCTGGCGGCTCTGCTCACCGCACCCACCTTTACTGTGCACACCGTCGAGGTCACCGGCGACCACCTGCTCAGCCGCGACACCGTCCTCGCCGCCGCGCATGTCCCGCAATCGAGCCTCTTCACCGTCGACGGCGACGCCATCCGCGCGCGGATCACCAAGCTTCCCTGGGTGCGCACGGCGACGGTCACAACCCAGCTGCCGTCCACCGTGCGGATCATCGTCACCGAATGGCAACCCGACCTGCTGCTCCGCCACGGGACGCAGACCACCTTCGTCGCGGCCAACGGCGCGAGCGTGCCGTTCACCCAGTCGACCGCGGCGGCGCGCAAGGACGTTCCACTCCTCCTCGACTACCGTCCCGGCAGGCAGCAGCCGCTGCTGAGCGGGCTGGCCGGCCTCCTCGCCAGCGCGTCCCAGCGGTGGCCGTCGGTATTCGGCTGCAGGGTCAGCGTCTTCGTGATGAGCAACAGCAACGTGCTCTCTGTGTGGTCGAGCACCGGCTGGCAGGCGATCCTCGGCCCGCTCGACAGCAACGACGCCCTGGCCGCCATCCCTGGCCAGCTCTCCGTGCTTGCCGCCCTGAAGGGACGGCTCGACTTCAGCCGACCCACCTTCGGCTACGTCGACCTCGAGAACGCTGCGACACCGGCGATCGGAGGCCATCCAGGTCTGCCCACCAGCCTGCGCGACGACATCGCCGGCAGCGCGCTGCCCACCTCCAACCCCGGGGTGGCCGTGGCGCCGTCGACGTCGCCCGCCGCCGCCGGTGCCACACCGACACCGGCGCCGACGGCAACCCCGGCCCCCACCCCGCGTCCGACGCCGAGCCCGCTGGTCCTGAGCCTGCCGCCGCCGCCGACACGGCACGGCTAGAAGCTCCGCGTCTCCCAAGGGCGCGCGATCCGCAGCGCGGTGAGGATGGCGCGAGTCGCCGGCGACCGGTTGAGGGTGATGAAGTGGATCCCCGGCGCGCCACCGCGCAACAGCTCGCTGCACTGCAGCGTCGCCCACGCCACGCCGAGCTGGAGCACCGCCGCGGCATCGTCGACGCGGGTCTGCAGCGCCTCGCGCAAGGGCGCCGGGATCGACGCCCCGATCTTGGCCGTGAACCGGTACACCTGGTCGACGTTGGTGATCGGCATGATGCCCGGCACGATGGGCACGGTCACGCCCGCCGCGCGCGCCCGCGCCAGGAAGTCGAAGTACACACGATTATCGAAGAACAGCTGCGTGATCAGGAGGCTGGCGC
Source organism: Candidatus Aeolococcus gillhamiae (assembly GCA_003244045.1). Lineage (GTDB taxonomy): Bacteria > Chloroflexota > Dormibacteria > Aeolococcales > Aeolococcaceae > Aeolococcus > Aeolococcus gillhamiae. The sequence continues at coordinate 14,413 of QHBU01000256.1, forward strand.
CCGCCTGCACCTTCTGCACCGCCGCGGCGACGTCCTGCTCCAGCGAGTGCGACTCGACGTGCTTCTCCGGTGAGCACGCCGCGACGACGCAGAGGTCGGCCTTGTCATGCAGCAGTCGCACCAGCTCGCTGCCGAAACGGAGGCCACCCGCGCGGGCGACGAACGCACCCTCGCCGTTCGGTGGGTCGCCGCGGATGGCCAGCACGTTCTCGATCCCGACCGCCTGGTACTGGCGAATCTCGTCGAGAAGGTCGTCGACCGTGGAATCCCGGCAGGTGAGGTGCGCCATCGGCAGCAGGCCGGTCTCCTCACGAATCCTTTTGACGAAACGGACGGTGCGATCGTCGCGTGCGCTGCCCCCGGCACCGTGGGTCACCGAGACGAAAGCGGGTTCGAGCTCGCGCAGCGCGGAGATGGTGGCGAACAGGCGATCGGCGCCCTCATCGTCTCGCGGAGGGAAGAACTCGAACGAGAAAAGCGGTTCCCCACGCGCGAAGAGGCTGTCGATGCGCATCCTCGGATGGTAAGCGCACACCCGGCGATCGGCCGCTGTGATGCTACCGTTGGCGGCCGTGCTCGCAGCTCGCGCGGCCCGATTCGGCGGGGACGATCCCCTCGCCAACCTCGAGCTCGTCGAGGTTCCGGACCCGTCGCCCGGTCCCGGCGAGGTTCTGATCGCGGTCGGCGCGGCATCGCTCAACCACCACGACCTGTGGACACTGCGCGGTGTCGGTTCACGGCCGCTGACCGAGCCGCAGGTGCTCGGCTGCGACGCCGCGGGGACGGTGATCGCGTACGGTGAGGGCGCCACGCCGCCAGGCGCACCGCCGGTCGGCTCGGAGGTGGTGGTGCACAGCGTGATGACCTGCGGTCATTGCCCCGCGTGCCGGTCGGGCGACGAGCTGCACTGCCCGCGGGTCGGCCTGCTCAGCGAACCGCCGTACCCGGGGGCTCTCGCGGAGCTGCTCGTCGTCCCTATCGGCAACCTCCTGCCGCTGCCGCCCACCGTCGACCTGGTCAACGCCGCGTGCCTGCCGACGGCGTACCTGACCGCGTACCGGATGCTGTTCGTGCGCGGCGCTCTCAAACCCGGACAGCGCGTGCTCGTTCACGGGGTCACCGGCGGCGTCGCCAGCGCGGCCATTCTGCTGGGCGCAGCCGCGGGGCTCACCGTCTACGCCACCTCGCGTGAGGAGGCCAAGCGAGCCGCTGCGCTGGAGCTGGGGGCCTGCGCCGCCTTCAACACCGACCGTGACGCGGTCAAGCAGGTGGTCGCGGCGAGCCAGGGTGGTGTGGATGCGGTGCTCGACACCGTGGGCGAGGCGACGTGGGACTTCTCGGTGCGCGCGGTCAGGCCCGGCGGGACGGTGGTGGTCTCAGGAGCGACCAGCGGCCCCAACCCCCCGGCGCAGCTCAACCGCATCTTCTGGCGCCAGCTGACCGTGGCCGGCAGCAGCATGGGAACCCGCGACGAGCTGGCGCGCGTGGTGGAGCTGTGTGCCACCGGCACCCTGCGGCCGCTGCTCGACTCGGTGCGCCCGCTCGCCGCGGTGGCTTCGGGATTCGCCGCGCTGGCGGCCGGCGAGCGCCGCGGCAAGCTGGTGCTCCGGCCCCGGGCCTGAGCCGGGTATACAGAGCCGCCCGCCGGTGGGATGATGGCCGGCGCTACGCGGCCCGACAGGGGCCCGCGGCCGGCAGGGTCTCGTCCCAAAGGTGCAGTTGGACGGGGCCCTGTTGGATTTAACGGGCGCGTCGCGGGCCCCTGATTGACGCCGTAGCTACGTTTGGAGCTAAGCCGCCGCAGGCAACATCTTGTGGCATACTCCGGCGGCAAACTCAGCATCTTGCGGTTTTGCCCCTAACAACCCCTTTCGGAGGGGGAGGGCTCCGGCTATACTCAGAGGCCAGTGTGACCCGTTCTCGCCGCGTCTTTGCACTCGATCTAGGAACGACGAAGGTCTGCTGCGCCATCGCTGAGCTGGACAGCACCGGGTTGCGTGTCATCGGTGTGGGCGAGGCCGTGTCCCGTGGGATCCGTAAGGGCGCGATCATCGAGATCGATCGCGCCGCCGAGGCGGTGGCCGAGGCGGTCGACCTGGCCGAACAGATGAGCGGTGTGCCGGTGGACTCCGCAGTGGTCGGCCTGGCCGGCACCAGCATCACCTCGCAGAACTCGCGCGGGGTCGTGGCCGTGTCCGCGGGACACCGTGAGGTGCGTGACGCCGACGTCACCCGCGCCGTCGAGGCGGCGCGCGCGGTCAGCGTTCCCTCGGACCGAAAGATCCTCCATGTGCTGCCTCAGCAGTTCACCATCGACGGCCAAGAGGGCGTGCGCGACGCGCTCGGCATGGCCGGTACGCGCCTCGAGGTCGACGCACACATCATCACCGGCACCAACACCGCCATCCAGAACGTCATCAAGGTGGTGCACAAGGCGGGGCTCGACGTCGACGACCTCGTGCTCCAGGTGCTCGCCTCCGCAGAGGCGGTGATCGGCGAGGACGAGCTCGACCGCGGCGTGATCGTCGCCGACATCGGCGGTGGCACCACCGACCTTGCAGTTTTTGCCAAAGGCAGCATCATCCACACCGCGGTCATCCCCGTCGGTGGCAACCACGTCAGCGGCGACCTCGCGGTGGGGCTGCGCTGCGACCTCGAGACCGCCGAGGCGACCAAGCGGGCGTACGGGCACTGCCTGCAGTTGACACTGCCCGCCGACGCAGAGGTGAAGCTGACCCCGATGGGCTACGACGAGCCCGTCAACGTGCCGCAGCGTTTCCTCGCCGAGATCATCGGTCCGCGCGCGCGTGAGATGGCCCAGCTCATCGCCGAGCAGGTGGAGCAGGCGGGGCCGCCCAGCAGCTTCCCGGGCGGGATCGTGCTCACCGGTGGCGGCGCGCTCCTGCGCGGCTTCGTCGAGGTGGTCCAGCAGGTGACGGACCTACCCGCGCGGGTCGCCGCACCCATGGGCGTGCACGGCATGAACGACGAGATCAGCGGGCCACACCACGCCACTGTAGTGGGGCTGCTGCGCTGGGGCGCGCGCGGGCGACTGGGCCGCAGCGTGGACCTGACCGGCAGGGTGCAGAACGGCAACGGACATCACGTTGGCAGTGGATTTGGACGGTGGTTGCGTGAACTTTTCTGAACGGATGAAGTTGTATGGGCTCGACGACGGCGAGACGCCGCCGGAAAAGCCCGTCAGTCGTGGCAACGATGATGAAACGACGCGTGCGGGGAAGTTTTCGCTGCGTCCGAAGAGTAGGCAGCGTGAGGAGACGCACATGAACGATCTGGACCGGACGTTGGAAGGTAACGCACGCATCAAGGTGGTGGGCGTAGGCGGTGGCGGCAGCAACGCCGTCAACCGCATGATCCAGAGCCGCCTCAAGGGCGTCGAGTTCATCGCCGTCAACACGGATCACCAGGCGCTGCAGCTGAGCAACGCGCACAAGAAGGTGCGCATCGGTTCCAAGCTGACCCGCGGCCTCGGCGCCGGCGGCGATCCTCTGCGCGGCGCTGAGGCGGCCGAGGAGACTCGCGAGGAGCTCACCAAGCTGCTCGAGGACTGCGACATGGTGTTCGTCACCGCGGGCATGGGCGGCGGCACGGGCACGGGCGCCGCCCCGGCGATCGCCGAGATCGCGCGCGAACAAGGCGCGCTCACCATCGGCGTGGTCACCAAGCCGTTCAAGTTCGAAGGCCTCAAGCGGCAGCGCGCCGCCGACGACGGCATCGCCAACCTGCAGGGACGCGTCGATACGCTCATCACCATCCCCAACGAGAGGCTCATGCAGGTGGTCGACAAGCGGACGCCGATCACCGAAGCGTTCAAGCTCGCGGACGACGTGCTCCGCCAGGGTGTCCAGGGGATCAGCGACCTGATCGTCTTCCCCGGCCTCATCAACCTCGACTTTGCGGACGTCAAGGCGATCATGTCGGGCCAGGGCGCCGCACTGATGGGGATCGGATTCGGCAACGGCGATACCCGGGCTGCCGACGCGGCGCGCGACGCCGTGGCCAGCCCGCTGCTCGAGACCACCATCGCCGGTGCCAAGGGGATCCTCCTCAACGTCACGGGCGGCCCCGACCTCACCCTCTACGAGGTCAACGAGGCGGCGCAGCTGGTCAGCGAGTCGGCCGATCCCGACGCCCAGATCATCTTCGGCACCGTCATCGACGAGCAGATGAAGGGTGAGGTGAAGATCACGGTCATCGCCACCGGGTTCACGGGCCACATCGACGTGCTCGGGACGCTCGCATACGAGCCGGTGGCGCGCCCGGTGGCCGCCTCGACGCCGGCGTTCACCATCGGTGGCCGCTCCGCAACACCGCCGAACGCGGATGACCTCGACATCCCCGCGTTCCTGCGGGATCGGCGCTAGAGGGCCAGCAGCCGTCGCAGCCGCCCCCCGCGGTTCGGGGGGCGGCCCGCCTACCCCATGAAGTGCCCCTACTGCTCGCAGCCGGAATCCAAGGTCGTCGATTCGCGCGATTCGGAGACCGGGGAGGCGATCCGCCGCCGCCGCGAATGCCTAGGCTGCGGCAAGCGTTTCACCACATACGAGCGCGTCGAGGCGGTGCCGCTCTGGGTGGTGAAGAAGGACGGCCGGCGCGAGGAGTTCAACCGCCGGAAGCTGCTTGGTGGCCTGGTCAACGCCTCCACCAAGCGTGACATCGCCTCAGCGCAGCTCGAGACCATCGTCGAGGACATCGAAAACGCGCTGCGCGGCCGCAACGTCACCGAGGTGCGCAGCCGAGAGGTGGGCGAGATGGTGATGCAGCGCCTGCGCAGCCTCGACGAGATCGCCTACGTGCGGTTTGCGTCCGTGTACCGCTCGTTCCGTGACGTCGAGCAGATGCGCGCCACCATCGAGGACGTGCTCGCCAATCCACCCGGGACCAGGCCGCCCGATGCGCCACGCCGGCGCCGCCGCGGCGCCGACGACGGCCGTGAGCTGCCTCTCGACATGGGGAAGTGAGCCCGCTCTTCGCGACGACAGCGCAGCACGGCCGGTGAGCGAGCCGAGCGCAGCCGAGGTCGCCGAACGACTCGAGAAGGTCCGCGACCGGGTGCGCCGCGCCGCGGCGGCTGCCGGCCGAGACCCCGCAGGTATCCGCCTGCTCGCGGTCACCAAGGGCCACAGTGTCGACGCGGTCGCGACGGCGGCGTCGCTCGGGTTGCGCGATATCGGCGAGAGCCGCGTGCAGGAGGCGCAGGGGAAGCGGTCCGCTTTCGCTGGTGGCGATGTGACCTGGCACATGATCGGCCACCTGCAGCGCAACAAGGCCCGCGCCGCGGCCACGTTGTTCGACGTCGTCCACTCGGTGGACGGCATCGCGCTCGCCGCGGCCCTGGCTCGGCATCGGACTGGCGCGCCGACCCCCCTGCGCGTGTTCGTGGAGGTGGAACTGACCGGCATCGCCGGCCGCACGGGCGCGACGCCCGACGAGACGCCCGCCCTGCTCGACGAGCTGTGCGCGCTCGCCGAGCTCGAGGTGGCTGGCCTGATGACCATCGCACCCCCGGGGGCACCGGAGCTCGCCGATGACTGCTTCGCACGGCTGCGTGATCTGCGCGATGCGCTCCGTGATCGCCAGGGCATGACACTCGACGGTCTCAGCATGGGGATGAGCGACGACTTCGAGATCGCCATCGCCCACGGAGCCACGGTGATCAGGCTCGGCCGTGTGCTCTTCGGAAACGGCCTGGTGGCGGGGAGATGAGCGCATCGGCGGCTATCCTGAGACGACCATGATCGACGACGCGGCGCCTGCGGCCCACCACTCCGCTGTCGTGGCTGAGGTGAGACCGCCCGGCCGCCGCCGCCAGCTCACCGTCCTGCTCGGCACCGCCGTGGTGGTGTTCCTCGTCGATCATGTGACCAAGTGGCTGGTGACCCAGAACATTGCGCTCGGCGACCAGGTGCCCGGCAGCGGGCCGATCACCATCCACCACATCGAGAACCGCGGCGCCGCGTTCGGGCTGTTCCCGCAGATGCAGTTCATTTTCCTGGCCGTCGCCGTCGCGGTGGCCGCCTATATCCTCGTCGCGGGGCGACGCTTCGGCCCCGGGGTGTTCCCGCAGGTGCTGCTCGGCATGGTTCTCGGCGGAGCGCTCGCCAACGCGGTGGACCGAGTCGTGCAGGGCTACGTCGTCGACTTCATCGACCTGCAGCGATGGCCGGTCTTCAACGTGGCTGACATGGCCATCGTTCTCGGCATTCTGGTCGGCGTCCTGACCCTGCGGATGGTGCCGGTGCCGGCGGTCCGCGGCGACAGCGATCCCTCGACGTGAGCGGCGTGACCGAAGCGCAGCCAGCATCGGTGCGGCTCGATGTGCGCGTGATGCAGCAGGCGGGGGTGAGCCGCAGCGCGGCCCAATCGCTCATCGCCGGCGGCCACGTACGCGTCAACGAGGGACCGGCCAAGGCGGGACAGCGAGTTCGACCGGCCGACGAGGTGGTGGTGACCATCCCCGATGCGCCGCCGGCACCCACCGAGGCCCCCGGACCGGCGGTGCACCTTACGGTGGTCTACGAGGACGAGGCCCTGGCGGTGATTGACAAGCCCGCCGGCATGGTGGTGCATCCTGCGCCCGGGCACGCAGCCGGCACGCTTGCCGACGGCCTCCGGCAACGCGGATCCACCTGGTCGCAACTGGGCGGCGAGCAGCGTCCCGGCATCGTCCACCGGCTTGACCGCGACACCAGCGGCCTGCTTGTCGTGGCCAAGTCGGAGGCAGCCCACCGCTCGCTGTCGCTGCAGCTGCAGCGGCGCACGCTGGGGCGCGTGTACTGGGCGCTGGTACACGGCTCGTTCCGTGAGGCGACCGGGCGCATCGACGCGCCCATCGGTCGTGACCCCGGCCACCGCCAGCGCATGGCGGTCGTCGACGAGGGGCGCGCGGCGGTCACCGACTTCGTGGTGATGGAGCGCATGCGTCGCTTCAGCCGCCTCGAGGTGCGCCTGCACACCGGTCGGACGCATCAGATCCGCGTTCACCTGGCGTCGATCAGCCACCCCATCGCCGGCGACCCGGTGTACGGACGGCGCGGCGACACGATCATCGATCGTCCCGCCCTGCACGCCCAGCGCATCAGCTTTATCCATCCGGTCAGCGGGGAGCAATGCGAGTTCGAGTCCGCGCCGCCTGACGACCTGCTCGCGGCGCTGGCCGAGGCGGAGCTCGCTTGATGGCGCGTGCTCCGCGGGTTACCACCCAGCCGGGACGGCTGATCGTGCTGTCGGGACCGAGCGGGGTGGGTAAGGACACCGTGCTTCACGAGCTGCGCAAGCTCGACGCGTCACTGCGTTACAGCGTCTCCTACACCACTCGGGAACCGAGACTCGGCGAGGAGGACGGCGTGGCCTACTCGTTCATCGACGAGGACATCTTCCGAGCCATGGCGGAGCGCGGTGAGTTCCTGGAGTGGGCGGAGGTCCACGGAAACCGCTACGGGACCTCCGAGGCGCGCGTGAAAGCGGCGCTCGAGCGTGGTGAGGACATCGTGCTGAAGATCGACGTGCAAGGCGCCGCCTGGATCCGTCCCCGGGTTGACGGCGCGGTCTTCATCTTCCTTCTGCCCCCGTCTGAGGAGGAGCTGCGCCGTCGCCTGGTCGCGCGTGACACCGAGGACGAGGCATCGCTGGACCTGCGCTTCCGCAACGCCGTCGCGGAGCTTGCCGACGGGGCGGCGTACGATCACCGCGTGGTGAACGACGACGTGCGCCGGGCTGCCGGGGAGATCCTCGACATTGTGCGCCGCCGTCGTGCGGAGAGGCGAGCGTGACCCCCGCCTCCGCAGCGCCTCGACGGGTCGCGATCCATGTGTGCGGCAGCGTTGCCGCGTACAAGGCCTGCGCGGTGATCACCGCACTGCGCAAGCAGGGATGTGAGGTGCGCGTGGCCATGACCAGGAGCGCGCGCCATTTCGTCACCGAGACGACGCTGCAGAGCCTCAGCGGGCACCCGGTGGCGCGCACCATCTGGCAGGGCGGGGACGCCGGCCACGGCATGGGCCACATCGACATCGGTGCCTGGGCGCAGACGCACGCGGTGGTCGCGGCCTCCGCGAACCTGATGGCACGGCTGGCGCATGGGTTTGCGGACGATGCGGTCACCGCCGCCCTGCTCGCCACCCGCGCCCGGCTGATCGTCGCGCCGGCGATGGAGTCGGCCATGTGGGAGCACCCCGCAACGCAGGCCAACGTGGCCACGCTGCGAAGTCGCGGGGTCAGCTTTGTCGGGCCTGTGCGCGGACGGCTGGCGAGCGGGGCCGAGGGCGACGGACGGATGGCGGAGGTGGATGACGTGGTGGCCGCGGTTCTCAGCTCGCTTGGGGACGCGGCGCCCACCTGAGGCGCTGAGCTGTCGCAGTTGTCTCGCACGGGCTCGTCGCGGCTCGCCGGCCGCATCGTCGTGGTCACAGCCGGGGGAACACGGGAACCGATCGACCCGGTTCGCTATCTCGGCAACCGCAGCAGCGGCAAGATGGGCCACGCCATCGCGGTTGCGGCCGCGGACCGCGGCGCCCAGGTCAGGTTGATCACCACGGTCACGGCCCCGGACGACGAGCGCATCGCGACGGTGAAGGTGGACACGGCAGCTGAGATGAACACCGCCGTCCGCGCCGCGCTGCCCGGCGCAATGCTGCTGGTCATGGCCGCAGCGGTCGCCGACTACCGGGTGGCTGAGGTCGCTGCAAAAAAGATGAAGAAACGCGACGCTCTGACGCTCGACCTGGTCCCGACGGTCGACATCCTGCGCTCCCTCGCCGGCGACCCCTTGGGCGAATCCGTACTGGTGGTGGGCTTCGCCGCCGAGACCGACAACATCGAGGAGAACGCGGTGCGCAAGCTCGCTGAGAAACGCTTGGACCTCGTCGTTCTCAACGACGTCTCGCGCGCGGACATCGGCTTGGGCAGCCACGACAATGAGGTTCGGGTTTTCGACTCCGGTGGCCTGGTCGCGCACCTTGAGAAGCGCGCCAAGCCATTGGTCGCCAGTGCGCTGCTCGACCTCATCGAGAAGCGCCTGAGCTGAGTCAGTCCCGGTACCGGGCAGGCAACTCCGCCGCGCGGGTGGCTCCCATCACGGCTCCCAGGGAAGCGTCCAGATTGGCCAACATGCTCGGGTCATCGAGCCCGGGGACCGAGAGCACCACGCCCTCGTGGAGGTCGCGGAGGCTGGCGTGCACGATCGCCTCGGGTTCCATCCTCGGGGCCGAGCTCAGGTCCATTCCCTGCCGAGTGTGGAACTCGGTGCGCACGATGCCGGGGCAACACACCTGGACGCGGATGCCCTGGTCGCGCACTTCGCTGCTGAGGACCTGGCTGAAGGTGACAAGGAAGGATTTGGCAGCCGCGTAGACGGCGCGGGCCGGCATGAATGGACCGGTCCAGGTGCCGCTGAACGCGAGCAGTGACGAGATGTTGATGACTGCGCCGCTGCGCCGGGACTGCATGCCGGGAAGCACCGCTCGGGCGAGTCGGACCGGGGCCAGGACGTCGAGGTTCACCAGGTCGAGGAGTGTCGGCACTGGGAGGTCGGTGAACGGCATGTACTCGCCCAGCCCTGCGTTGTTGACGAGCATCTCGACGGGAAGCTCGCTGACCCGATCGGCGAGGCGCTCGAGCTGATCGGGGCGAGAGAGGTCCGCTTCAGCCACGGTCACCGCAATCCGATGCTCCGAGCCCAGGCGCGCGGACAGCTGGTCGAGTCGATCCTTGCGCCGCGCCACGACGAGGAGGTCCCACCCGTCGGCGGCGAGAACCTCGGCGTAGGCGGCTCCGATCCCGGACGATGCGCCCGTCACCAGCGCGAGTCGACTCATCTCACCTCCACCGGTCCGTCACGTGGAAGGGTAGGGCTTGCCGGCGCCGGCTGTCCCAACCGCTCGGCTGCCAGACTTCGCGCGTGACGGCGCACAGGATCGAGGCCACCACCGCAGCGCCCGCCGTGGCCACCGGCCCGGCTCACGTCGCCGTCACGCCGGACACTGGCGCGATCCTTCCCAAGGACACGTACACCTACGCGGTCCCCGACCACCTGGTCTCGCTCGCCGTCCCGGGCGCGCGGGTCATGGTGCCGTTCGGCTCGCGCGAGGTGCTCGGCTATGTCGTCGGGGTCGACGTCGCGCTGGCGGGCGTCGAGGTCAGGCAGGTCGCCGACGTCCTCGACGAGCCGCCCATCCTCGGCGCACCCGCCCTGCAGCTGGCGCGCTGGATCGCCGCGCGCTATTGCGCGCCGCTCGGTGAGGTGATCCGGGCGATGCTTCCGAAGGGGGTGCGGTCCGCCCGGCCGGGAGGTCGCAAGCGCGGACCGCGGACGACGTCGGCCGCGGTGGAGGCGACGCGTGCGCACGACGGCGCCGTCGCCGAGGCTGCGCTCCCCCTCACCTCCGCGCAGCAGGCCGCCGCCGCTCCATTGCTCGAGGCGGTCGCTGCGCGCAGCCATCGCCGCGTCCTCCTCCATGGCGTCACCGGGGCGGGCAAGACCGAGGTGTACCTGGTCGCCATCGCTGCGGCGCTGGCCGCCGGACGGCAGGCGATCGTCATGGTCCCGGAGATCGCGTTGACGCCGCAGACGATCCGCCGCTTCGCCGCGCGCTTCCCCGGGCGGGTCGCCGTGCTCCATTCCGCGCTGACCGAGTCCGAGCGCGCGCGCGAGTGGCGCCGGCTGCGCGACGGCGAGCTCGACGTGGTGGTGGGTTCGCGCAGCGCGGTGTTCGCTCCTCTGCCGCGGCTCGGCATCATCGTCATCGACGAGGAAGACGCCTCGGCGTACAAGCAGGACCGCATCCCGCGCTACCACGCGGTCGACGTCGCCCTGGAGCGTGGCCGGCTCGAGGACGTCCCGGTCGTGCTCGGCAGCGCGACGCCGCGCGTCGAGACCTACTACGCCGCCCACACCGGCGGATTCGAGCTTGTCCGGCTCGACGAACGCATCAGCGGCCGCCCGCTGCCGCCCATCGAGGTCGTCGACCTTCGTGAGGAGCTGCACGCCGGCAATCGCAGCCCACTCTCGCTCGACCTGGAGCGCGCCCTGCGCGAGTGTCACGATGGGGGAGGGCAATCCATCCTCTTCCTCAACCGGCGTGGCACCGCCACGGTGGTGGTGTGTCGCAACTGCGGCGAGGCGGTGACCTGCGACAGCTGCAGCGTCTCGCTCGTCTACCACGCCGACAGGCGCCGCTGCGACTGTCACTATTGTGGCGCGTCGCGACCGCTTCCCGACATCTGTCCGAGCTGCGGCTCGACCGCCATCCGCGGACTCGGCATGGGCACGGAGCGGCTCGAGGTGGAGGTGCACGAGCGCTTTCCCACGCTGCGCCTGCTGCGCATGGACCGCGACACGACAGCCAGCCGCGACGCGTACTTCACCATCTACGACCGCTTCGCAAACCACGAGGCTGACTGCCTGATCGGGACGCAGATGGTGGCTAAGGGCTGGGATCTCGGCAACGTCCGCCTTGTTGGCATAGTCAACGCCGATGTCTCCCTGCACTTCCCCGACTACCGCAGCGGCGAGACGACGTTCTCGCTTCTGACCCAGGTTGCCGGCCGCGCCGGCCGCGGCGACGAACCCGCTCGCGTCATCCTGCAGACGTATAGCCCGCAGCATTACGCGGTGCGTCATGCCGTCACCCACAACTACCTCTCCTTCGCGCGCGAGGAGATCCGCGTGCGTCGCGCACTGCGTTTTCCGCCGTACACGCGCTTGGTGGTGTGCACGGTCAACCATCGCGAGGATGCTCGCGCCGAGATCGAGGCACGGCGGGCTTTCGCGGAGGTGTCTGATAAACTCGGCGCCGGATCGGGCCTGGACGTCCTCGGGCCGACTCCCGCCTTTCTCCACCGCCTGCGCGGGGAATATCGCTGGCAGATCACGGTTCGAGGCGAGGCGATCGAGAGGGCCTTCCCGCACCTGCCGCACGGACGCGGCTGGAGCATCGACGTCGATCCCGGACCGTGAGGTGAACCGTGGCAGTGCTCCCCATCGTCCTCGCCGCTGACGAGGACCCCATCCTGGTCACCAGGGCCAACCGGGTCCCGCGCGTCGACGACACGATTCGCAAGCTGATGGACGACATGGTCGAGACCATGATCGAGGCGCACGGCGCCGGCCTGGCGGCACCGCAGGTGGGCGTCCCCCTGCGCGTCATCGTGCTCAAGGTCGACAACCAGCTGTACCAGCTGGCCAACCCGGAGATGGTGCGCTGCGAGGGCGAGCAGACCGGCGTCGAGGGGTGCCTCTCCGTGCCCGGCCTGATCGGCGACGTCACCCGCTGTCAGCGCGTCGTCGCCAGGGGACTGAACCGCCACGGCAAGGAGATCCGCGTCAAGGGCGACGGCCTGCTCGCGCGAGCCATCCAGCACGAGGTGGACCACCTTGATGGGATCCTATTCACCACCAAGGTGATCGAGGGCACGCTGCGCAGCTGGAACGCGGCGGACGTGGACGCCGAGGAGCTCGAGGGAGAGCTGGTCGGCTGACAGCGGCCGCGGCGGCCTCGCCGGCACTGTGATGCGCATCGTCTTCTGTGGCACGGCTCACTTCGCGGTCCCTTCGCTCCGCGCCCTTGTGCCCGAGCACGAGGTCGTGGCAGTGGTCACGCAGCCGGATCGCAGCGGCTCGCGCGGACGCCCGGCGCCGCGCCCGGTTGGTGAGACGGCGGCGCGGCTCGGCCTGCCGATGCTGCGCCCCGAGCGCATCCGCGCGCCGGAGAGCGTGGCAGAGATCCTCAGCCTCGCGCCCGATGCGCTGGTTGTAGCCGCTTATGGCCAAATCATTCCGGCCTTGCTCCTCGATGCGTCGTTGCACGGCGGCGTCAACGTGCACGGCTCACTGCTGCCGCGCTGGCGAGGGGCGGCGCCGGTTGCGGCGGCGATCCTGGCCGGCGACACGCGCACCGGCGTGTCGATCATGCGCATGGACGCTGGCCTGGACACCGGCCCCGTCTACGCTACCAGCGAGACGGAGATCGGCGCCGACCAGACGGCGCCGTCGCTGACCGGCAGGCTCGCCGACGCGGGCGCGCGCCTGCTCCTCGAGGTCCTCTCGGGCCTCGAGGACGGCAGCGTGGCGGCGGTGGCCCAGGACGACTCGCAGGCGACGTACGCGCCGCGGCTGCGTCGTGAGGACGGCAACCTCGAGTGGAGCTCGATCGGCGCAGTCGACCTCGACCGGCGAGTGCGGGCCCTGCAACCGTGGCCAGGGGTGACGGCGCCTCTCGGCGGGCAGCCGGTGCGCATCCTCGAAGGAGCTCCGGCCGGATCCACGGATGCAACGGGGGCACCCGGCGAGGTGCTCGGGCTGAGCGGCGAGGCGGCCGACGTGGCCACCATGTCGGGGGTGTACCGGCTGGCCCGCGTGCAGCCTGCGGGCAGCCGTCCGATGACGGCGGCGGCGTACCTGCGCGGCCGTCGCGTGCAGCTGGCGCCGCGATGACACGCGCAGCGACGACGGCCAACCCGGTCCTGGCGCGCAATCGCCAGGCGACCCACGAGTACTCCATCCTCGAGACGTTCGAGGCGGGGATCGAGCTGACCGGGACCGAGGTCAAGGCGTTGCGTGATGGTCGCACCCAGCTTCGCGAAGGGTATGTGCGAGTGGAGAACGGAGAGGCGTGGCTGCTCGGTGTGAACATCGCGGAGTACGCGCAGGGAAACCGCCGCAACCACGACCCGCAACGCCGCCGCCGACTGCTCCTCCACAAGCGCGAGATCGAGTACCTCGGCGCCAAGGTCGCCCAGCAGGGTCTGACCCTGATCCCGCTGCGCATCTACCTCAAGGGCAACCGCATCAAGCTCGAGTTCGGCCTGGCCAAGGGCAAGAAGCTATGGGACAAGCGCCAGGCGATCGCCGAACGCGACGCCCGCCGGGACGCCGAACGCATCACCGCGCGAGCGCAGCGCCTCTGACCCCTGGGGACGCAGCAGCCGTGCGCAGCGCGCGGATCATCATCATCAGCAGCGCGGCGGCCAGCACCGCGGGCAGCGAGCACGCCTGAAGGAACAGCCACCAGGCCGGGCTGGTGGCGACGGCGCCGATGCTCGAAACGGTCAACGCGGCGATCGCCGCCCCGCCGACGACCCCCACACCGACCAGCGCGGCGGTGCTCGAGCCCACCAGCGCCCGATCGGGGCGGCCGCGCCCACAAGCCAGGCCGAGCGCGGCGGCGATGGCGATCAGCAGGTGGACGTAGACGGGATACCAGGCGATGCTGCCCACGAGCAGCATCACGGTCACCCCGCACGCGAACTCCGCACCACGCTCCGCGCGCGTGCGCTGGCGGCTGCTCACCGCAAACCACAGCGCCGCGACTGTCAAGACTGAGAGCGCGGTGGCGAGGCCGTGCAGCCACATCGACGGTGCGTCGACTGTCAACACAGAGTGCTGCGCCAGGCGGTTGACCACGCCGTTCCACGTCTGGTTGTAGATCCAGCCGTTGTCGCGGTTGAGAACAGGCAGCACCGAGGTGAGGTAGTGGCGGGTCAAGGGCCAACCCAAGGCACCGATGCCGATCGAGACCGTGGCTGCGCCCGTGGTAACCCCGGCCAGCGCGGCGCGCCACCACCCGCGGCGCACCAGGACAAGCAGCAGCACCACCGGGGCGATCTTGATGCCGGCTGCGAGGCCGAGGATGACGGCACAGCGTGTGCGATGACCCGACAGGTAATCGGAGAGAGCCAGTGCGAGCAGCAGGAAGATGACGGTGTTCATCTGCCCATGCCAGAGGTTGTACGTGGCCGGCGGGAAGGTCAGCGCCACGAACACGGCGATGCGGACGCGCGGCCACGTGGCCGGCAGCAGCGCTCGCGCGGTCATCACGGCGCCGCCCAGGAGCGCCCCGAGCGCGATCCAGAGCCAGACCAGCTCCTGCCCGCGCACCGACAGGAACGCCAGCGGGCGGAGCACCACCGCGGCGAACGGCGGGTAGTCGAACCCGGCCATGACGATGGGGGCGCCGCCAAACGATGCATACGGGCTCGTGCCGGTAGCGACGGCGTGGGCGGCCCCTGAGTAGGCGCCGAAATCCTCGAACGGCCCGGGGAACGAACCGGCGAGTGGCAAGACGATGAACGTGTAGGCGCTACCGATCGCGGCAGCCACAGCGCCGACCGTGAGCAGCAGCTCGACAAGGGACCGCCAATCGCGGCTGGATCGCTTGGCTCGCGGCGCCGACCGCCGCCGGGTCATCACCGACACGCCCGCAAGTGTCGGCGGTCGGTGGCCGTCGATTCCCGCGAGAGCTTGACCGTTACTCAGACGCGACGGCGCCGACGGCGTGAGGAACTCGGGGTGGGCTGCATCGCTCCGGTCGCGATGCTCGCGGGCGCTTCGGAGCTAACTCGGCTTCGCCGAGTGGATCTCCTCGCTGCTGCGCACGATGCCGCCCACCCGGAGTTCTTGTCGAGACGGTGCCATCAGGAAGCAGCGCGGCGGGCTGCTCGGACGGGCGTCTCGTCGAGCTCGGGCACCGGCTCCTCGACAGCGTGCGCGGCGATGATTGGGCGGTTGGCTCGGGTGTCCGGGACGACGTGCGCGACGAGCTCGTCGATGGCGGTACGCAGGTCGCGCAGGCCGGTTCCTTTGGCTGCGGAGATGAGCACCGGCTCCATGCCGGCGATGGCGCCGAGGCGCTGGGCGACCTCGTTTGCCTCTGCGGAATCGAGGCGGTCGATCTTGTTCACCGCGAGGATGGCCGGTTGGTTGCAGCCCATCTCATCCAGCGTCTCGAGGACGGTCTCGAGCTGTGCCTCGGCGTCCGGGTGCGACGCGTCGACAACGACGGTGAGCAGGTGGGCCTCGCGAACCTCTTCGAGCGTGGCGCTGAAGGCTTCGACTAGCTCGTGCGGGAGCGACTGGATGAAGCCGACGGTGTCGGTGACGATGACGCGGCGCCCGCTGGAGAGGCCGAGCAGGCGTGAGGTGGGATCGAGCGTGGCGAACAGCAGGTTATCGGCGAGGACAGTTGAGTTGGTGAGGCGGTTGAGAAGGGTCGACTTGCCGGCGTTGGTGTAGCCGACCAGCGCGCAGGACGCCAGTGGCACCGCGGTGCGCGCCGTGCGGCGGGTGGTGCGCTGTCGCTGGATCTCCTTGAGTCGCTGGCGCAACCTGCGCAGCTTCTGGTTGATGAGGCGGCGGTCGACCTCGATCTGCTTCTCACCCATGCCGCCGCGCATCCCACCCGTGCCGACACGACCGCGCTGCCGTTCGAGGTGAGCCCAGCCGCCCGCGAGGCGCGAGAGCTGGTGTGCGAGCTGGGCCATCTCGACCTGTACCCGGCCCTCGGCACTGCGGGCGCGCCGCCCGAAGATGGCCAGGATGACGTCGGTGCGGTCGAGCACCGGCACGCCCCATGTCTCCTGCAGGTTGCGCTGCTGGCGCGGTGAGAGCTGGTCGTTGACCAGCGCAGCCGGGCTGCGGAGTTCCTCGATGCGAGCCCCGAGCGCCTCGACGGTGCCGGAGCCGAAGAACGTGCCCGGATGCACCTCGCGCAGAGGCACGGCGGCGCGCTCGACAACAGTCGTCCCGAGTGTGCGTGCCAGCTCCTCGAGCTCGTCGAGCTCGATCTCGGTCTGTTCTCGCCGCGAGCTCCGCTGGAACGAGCCGGCGATGAGCACCCGGGTCAGCGCCGTGCCCAGGACGGGTGCGGAGGCCGCCCCTCTCTGTCGTGCCATGTCCGGTTAGCCTATTCCATTGCCGTCAGCCACGCTCTGGGATCCTCGCAGTCATGAGTGCTCGAAATCGACCTGTGCGGGTGGCGATCGAAGCCACCGAGAAGCGCGCCTTCGCGAGCGCCGTCGACTGGCCCGGCTGGTCGCGGACCGCCAAGACCGGCGAGGCCGCCCTCCAGGCGCTCGCTGAGCACGCGGAGCGGTACGCAGTGGTGGCGGCCCAGGCAGGACTCTCATTTGCGCCAGGGGAATACACGATCATCGAGCGTGTGCGGGGAACGGCGACGACGGACTTCGGCGCGCCGGACGTTCCCACCGCCGCCGAGCGGCAGCCGCTCACGAGCGCGGACGCGCATCGCATGGTGAAGCTCGTTGAGGCCGCCTGGGCGGTTCTCGACCGTGTCGCGCGCGATGCTCCGCCGTCGCTGCGCAAGGGACCGCGCGGCGGCGGCCGCGACCGCGACGCCATCGTCGAGCACGTGCTCGCCGCCGAGCACGCCTCCGCGCGCAAGCTGGGAGTCAAGGTGGCGGCCCCTCACCGCGGTGAGAAGACGGCGATCGCGACCATGCGAGGAACGATCGTCGAGGTGCTTCGAGATGCGCGCTCCGCTGACGCGCTCGTCGAGCGCGGCTGGTTGCCCCGATACGCCGCGCGACGCATCGCCTGGCACGCGCTCGACCACGCTTGGGAGATCGAGAACCGCAGCCAGGCGTGAGTCAGGAGCGGCGACGGACCGCCGCCGCCGGCGGCGGCGGCAGGTCGGCGATGCGGCAGGGGATGTCCTCGTCCTCGTTGATGTGATAACTGGCGCAGATGCGGTGGTAACCGTCAGCCACGGTCAGCATGCGGTCGTGGTACAGGCCGCCACGGACCAGCAGGACAGGCGACAGTTTCTCGCCCTTCTTCACCTTCTTCAGGTCCTTGTTCATCTCGCCGTCGTCAGCCGGCAGGAGCGGCAGCCCGCTGGCGCGGAGCAGGTCCTTCGCCTTCTTTGTGGTAGGCGATGCAGTGCGAAGACGGCGGACGACTGCGCGAACGGCTGCGGTGTCGAACAGCAGGCTGAGGTAGTCCGCTGCCGCCTCGAAGTCATGGGCGGCCGGTTCCCGATCCCACAGTTCCTTGGACTTGGGGCTCATGTCACATTCTCCGTTGATCCGACAGCGTCACGGCTGGGGGCGTGACTGGCCACCCTGGGCGGCACGCGTCGCCTCGGCATCGCCACCTGCACCACGCAAAATGTAGGCGAAGAGCACGGCGACAAGCGCACCGAGGAGCGGCCCGACCACGTACAGCCACGTGTGCGTGAGGTTCCCCCGCACCAGGTCCGGGGCGAAGGAGCGGACCGGGTTCATCGACGCGCCGCTCAGCGGGTCCGCCCACAAACCGGCGAGCGCGATGTAACCACCGACCGCAAGGGCTGACAGCCCCCCCACGTTCTGCGCGCTGGACGCGGTTCCGAGGATCACGCTGACCAACCCCATAGTGAGCGCCAGCTCGACCAGCATTGCTTGGAGATCGGAGACGGAGTGCCCCGGCACGGTGGCGCCGAACTTGCCGGGCGTGCCGAACACGGCCCAGAGAAAGAGGCAGGCGAGCAGGCCGCCGATCACCTGGCTGACGACATAGCCTGGTACGCGCCACCACGGGAAGTCACGGCGGAGCGCGAAGGCGATGCTGACCACCGGGTTCAAGTGCGCGCCGCCGACCTTGCCCATGAAGAGGATCACGGCCATGACCGTCAGTCCCGGCACGGTTACCGCCGCCGCTCGCGAGATGGGCATGCCGGTCACAGAGACGGCGACGCTGCTGCCCACGCCGCCAACCACGAGCAGGAATGTCCCGAGCACCTCGGCAAAGACGCGCCGCCACCACCGCGAGGTGTCGCGGAAGTCGTGGGCCCATCCCGGTTCGGCCTTGGGCTCCGCGCCCGACGAGAGATCCTCCGGGCGGACGTGTGCGGCGGTCACAGCTTCCTCACGCCCGCCGAGTATGAGCGTGCGGAGCGCCTCCCGACGGTAGGTCGCGTACGCTCAAGCGAAAAGGAGCGACTCCGATGGCACTTCTCACCGTTGGCGACCCGGCCCCGGACATCACCGCGCGCAGCCGCGACGGCACGACGCTCACGCTGTCGTCCCTGCGAGGACGCCACGTGTTGGTGTACTTCTATCCCAAGGACGATACGCCGGGATGCACGGCCGAGGCCTGCGGTCTCAACGACAACCTCACCGCCCTGTCCGAGAGCGGGGCCGATGTAATCGGCGTCAGCACCGACAGTTGGGAGTCACACCAGCGGTTCGCCGAGAAGTACGGGCTGAAGTTCGCGCTTGCGTCCGACCGTGACAAGAGCATCCGCAAGGCATATGGCGTCGGCAAGATGCTCGGCATCCTCCCCGCCGTGCAGCGCGTGTCTTTCCTCGTCGGACCGGACGGCAGGATCGTCCACGTGTGGCCCAAGGTCGAAGCCGCGCGCCACGCCGCCGACGTCCTTCAGGAGGTGCGCAGCCAGCGGGCTGCATAGCCGGCTGCGGGTCCAGGTGAGGACGGATCTGGAGGCGCCGGGAATCGAACCCGACGGGGGGTGTTTCAGGCCGTCGCAGCGCGTGTCAGGACGTCGATTTGAATACGCCGACCGTCCGCACACGTGTCAGGCGTTGTCAGCGCGTTGCACCGGGTTGGCTTCAGAATTGGCTTCACCCGTCGGCTGTCCTGCGCCCGGTCAGAGCCGCCTCCAGTCGGTCGGCGGCGTCTCGAAGCACTGCCGTTCGGACGTGCGTGTACGTCTCGAGGGTGACTGCGGTTGTCGAGTGCCCAAGCATCTCGCTGATTGTTTTCGGTTCGACACCAAGCGAGAACAGGAAGGACGCTGCGGAGTGCCGCAGGTCGTGGAACCGCACGCGCGGAACGCCGCCGCGGATCAGCAGCGCTTCGTACGCGCGACGGAAGCTGGTGATGGCCAATGCCCGGCCGTGAGGGCCGGTGAACACCAGGTCCGCCCCGGGCTCCGGTCCGTCCCACAGCCGTCCCGCCGCCAGCCTCTCCTCCGCCTGGCGTGCGCGCTGAGCCCGCAGGGCGACGACGGCAACGTTGACCAGAGGCAGACCTCGCTGCTTGCTCGCTCGTCGTTTTGGGGACGAGTAGATCGCGTCTGGCGACTCTTGTCCGCCCAAGGCGCGGCGCGAAGCCCTGGTGCGTGTTCGTAGCACGCGATATTCACGCCGTTCTAGATCCACATCTGTCCAACGCAGACCGAGGAGCTCGCCTCGTCGTCGGCCGGTAGTGAGCGCCAGCACCCACATTGCCGCGAATGGATCCGCACCTGCAGCGATCAGAAGGCGGCCCGCCTGCTCCTCGTCGAGAGTGGTGATTTCCGTGTCTGCTCGACGCGGCACGGACACCAGGCTCGCGGGATTGCGCGAGATGAGTCCGTCGCGCACGGCGTCCGCCAACGCTCGGTGCAATGTCGTCTGGAAATGTCCGACCGTTGTCGGCGACCACCGGCCGCTCGCGAGCTTACGTCCCTGCCACGCGACTATATCGAGACGGCGCAGTCGGGACAGGCGCATATGCCCGAGATCGGGTATCAAGTGAACGCGGATGTGGCCCTCGAAGCTGTCCCACGCCGAGGGCTTGATCGTCCCGCGCATCCCCTCGATCCAGCGGAACAGGAAGTCGCGAAGGAGCACGCGGTCGTCGGGCACGTCCTCACCCTTCTTCAGTGCGGCGATCGCCGCGAACATGCGGGCTACCACGTCGGCGCGCGTCCGACCGTAGAAGTGCTTGCGGCGACCGTCGGAGAGGCTGACACGGGCTACCCAGCGCCCGCGGTAGCGTCCGACTGTTCCCTCGCCGTTGCCGCGCCTTCCTGCCACGCTTTGAAGCCTACGCCTCGCCCGGCGGTGCCATGAGGGCCGATACGTACGCCTCGAGATCCTCCACGCGGATGCGGGTGAGGTGTCCGAGTTTTACGACCTGCAGCCGGCCTCGGCCGACCTCGCGGTAGAGGCTGCTCCTGCTCACTTGCAGTCGGTCCGCGGCCTGGCACATCGTCAGGAGCAGAGGGAAGTCGGGGCGAACGAACAATGCCGCTGTCCTGTCAGAGATCGCGCTCGAGTCGGACACGTCTGTACCGGCACTCCCATAGGTAGTAGCTTTGGATGGAGAAGCGCTTCAACTCTCATAACCCTCCGCTGGGCCGGCCATCGGACACATCGAGGCGAGGGACCTCCTCGCCCTCGGGTTCGGCGGTGCTGCCCGCCTTGGCTGTCGAGCGCCACTACATCGACTTCCTACGCTTCTGAAACGCCCTCACGTCGGCTGCCGACAGCGCGAACCACTCGCTGGTCCCCAGCCGCGCGTCCGCAAACCGCCGATGCCAGTAGCTCTCGATTCCAGTGATATCGTCCGTTTCTATCTTGTGAATGACAACGTGCGGGTGAGGGAGTTGGATCGCAAACTGCCGCGACCGCTGGCCCAACCTCTTGGTCTTGCCGATCTTGTACTGGTGACCCGACTTGATGAGGTAAACGACGCCGCTGTCGGTGATGGTCTCTACCGTACGTCTGGCGTCGACGCTCACAGAGTTCTGAATCAGTGGCCAGACATCGGCACAGTCTTCCCGGCCACGACAGTACTCGACCACAATCGTCCTGACAGCATTGGTGCCACCGAAACGTCGGACAGTTTCGACGCTTGGAAAGGTCGCGTCACTCCGCCGCTCGATGCTCCAGTCGCGCCAGGTTGGGTAACGACCCAAACGGCGAGCCAGATCGACAATGCTGGCCGCAACGAAGGAGCGCGTATATGAGGCATGGGGCACATTGGGCTCGAAGCCTGCCTCGCTAAGCGCGTCACCCCACCGTGCCCAATAGTGGCTCCAGGTGTGAGGTGTTATCCCCGTTGCCTTCTCGAACGAGCGGTAGCCCAGTGGCCGACCGTCATTCGCCGCGGCGGTTCGACGTACCTCAGCTAGAATGCGTTGCCGGTCCATTATTCAGCCCGGTAGGGTACCGCGATGCTCCCCGAGATTTTCGCGCAGTAAACTCGGGCGATCGTGAAGGATGGCAGCCCGTTGGGTCAACGCGACGATCTGTTGGCGGAGATCGCCGATTACGTACTGCCGATCCTCAAGCCCTATCAACTTTCGCTGTACCTCTATCTGCTGCGGCGCAGTCAAGTAGCCGGGCACCCATTCGTTCGGGTGGGCAAGCGAACCATTGGCGTTGGTTTGGGGAAGAGTACAAGGTCTTCGCAGAGCAACTACCAGCACATCGGCGAGCAACTCAATGGGTTGGCGGAACTCGGCTTTCTTGTCATCGGTGATGTAACGCGCGAAGGGACACTCTACGAAGTTCGCCTACCTCGGGCGGTACCGGCGGTACGTGAGCTGCTGGCCCTCAGCGCCGATACCGCTCCTGAGTCCGTCGATCACTACCACTCGCCAGAACTGCGGCGAGCTCTCTTCGAGCGCGATCACTGGACTTGTCATTACTGCGCGGAAGTCGTCAATGAGAGCAACGCGACTTTGGATCACCTCGTCCCGGTTTCCGGCCTAGGCGACAACTCACCCTCCAACCTCGTCACCGCCTGTCTCGAATGTAATTCGATCAAGTCCGGTCGGACCTATGAGGAGGCGGCGGCCGGCATCCTGGCGTCTGTCCGCAGGCGCAGGCTTGCTGGTGGAACGACGCTCGACCCCGATCTCATATAGGTCGCACGCCTTCCTGCGCCGAGATCTGGAAGGTTGTCCTACGCCCTGACTGGGGCGCGGATTACAGCCGCGAAGCTGGCCTAGGGGTGGCGACTCCGTCGGCGGCGCACGTCGACAACGCGCGCAACGTAAAGGGTCCGATGGCGCTCGGTGTAGTAGACCCCTTGAGGGGGGACCGGCCAGTAGCGCCGGCCGGGGCGCACCTCCGGACCCAGTGCGAAACCGGCCTCGGCCATCCATTCCATCGTGTTCACGACGGCCTCTGCCTGCCCCGGGGCGCGCTCGTGAAGCTGCTCGAGGTACCGTAGCGCGCTGTCCGACCAACTCAGCCTGAACGGCGTCGGCAACGCTAGACGAGCTCGTCCGTGGGCGGCGTAGCGTCGGGCGGCGGCAAACCCAAACGCCGTCGGACATCCTCAGTCGAGTGCAGCTCCGACGCGGGAATCTGGCCGGCGTCGAGCCGTCGTTCGAACTCCTCGAGATCGGCGCTGAGGGCGGCGTCATCCTCCAGGAGCTCGAGCCCTTCCGCCTGGATCGGGTCAACGGGCTCGTGTCGATGGGTGGCCATGGGGCCACCGTACCACGGCCAGCAGTGACCCACTATGCCACCTCGTCGCCATCCACTCGAGCGGTCCCCGTTCGGCCATTCTGTGGTCGTCCGGCATCTCCCGGGGCGCCGCACTCACGGTCGGCGCTCCCGACCTGGTGACGCTTGAGAGCCACCATTGGCAGCGCCGACTCCGTCGAACCCCGAGGTGGTCAACGGACTCAGACGGTTCAGCTAGACTGCCGCCCCAGTGCCAATGGGACACAACCGGGTGGGGCGGGCCGCCGTACTCGGTTTGCTCGCATCCGCCATGGCTGCCTGTGGCGGCGGAACCACCTCGGGGACTCCGAACACCGCGGGTAGCGCCGTCCCCTCTGGTGGAGCGTCTGCGTCCGCGCCTGCGGCGCAGCCGACGAAGTCCCAGTACCTGGCCGGAACCGCAGCCCCAGTTTTTCCAGCAGGATCGCCGAATCAACTTGCTGTGGTCGCTCAAGCGGGCCTCACTCTGCCGGTACCGAGCGGCGGGGAACCGGTGCCGATTGCCGTGCGGAATAACACGACTCGGACGGTGACGCACGTCACGGCGTCCGGGACCGTCCACGACAGTACGGGCAAGCCCGTCGCTACAGGCTCAGACCAAGGTTTTCATCCGGCCCTTCTTGAGCCCGGGCAGTTCGCGCTTGGGTTTATCTATCTGGGCGTGGGCACCAGCGTCCCCAGCGGGTCCACGCTGTCGGTGCAGGCGACGGCGACCCCAAGTGCTGGGCCAAACACATACTTCGCCGACTTGCTGGTGACCGAGGTGAATGACACCGGTCAGCAGATCGTTGGAACGGTAAAGAATCCGCGCGACCACGCGGTTACTGCGCCGTATAGCGTCGACGTTTTCTGCGTGGATTCATCGGGCACCCTGCTAAACGAATTCGGCGGGTTCGCTGACGTCAGTACCGACCTAGCCGCCGGGGGGACCTCCCCGTTTACGGTCAGCCTCTACGGGTCGCAGTGCGCTCAGTTCCTAATCGGAGCCAGCGGGTACGACATGACAGCGGCGGGGAACTAACGAGCCGTCGGCATCAAAACGTTTCCTGGACGCTCCCGGCGAAGCCAGCTGGATCTCATGAGCCTTGAGCCGCGCGAGAGCAAGTTCTCAGTAGGCTTGCCGGAACGGCGGATCGTCAGGCTTCCTCGGCAAGATGGGCCTCGCGAGCCGGGCTGCATCAAGAATTGATTGGGCATCAATGTGATGTCGCGTTACCTCGATGCCGAATTGGGGCCATTCACAGACAAAACCTACTTCCCCGGGTGAGGGAAGTGGCCAGACCCAGAACATGGAATCGGCGGTCCACATGGTGCCGTCTTCGGACCGTACGGCGCTGCCGTGCCCCGGCTCGAGGTACCGCGTCTCTCCAGGGCGCGGGTCCATAGGTGGGCGCAGGTTGTGCGCTCTGGAGCCGTCCGAGAACTCAACGCTCAAGCGCAGGACGTCGTCTGCCAGGTCATATGGATCCTTCCCTTCTCGACCGCGGAGGCCTGCCAGTCCGAACATCGGGTCCCATACGTTCACTTCCTCGGTGAGGACCGCATAAGCGACGACCTGGAATTCGAAGCCGGTGGGGAATGCACTGAAGTGTTGGACCTGCACCGCGGCAGCGTCCGACTGAGCCAGGAGGAAGTTGATACTCAGCGGCGAACCCAAAACGCGTTCGGGCCGTCCCCACGGGTGCTGCCTGTCATCGGTGAACGTCACGTCACGTCCATTCTGCGTCTTCCGATTCGCCCGAGTGAGATCGGTGATCCCGATCAGCGTGTTGGTTCCCTCCTGACCCAAGTCACACATTTCCACCGGCCGGTGTGTTCATGACCTGATGCGTCCGATCGGCGCCCGCTCGGCGGGTGTTGTAGGACGTGGACAAGCGCGGAGCCGGCCGCACGCCGGGATGATCAGCATCGGCAACGTCGTGTCCGTCAGCGACGGCGCTCGCTACTTTCAGGAGGCCGTTGCCGAGAGCCCGGCAGACTACTACGCCGCCCGCGGGGAGGCGGCCGGGGTATGGCGCGGCCAGGCGGCTGCGGAACTGGGTCTCAACGGCCCGGTGCGCCGGGAGGACTTCGTCCGCATCCTCGACGGCCGGCACCCGACGACCGGTGACGAACTGGGGCGGCACTACGCGGCACGGAAGAACGTCGCCTTCGACGTCACCTTCTCGCTGCCCAAGAGCGTGTCGCTGTTGTACGCGCTCGGAGACGACCACATGCGGGCCATCGTGCTGCTTGCCCTCGATGCCGGAGCGACTGCGGCACACGAGTATCTCGAGGAGCACGCTGCGTGGGGTCGGATCGCCAACCCGCAGAACCGCGCGATCGAGCACGTCCGGGCGCAGCTGGTGACGGCCACCTTTGTTCACCGCACCGCCCGGCCGGTGACCCGCGACGGCGTGATCACCGTCGACCCGCAGTTGCACACCCACCTGGTCGTCGCTTCCTTTGCCAAGCGGGCAAACGGCACCTGGGGTCAACTGCACGGCCAGCAGCTGTACGCCCATGCCGCCGCGGCCGGGGCGATCGGCCAGGCGACGACCCGCGATGTTCTCGTCCGCGAACTGGGGCTGCGGGTGCGGACCAACCCGAACGGGACGTTCGAGCTCGAGGGGTTCACTCCCGAGCAACTAGCGGAGTTCTCCCAGCGGCACCAGCAGGCGAGGGCGGCCGCGGGCGCAGCCGGCGTCACCAGCTACGACGGCATGAAGGTCGCGGTCCTTGCGAGTCGGGAGTCGAAGAGCGCGGTCGCGCCGGGAACGGATCATTTCGAGCAGTGGCGCGACCGCGCCGCCACCCTCGGCCTGACACCGCGCAGTGTCCGCGACCTCCTCGACCAGGAGCAGCTACGTGACCTCCGCTGGTTCGACGTCGACACTGCGCAGGCGGTGATCGGCCGCGATGAGGGGGGCCTCACCGCCCAGACCTCGGTGTTCAGCCGTCGTGACCTGATCCGCTCGCTCGCTGCCCACACGCCGCTTGGCATGCGTCGCGAGCAGATCGAGGAGCTCGCCGACGCCATCCTCGCCGACCCCGCCGTGACCACGCCGATGGTCCCGGCCCAACGCGAGGGTGAATCGCCGGGCGAAGCGATGGATCGCTGGCGCGACCGCGGCATGGAGCTCCACTACTCCACCCCCGAGGTGGTGGAGCTGGAGCGACGCATGCTCCGCTCCGCGGTCCTCCGCGACCAGGAGCGAACCCTGGTGATCGACGGTGGGCATGTGCGCACGGCCGTCGCCGCCATCGGAAGCCAGCTCACCAAGGATCAGCGGGACATGGTGCTCGGTGTTTGCACCTCAACGGCCGGCGTGGTCGTGGTCGAGGGCGCGGCGGGGACAGGCAAGACCACCGCCGTCCGACTGATCCGCAATATCCACGCCGATCTGGGCGTCTCCGTCGTCGGCTGTGCGCCATCCAACCGCGCCGCGGTCACGCTGGGGGAGGAGGCAGGGGTGACCGCCGTCACCACCGCCTCGCTGCTCGGCCGCCTGCGCGACGGTCAACACCTCGCCCGCGGCGGCCTTGTCATCGCCGACGAGTGCTCGATGCTCGGGCCCGACCTCGCCGAGCTGGTGATCCGGGCGGAGCAGGACGGCGCCAAGCTGGTGCTGATCGGCGACAGCGCGCAACTCCAGCCCATCCACGGCGGGGCGCTGTTCCGGTCGCTCGGGGACGCGCTGGGGCGGATCTCGCTCACCGACGTGGTGCGCCAGCGGGAGTCGTGGGACCGCGAGGTGCTGATGGCGCTGCGCGCCGGCGACGCGGCACCATTGGTCCGCAGGTACCTCGACGAGGGGAGGGTGCATCACTGCCCGGACGAGGCCTCGCGGGTGGCCACCATCGCAGCCGACTGGGTGGCGGCAACAACGGAGGGCCACGAGGTGATCACCATCGCCCGCGAGCGGGCCGCGGTCGCCGAGCTCAACGCGGTCACTCGCGAGGCCGCGGTGGACGCTGGACTGGTGGGGCGGACGGGGGTTCATCGTGTGTCCACCGATCAGGTCGGCCACAAGACGATGCCCCTCGGCGAGCTGGAGTTCGCCGTGGGCGATCGCGTGCTCCTCGTGGGCAGGACGCAGCGCCACCGTGGGCTTGTCAAGGGCCTCCGGGGCACCGTGGTCGAGACGGCCGCGGACGGCACGCTCTGCCTCGAGACAGCCGAGAAGCGGCGGCTCACCGTGCCCCCCCGCTATGCGGGCGTCGCCCACGGCTACGCGCTCACCGCCCACCGCGCCCAGGGGGCGACTGCCGACATCGTGCTCGTCCACGGATCGGACGCCGCTGACCGCCACTGGCACTACGTCGCGCTGAGCCGGCATCGACTCCGCGCCGCCTACTACGATGTCGCCTCACAACCCAGGGACACCGAGGGTGTTCACCATGGACCACCGGTGGACGCGTCATGGACAGACCAGGCACTCATCGCCTCGATGGAACGGGATGACGCCAAGCCGAGCACCCTGGACTACCCGGCGGCGTATGACCGCCAGCTCGTCGAAACCTGCCCCTCAACAGATCCCACGGCGGGTCGCGGCGTGGCGCCGACTGAGCGACAGCTGGAACTGCTACGCCTGAACGGGTTGCTGGAGGAGCTTCCTCCGGCCGCCACGTGGATTCACGCGTCGCTGGTAGTCGACCGTCTCTTCGGCAACCCGGCTGGTGAGAGCGCCCAGCGATGGCTGACCAAGGGTGGGACCCCGCCGGATGAGGCCGGGAGGGCCGTCGCGATGGCAATGCAGGACGTCGCCGCGAGCCGCGGACGGAGTTGCATCCGCGACTCGCGGTCCGGCGTCATGGATGGGCAGCTGCGCGCGCGACCGGGCTCGGCCGAGAAGGAGCTGGCCATGCAGGCCGAAGAGGCTCGGAGACGGCGCCGCCTCGAGCACAATCTCCATCACGACCACCACGCCCCGGCGCATACGACGCAGAGCCCGGGCCGCGGAATCGGATGACGGAGGGGTGCTAGCGCTCACGCGCGTCGTGAACGCCCCGCCGAGGGCACCTCTAGTCGCGCCGATCCCGGTCCCGCTGACTTTCGCGTACCTGCGTCATCGGACGCGACTGCTTTGGCAGTTCCGCAGGCGCTCTGGGCGGCACTGCCGGTGACTTCGGCGGCTGACCTTCGGGGGTGGGGGAGGCGCCGCGCCGGCCACTACTTCTTTTCGATCTTGTCGGCCCCGAGGCCCTTGCGCACGGTGAGCATCGGGTAATCGCGTTTGGGCAACTCGGATGGCGCGCGAGGGGGTTTCGATGGTTGGGGCGGGGCGGGCGATGCGCGGCTGGCCATGGGCTTACCGTACCACCAGCAGATACGCCGTACACAAGATGGTGGCAGTGGCCATGACTACTGCACCCAATGCCCATCCGACGCGCTTCCGGTCACTCACGCGCCGGTTATCTTCGATCGCCTGAGTGAGCGCATCGAGGACGGCCACATTGGCGTCCAGGGCAGGTCCGGCGATAGTGTCTCGATAGAGGTCATCAATGGCCGGTCCGGTGGCGAAGCTTCGGGGCATGAGCGTCCAAGCGAACCCTGCCGCGGACAGGAATGCGGGGAAGAGGCTGGCCCACCAGAAGCGATTGAGCGAACCATGATTGCTCAAAAGCAGCGCCACGCCGGCAATGTCAGCACCCAGCAGCCCCAGCGCTTTGGTGTCATGGCTGTCCGCATTGGCCAAGGTGGCGGCAACCTGCGCCTGGGCCTGGCCGATCAAGACCGCCGTGATCTTTTCCTGTTCGCGGGACACCGCATCGGTCGCCAAGACGACGGCTGATGGCCGCTCCTTGGGATCGTCCGAGCCTCGATTGACCGAGACGGACACGCGCACTCGCACAGACCCAGTCTAGCCGATGAACGAACGTATGTTTGTGCATGCGGCTCCATCGGTCTCGAGCATCAGCGGACCCGCGCGACCCAGCCGTCGTCGACACCGCGTTGGCTTCAAAATTGGCTTCAGGGGCCGCCCAGGGGAACCGTTTTCGTATTCAAAACGGTGGTGGAGGCGCCGGGAATCGAACCCGGGTCCGAAGCCGTGTCAAGCGCAACGTCTACGAGTGTAGTCCCGGTTTTGTTCTCACCGATGCGTCGCCCTGGGACCAGGCTCCGTACCGGCCAGTCACGGTGTACGTCGCCCCCGCCGCCGTGACGCCAGCGGGGGCCGAGGCTGCTGGTATTAGCGTCGGGTCCGGTCAGCGCAGCCGCTTGACCGGTCGACGTCAGGCCGTAGCCTGAGCGTTTGCCTTACTTACGCAGCGAGCGCAAGGGGCTGTGCATTCTTCGCACTTATGTTTGTCCCGGTTTTACGAGCCCGGGGCTCGACTCGCAGTCACGCAAACCACGACCCCGTCGAAACCGTACGCCCCCACGAGGTGAAGCTGCGAGCTCATGGTACCGCGTGTCGGCGGTCCAATCGCTCGTGTATCAGCCCGTCTCATCACCGTGCGGCTCGTCGAGCACGCGCAGCCCGCTCCGGGTCCTCGGTGTGGCTGTAGCGATCGCCTCGCCGAACAACCCCTCGATCCCAGTCGAGATCAGCGCCGTGAGGTAGTCGACCAGCGCGGCGCGTGACATCGAGCGCCTGTCGATCCACCAGTCGGCCGCGGCCTGCACCATGCCCACGATGCCGTGCGACCACGGCTCGGCTCCGCCCGAGTCGACGCCGGCCTCACGGAGGCGGTCATCGAGCACGCGCGCCACCTCGGTGGCCATCAGGGCCATCTGGGCGTGCACCAGGTCGGAGCTCATCCCCCGATCGGCCAGTGACCCGTGAACGACGAAGCGGTAGAGCTCGGGGTCCTGCTCGATGATGGCCAGGTAGGTGTCGACGACGGCCGCGATGGTCTCGCGGGGAGGGCGCTCGACGAGCAGCGCGCTCGACATCGCCGCCAGCAGCTCGTCGTTCACCCTCCGGCCCACCGCCAGCCAGAGGTCGGCGCGGTCGGCGAAGTGGCGGTAGAGGATGGGCTTGCTCACCCCCGCCTGGGCGGCGATGTCCTCCATGCCGACGCCGGCGCCCCGAGCCCGGATGGCTTCGACGGCGGCCTCGACGAGCTCGGCACGGCGCGTCTCCCGATGCCCACGCCAGCGTTCCCGCTGCCCTGCGGCCTGGGCCTCGCCGGCCGGTCCGGGAGGCCGGAGGAGTGCCCGGTTCTCGGGCCCCTTGACTTTTCGGGAGCGCATGCTACTAATAGTAACTGTTACTCAAGGTAACGCTCAGATTCGAGGAGGACCCATGACAGCCCCAGCCGCTCCCCACTTGGTCATCGGCGCCGGCTACGCGGGCCTCGGCGTCGCGCGCGCTCTCCGCGCCGACGGCCTCGACGTCGAGGTGGTCGAGAAGAACGACGAGGTCGGCGGTAACTGGCTCAACGGCGTGTACGACTCCACCCACATCATCAGCTCGCGGGACACCACCGGCTACGCCGAGTTCCCGATGCCGCGCAGCTATCCCGATTTCCCCAGCCGCGACCAGATGATTGCCTACCTGCGCTCGTACGCGGAGGCCTTCTCGCTGCGCGAGCTGATCCGCTTCCGCACCGAGGTGACCAACGTGGTGCCCGTTACCCCTGACGGCGTCGGCGGCTGGGACGCAACCATGCGCCTGCCCGACGGGACGGTGGTGACGCGCCGCTACACCGGGGTGGCGGTGTGCAACGGCCACCACTGGGACAAGCACATCCCCACCCGCCCGGGCATCTTCAGCGGCCTGCAGATGCATTCCAAGGACTACCGCAACCCGTCCGACTTCCAGGGCTCTCGGGTGCTGGTGGTAGGCGCCGGGAACTCCGGGTGCGACATCGCGGTAGAGGCGTCGCGCCACCTCGGCCATTCGCTCATCTCCATGCGCCGCGGCTACCACTTCCTGCCCAAGACCGTCCTCGGAATCCCCGCCGCGGAGCTGGACCTGCCCTGGATGCCGCTCTGGGCGCAGCGCACCTTCCTGCGCAGCATGGTTCGGATCATCCATGGCAGGAATGAGCGATACGGCATTCCCACCCCGGATCACCGCCTCTTCGATCGCCATCCCGTGGTCAACAGCGAGATGCTCCACGCGCTGCGCCACGGCCGCGTCGAGTACCGGCCCGACATCGAGCGCTTCGACGGCAAGACCGTGACCTTCATCGACGGCCGTCGCGAGGAGGTCGACACCATCGTCTGGGCGACGGGCTTCGCGGTGACTTTCCCCTTCCTCGACCGCGACATCTTCGAGTGGGAGAACGGGATCCCCAAGCGCGTCTTTGGGATGCTGCCGTCAACGGTGGCGGGGATTTACGCGTTCGGAGTGCTGCAACCGCGCGGGGGCGCCGGTCCCCTGATCAGCCGGGGCGCCGAGCTGCTCGCCCGGCTGGCGCGCATCCAGGCCACCGTCGACCATCCCATCGCGATCGACCTCGCACGCATCCGTCGTGCCGACGCCCGCCACCTCGTCGGCGTCAGCGAGACCATGCGCCAGATCGCCGTCGCCAATCGCATCCTCGATGTGTACACCTGGCGCCAGCGGCGGCGTGGTCTTCCAGCGCGGTCCGCACCGGAGTCTGCGGAGCGGGTGGCATGACCGCCGAGCTTCGCGGCCGCCGCGTGCTCGTCACCGGCGCCGGTGGCGCCCTGGGAGGTGCGACGACCAGGGCGCTCCGCGCCGCCGGCGCCATCGTTGCCGGGCTCGACCTCATCGGGGGCGGTGTCATCGCCTGCGACATCCGCGACGCCGACAGCGTCAGCGCCGCGGTCGCGCGGGCGCGCACGGAGATGGGTGGCATCGATGCTGTCGTCCACTTCGCAGGCGTCGGGATGCCGACCAGCTCCGGAGCCGCGCCTGGTGACGCGGTGTCGCGCACGGTTGACATCAACCTGCTCGGTCCCTGGCGGGTCACCGCGGCGTGCATCGACCAGCTGGTGGCGCAGCGCGGCCGTCTGGTCTTCGTCGCTTCCCAGCTGGCCTACGCGACCATCCCGTTCGCGGCCGCATACACGGTGTCCAAGCGCGGCCTGGCGGCGTACGCTGACAGCGTCAGGGCAGAGTACGGCAGCCACGTCGGTGTGACCACCGTCTACCCCGGCTACATCCGCACCCCGATCCACGACGCCAGCATCGCTGAGGGCCTGTCGCTGGACGGCGCCACGCGCCCGCAGCGGCCCGCGGACGTCGTGGCCACCGTGCTTCGCGCGCTCACTGCAGATCGCCCGCCACGGGACCTGGCGTGCAGCGCGCTCGGCCGCTTCGAGCTGGCCGCGTGCCGCCACCTGCCGCGAACAGCCGACGCGGTGATCCGCCGGCGTCTGCGCCGCGACCTCGCCCGCGGACGGCACAACGCAGCGCCGCTGGCCGCCGCCATGCGCAGCCGCCTCGGCTTCCCCGACCCCACCCCGACCGCGCGCCCCACGGAGGAGAGGATCGCGTGAGAACGCTGCTCGACCGGCCCGACCGCGAGGCGATGGCGCAGCGGCTGCTGCGCGCCTCGGCGCAGAAGTCCTTCGACCCTGAGGTGGATGTCGACTGGGAGCAGCCGCTCGTCGACGGCATGTTCTACATGCCCGAGCACCGGGTCAGCCTGTATGGGACGCCGCTGTGGGAGCGGATGAGCCACGCACAGCGCGTCGACCTCTCACGCCACGAGATCGCCAGCACGGCGAGCGTGGGCATCTGGTTCGAGCTGATCCTGTTGCAGCTCCTGGCGCGACACATCTACGACCGGCCGGCGACCAGCGACCACGTTCGCTACGCGCTCGTCGAGGTCGGTGATGAGTGCCGTCATTCGGTGATGTTCTCGCGCATGATCGAGAAGCTGGGCTGCCCCACGTACGGCCCGGGCCGGCTGGCGCACACCCTCGGCCGCCTGCTCAAGAGCTTCGCGACCGGGCCCGAGGTCTTCGCCGCATTCCTCATCGCCGAGGAGATCCTCGACGCCTTCCAGCGTGAGTTGATGATCGACGAGAGCGTGCAACCGCTGGTGCGGCGCATCTCGCACATCCATGTGATCGAGGAGGCGCGCCACCTCCGCTACGCGCATGACGAGCTGGGGCGCCAGATGGCGGCGGCGTCACCGGCGGCGCGCACCTGGGCGCGCTGGGTGGTGGCGCGTTCGGCATGGACGGTCAGCTCGCACCTCGTGCACCCGGACGCGTATGCGGCGGTTGGGCTGGACCCGCGCGCCGCGCGCCGCATGGCGCTCGCCAATCCCGCGCGCCGCGAGTCGATGCGCTGGGCGAGCTCCAAGCTGGTGCGGTTCTTCGCCGCCAGCGACCTGCTCAGCGGCCCTGGGCTCCTGCTGTGGCGACGCAGCGGCCTGATCACCTAACGGCGAAGGGGGAACTGCGTTCCCCCTCGGGCACCCCCGGCTAGCGCTGTCAGCTCCGGCGGCATGAAGTCGCCTGCGCTGACGGTTTCAACTGGCTTTGTCCGCGCTGTCCTCGCGGCGCTCGACTGCCAGCGGCCAGTGCAAGGTGAAGCAGGTCCCGTTCCCCGGCGTGCTGGTCACCGACACCTCGGCGTCATGAGCCTCGCTGAGGCGCCGGACCAGGGCCAGCCCCATGCCCATGCCGCCGTAACGGCGGGTGCGCGAGCCGTCCACCTGGCGGAGATGGTCGAAGACGGTGGGCAGCTCGCGCTCGTCGATGCCGATACCATCGTCGGCGACGTCCACGCGGCAGCTGGTTCCCACCTGCCGCGTGGTCACCGAGACGTGGCCGTCCGCGGGCGTGAACTTGATCGCGTTGTCGAGCAGCGCGCGCATCACCTGCTCGAACCTCTCGCGGTCGGCAACGATGAACGTGTTCGGTGCAAGGTTGAGGGCGAGCTCGATGGGGAGGCCCTCCCTGAAGTTTTTGCGAAGCTGCGCTGCGGTGACGTTG
This sequence comes from Candidatus Aeolococcus gillhamiae, assembly GCA_003244045.1. Classification (GTDB taxonomy): domain Bacteria; phylum Chloroflexota; class Dormibacteria; order Aeolococcales; family Aeolococcaceae; genus Aeolococcus; species Aeolococcus gillhamiae. Next base: position 48,242 of record QHBU01000256.1, read on the forward strand.
ATGACGGCGGCGGCGTCGACGTGTTCCGTGCGCAGCGTGACCGCCTCCGAGTTGAGTAGCGAGAACACAACGATGTTCTCGACGATGTCGCCGAGCAGGCGCGCCGAGATCTCCATATCGCGAACCAGCTCGAGCTTGGTCGGCTCGTCGAGCTGCTGCCATGCCGCCGTGATCAGCTCGATCTCTCCCTTGATGGCGAGAACGGGCGTGCGCAGCTCGTGCTGCGTGGTGGTGAGGAAGTTGGTCTTGAGGATGTCGAGCTCACGGAGACGCTGCACGGTGTGACGCTCCTGCTCGTAGAGGCGCGTGTTCTCAGTGGCCACGCTGGCGTTGTTGGCGAGCGCGGCGAGCGCACGCTCATCGCTTTCGGAGAGGGGGTCGAACGACCAGACGGCGAGCGCCCCGACCACCTCGGCGTGGTACATCATCGGCACTGCGAGGAGGCCCGGTGACACATCGCCCGCATCGCGGCGGATGTGCTCGCCACGCGCCAACCCGGCCACCTCCTCGGTATCGAACGCGGCGAGCACGCTCAGCGAGGCGCCGGCAGCTGCCTCCAGCGAACCATCGTCGATCGTGAACAGCGCAGCGCGCGCTTCGCCACCTCCGATGGCGCTCGCCGCGGCGAGCACGCTGCGCTGCAGCGCCTCCACGCCCTCGCCGGTTGCGGTCAGCGCGTGGGAGACGCTCTCGAGGCGCTCGATGGAACTGTCGAGGTGGCCGATGTAGCCGGCGATCTGGTTGCGCATCTGATTGACGCTCCGTGCCAGCCGGCCCAGCTCGTCGTTGCTGGTCACCGGGACGTCAGAGCTCAGGTCGCCCCCGGCGATCCGGCGCACGCCGCGCTCCAGCCGCGCGATCGGGCGCACCACGAACCGCGACGCGAAGGCCGCGATGATGAGGAACACCAGCACGATGGCGGTGACCCCGATCAGCAGGATGGTGCGTTCGTCGGCGCCGGTCTGCCCCGCGAACACAGCGGTGGGAACCTCGACGCCGAGGTAGCCGGGGACACTGCCGTCAGGGGCCGTGACCGCGATGTACGAGGTGGCGACGCTGCCGCCCGGCCCGGACAGGTACTTGGCGGAGAACGAGGCGGGATGATGGGCCAGCACCGACGTCCATAGCGGGTCCGCCGTTCCCTGGGCCGGTGAGTAGTTCTGCGCCGGGTCGAAGCGAAAGAGCATCGGCGAGTTGCCGTTGGTGAGCAGCGCGGGTGTGTACAGAAGGGCCGAACCGAACCGCGCGAACTGCGCCTGCAGGGTTGTGCTGTACACGACCACGCCGATGAAATGGTGAGCGCTGTCCCTGACCACGACGGCGGCGTCGAACGCCGGCAGGGTGTTGCCGATCAGCTCCACGCCCTCGTATCCGGGCGGGCACTCCTTGCCGGCCAGCCGGTTGGCGGCCGCGCTGCCCTCGCACTGCACGAGCCGGCCCTCGGCGATGGCCAGGGCCACCGACGCTGTTGCCGTGCCGAGGTGGGGGCCTGCCTGGGACTCGCACGACCCCACCGTCTGTCCGGCTCCGCACTCGTCGGTGTAGACGGGGGAGCCACCACTGTCGAGGACGGCGACCCGGCTGCCTGGAGACGATGCGCCGCCGAGACCGGATCCGAAGAGCGTGGCCAGCGCAGCGGCACGCGCCGTGGCGTCCGAGGTCGCCAGCGCCTTCTGCAGGGCGGCTGAGCGGGCCACGGCGGTGGCCGCGAACTGGGTCTGCGGTTGGGTGACGTGCACCAGGAGCTGGTAGCCGGTGGCCGAGCGGTTGCTCGCCTCGGACTGCACCGCCTGGTCGGTCTGCAGCGCGCGGCTGACCAGCAGGAAGCCGGACACGGTCGCCACCAGCGCCACTGTGATCACCAGTCCGCCGATGAGCAGCCGGGTTGTCAGGGTGCTCCGCCACCCCTGGCCGGTCGCCGCCATGACCACACCCGCCGGGCGGGTCAGTCCTCCGGCGAGGCGAGCCGCCGGCGAAGTGCCATCCGCGCGATCACGGCGAGCGCGACCACGTCCACCGCCAGGAGCAGCGGCCAGATGAAGAGCCCGCTCCCGAATCTGATGCCACTCAGCGGTCCCAGCCTCTCGACCGGAAGCACGCGGGCGGCGTCGGTGGCGAACACCGCCTGAGCCGAGAAGGGTGCGGGGTCGGAGCTGTCGACCACGACCTTGGCGGTCGGGACGGGCGCGGCAGGTGTGGCCAGGCCCCGTGCGTGATGCGAGGTGGCCGGCTTGGCCGCCGGCGTGGGGTGCAAGGCCGGCTTGTGCGTCACGGCCGGGGCGGGCTTGGGCTTGCTTTTGTCCAGCTCGGCTATGAGCTTGGCGAGCGCGGCGGACACCCACGCGGGCGGCGTGTGGCTCGCGCTGTCGCCGTTGTTGTCGCCGCTGCTCTTCCCGTCGCTGGTGCCGTCCCCGCTCCCGTGGTCGGCCAGCACGATGGCCGGCGCCGAACCCGGAGCGACGACCGCGGCTGCGACCAGGGCACCGGTGGACGAGAGCGCGAGCAGGCAGGCGGCTACGGCGGCGGCGCTTCGCAGCCACAGTCCGCGCAGTCCTCGAGAGGGCATGCGGTCAGCCTACGGATGGGGTCGCGGCGCGGGTCAGAGGACCCGTTCGCAAAGCCATCACGGCTGTGTATCGCCGACCACCACACGGATACCCCCCGTGTGGCCATGGCCCCGTACTCTTAGCCCATGTCCACACGGATGCGCCGGAGCGAGCTTGACCTGCCCAGGCGGCGTGGAGTCGCGGCCCAGCTGCGCCGCTGGACCATCCCCGCCATCGGGGCGGTGACGCCGGTCGGACTGATCATCGTCAACATCGCGGCCTTCATCGTGCACAACCTCGCGCAGTTCCGCCTCGGGATCAGCGTGCTCGCGTTTGTCAGCGGTCTGATGCTGAACTCCTGGACCGCGTTGAAGATCTACCGCGTCGCCAAGATCCGCTTCCCGCACTTCGGCCCTCTCGAGGAGAGCAACCAGGAGGTCGTCCTGATGATCGGGATGGCCCTGATCATCGGGATCTCCTTCGTCGAGGCGCTCTTTTGCTATCAGGGCCTCAGTAACGAGGCCAACCTGCCCAACGCCCCGACCTTCATCCTGGGAGTCGTGGCCATCGCCATCCCCATCCTCCTCCAGGGTCTGTTCGGCCGCCTGCTCGGTGAGCGCAGCGACAGCGCGGACGAGCGCGTCGACGGCTACCCGCTGCCGCCTCCGCCGGGACCCGGCGAGACCTGGAGGCCGTAGTGACGACCACATACCTGCTCGTGCATCACGCCCTGCTGCTCCGCGCCGGCGGCGGCCAGAGCTTTGGTGGCGGTGGTGGAGGCTTCGGCGGCGGGGGCGGCTACAGCGGCGGCGGTTACTACGGCGGCGGTGGCTACTACGGGGGTGGTGGGCTCGGCTCGCTGGGCCTGCTGTCACTGCTGTTCTTCGGCGGGGGGCCGATCTTCTTCATCTTCCTGCTGCTCGCCGCATTCAACGCGTGGCGTCGCATGTCATACCGGGGCCCGCAGGGAGTGACCGGCGGGGGAGGGGGCTACATCCCGCGCTACGGTGACCAGCGGCCGATGGGCGTGCCCAGCGGTTTTCCAATCGGCGGCCAGCAGGAGCCATCCTCCGTTGACAGCGTGGCGTCGGGCCTCGCCGCGATCAAAGCGCACGACCCGCAGTTCGATGAGACGGAGTTCATCAACCAGGCGCAGCGCGAGTTCTTCATCGTGGAGAAGGCCTGGAGCGACTGCAAACCGGAGGAGAGCCGCCGGGTCATGTCCGACACGCTCTGGGACCAGCACCGCGCCCAGATCGAGCAGTACGTCGCCAAGGGCCAGCGCAACGTGCTCGACAACCTTGCGCTCGCCGGCGCCACCATCGTCAGCGCCGGCGGTGGCCCGCAGAAGGACCACATCCAGCTGCGCATGCACGCCGCGTGTGCGGACTACGACGTCGACGTGGCTACCAACAAGGTCGTCCGCGGTGACCGCTCCGTCGGGGAGTGGTCCGAGGACTGGCTATTCGAGCGTTCCTCGAAGGCGACCACCCGCGCCGACGGGGGAACCATGGCGCAACACTGTCCCAATTGCGGCGCCCCGCTCGACGTCGACCTCAGCGGGGTCTGTTCGTACTGCAAGGCGCCGGTGATGAGCGGCGACTACGACTGGGTGCTGGCCCGCATCGACCAAGTGCAATAACCCGCGCTACTGCTCCTTGTCCGCCTCGGCGGCGGCGCGCGTCTGCAGCTCCTTGACGACGTTGGCATCGGCGAGCGTGGTGGTGTCACCGAGGTTGCGGTTCTCGGAGATGTCACGCAGGAGCCGCCGCATGATCTTGCCGCTGCGCGTCTTGGGCAGCTCGGGGGTGAAGGTGATCCACTTCGGCTTGGCGATGGCGCCGATCAGCTTGCCGACGTGCTCGCGAAGCTCGACGGCCAGCTCGGTGCTCTCCTCGTAGCCGCTGCGCAGGGTGACGAACGCCGCCACCGCCTGCCCCGTCTGCGGATCGGCCTTGGCAGTGACCGCGGCCTCGGCGACCTTAGGGTGGTCGACCAGCGCGGACTCCACCTCGGTGGTGCTGATGCGGTGCCCGCTTACGTTCATGACGTCGTCGACTCGGCCCATGAACCAGAAGTAGCCCTCATCGTCGATGCGCGCGCCATCGCCGGCGAAGTAGCGATCGCCGTACTTCTTCCAGTAGGTCTCCTTGTAGCGCTCGTCGTCGCCCCAGATGCCGCGCAGCATTCCCGGCCACGGTCGGGTGAGCACCACGTAGCCGCCCCCGCCCAGCGGCACGTCGTTGCCCTGCTCATCGACGACGGACGCGCCGATGCCGGGAAGTGGTCGCGTTGCCGAGCCCGGCTTCAGGGTGGTGACCCCGGGAAGCGGCGCGATCATGATCCCGCCGGTCTCCGTCTGCCACCACGTGTCGACTACCGGTATACGCCCGCCGCCGATCATCTCGCGGTACCAGATCCAGGCTTCCGGGTTGATCGGCTCGCCGACGGTGCCAAGCATGCGCAGCGACGAGAGGTCGTGCTTGTCGGGGTACTCGCGACCCCACTTCATGAACGTTCGGATCGCGGTAGGCGCGCAGTACAGCACGGTGACCCCGTACTTCTCGATGGTCGCCCACCAGCGGTCCTTGTCGGGGAAGTCCGGGGTGCCCTCGTACATAACGGACGTGACGCCGTTGCCCAAGGGGCCGTACACGATGTAGCTGTGACCGGTGACCCAGCCGATATCGGCGGCACACCAGAAGACGGTGTCCGGGTGGATGTCGAAGACGAGGTCGTGCGTGTACATCGTCTGCAGCAGGTAGCCGGCGGTGGTGTGCTTGATGCCCTTCGGCTTCGCGGTGGTCCCCGACGTGTACAGCGTGAAGAGCAGGTCCTCGCTGTCCATCGCCTCGGGCTCACAGGTTGGCTCCTGGGCACTGACGAGGTCGTGGTACCAGTGGTCACGCCCTTCGGTCATGGGAACGTCGTTGCCGGTGCGCCGCACCACCACGACCTGCGTGATGGTCTCGGTCTTGGTGAGCGCTTCGTCGACGTTGCGCTTCAACGGCACGGTGGTGCCGCGGCGCCACGCCTCGTCCTGGGTGATCAGGCACACAGATCCCGAGTCGTTCATGCGGTCGGCGACGGCGTCGGCGGAGAAGCCACCGAACACCACCGAGTGAGCTGCACCGATGCGCGCGCAGGCGAGCATCGCCACCGGCAGCTCCGGGACCATGCCCATGTAGATTCCCACCCGGTCACCGCGCTTGACGCCGAGGCCGCGCAGCGCGTTGGCGAAACGGCAGACCTGCTCAAGAAGCTCCGCGTAGGTGATGCTGCGCGTGTCGCCCGGCTCGCCCTCCCAGAGGTACGCGACTTTGTCTCCGTGGCCGGCGTCGACATGACGGTCGAGACACTGGTAGCTGGCGTTCAGCGTGCCGCCCACGAACCAGCGCGCAAAGGGGAGGTTCCACTCCAGGATCGTGTCCCAGGGGCGAGAGAAGCTGAGGTACTTCTCGGCCTGCCTGGCCCAGAACGCCTCCGGGTCCGCGTCCGCCTCGCGCCACAGGCTGTCGTCGCGAACGTTCGCCTGGGCGGTGAACTCGGGGCTGGGCGGGAACGTCCGTCCCTCCTTGAGGAGCGCATCGATCGTGGAATCCGAAGCCGTCTGAGCCATCAGGTTGGTCTCCTCAGGTTGGCAGCACGCGCCTCTTGAAGTTGGCGTTGGTCACGTCCGCGAACGAGGCGTACACGGCCGCCGCCGCGGTCGCGATACCGACATAGCCGCCGACGTTGTGAATGGTCGTGCTCGCCGCGTAGTCACCGATGGCGAGCACGACGAACGTGATCGTGAGCAGGAAGAAGACAAGTTGCACCGCCCGCGCGCCGGCCAGGGAGGCAAGGAACATGTACGCGGTGAAGATGCCCCAGGCGAGCAGGTACGTGGCCACGAACGTGCTGATATCGGTGGGTGTGGCGGTCTTCATCTGCGGGATGAAGACGTTGACCAGGAGAAAGAAGCTGAACCAGAAGGCTCCGTACGCGGTGAACGCGGTGGCGGCGAAGGTGTTGCCCCGCTTGAATGCCCACATGCCCGCGAGGAGTTGAGCCAGACCGCCGAAGGTGAGCGCCAGCGCCATCACGCCGGCGGTGACCGTGGCGTGCAGGATGCCGGCGTTGATCAGAGAGAGCAGCAGCGTGGTGATCCCGAAGCCCGCCAGGCCAAGCGGAGCTGGGTCCCCGACCAGCGGCGCCGCCTGCTCCGGGGTCCTCAGCGCCGTGTCCTCGAATGCTCGCGCCATGGTCGGTGCCCTCCTCTCCATATGAAGCCCCCTCCGGAAGCCCTCCGGGGATGGCAAGGCCACAGGATCATGCGCCGTCGCCTTGGTCATATATAAGGGGGGTGAATTGGTCGGTCGAGCAACCAAATCGCCTTGAAACAGAAGAGCCCGGCACCTGCTGGTGCCGGGCCTTCAGCGGGAGGTTTAAACCTCCTTGAACTCCGCGTCGACGACGTCGTCGCCGGCCGGCGGCGTGGCGTGCTCGTCCGGCGCGGCTGTTCCGTTGGGGGCACCCGCATCCGGCGTGCTCCCGGGCTGCGCGTACACCGCCTCGCCGATCTTCTGGATGGATGCCTGCAGCTCGTCGCCCGCTGACTTGATGGCGTCGGTGTCGCCGGCGGTGATCGCGTCGCGCACCCCCTTGACCTTGGCCTCGATGTCGCTGCGCACGTCGGCGGGGACCTTGTCACCGGCGTCGGTGAGAGCCTTCTCGGCCTGGTAGGCGAGGTTCTCCGCGCGGTTGCGGGTCTCGATCGATTCGGCCCGCTTGCGGTCTTCCTCGGCGTTGACTTCGGCCTCCTTCACCATGCGCTCCACCTCGCTCTTATCGAGGGTGGTCGATCCGGTGATGGTGACCCGGTTCTCCTTGCCGGTGCCGCGATCCTTGGCGCTGACATTGAGGATGCCGTTGGCGTCGATGTCGAACGTCACCTCGATCTGCGGCAGCCCACGTGGCGCCGGCGCGATACCGTCGAGCGTGAAGGTGCCGAGGATGCGGTTGTCGCGAGCCAGCGGGCGCTCACCCTGGAGCACCACCACCTCGACCGACGATTGGTTGTCCGAGGCTGTCGAGAACACCTGCGACTTCGACGTGGGAATCGTGGTATTGCGCTCGATCAGCTTGGTGTTCACCTCACCCTCGGTCATGATGCCGAGGCTCAGCGGCGTGACGTCGAGCAGCAGGACATCCTTGACCTCACCCTTGAGCACGCCCGCCTGGATGGCGGCGCCGATGGCGACCACCTCGTCCGGGTTGACTCCGCGGTGTGGCTCCTTGCCGGTGAACGACTTGACCAGCTCCTGGATCACGGGCATGCGGGTGGAACCACCGACAAGGATCACCTCGTCGAGCTCCGACGCCGACAGGCCGGCATCCTTGAGCGCGTCCTCGAACGGCTTGCGGGTGCGGTTGGTCAGGTCCTCGGTGAGCTGCTCGAACCTGCTGCGTGACAGCGAGATCGCGAGGTGCTTCGGGCCCGACGCGTCGGCAGTGATGAAGGGAAGGTTGACCTCGGTCTCCTGTCGCTGCGAGAGCTCGATCTTGGCCTTCTCAGCCGCCTCGGTCAGCCGCTGCAGCGCCTGGCGGTCGCTGCGCAGGTCGATGCCTTGGTCCTTCTTGAACTCGTCGGCAAGCCAGTCGACGATGCGACGGTCGTAGTCGTCACCGCCGAGGTGGGTGTCACCGTTGGTCGACTTGACCTCGAAGACTCCCTCGCCCACCTCGAGGATGGAGACGTCGAAGGTGCCACCGCCGAGGTCGAAGACGAGGATCTTCTCGTTCTCCTTCTTCTCGAGCCCGTAGGCCAGTGATGCGGCAGTAGGCTCGTTGATGATGCGCAGCACGTTGAGGCCGGCGATCTGGCCGGCGTTCTTGGTGGCCTGGCGCTGGGCGTCGTTGAAGTACGCCGGCACGGTGATGACCGCGTCGCTCACCTTCTCGCCGAGATACGCCTCAGCGTCGGTCTTGAGCTTCTGGAGGATCATCGCGGAGATCTGCTCGGGGGTGTGGCGCTCGCCGGAGACCTCGACCTCGACGCGGCCGTCCTTGCCGGGCACGATCTTGTAGGGCACCTGCTTGGCCTCATTGCTCACCTCGTTGACGAGACGGCCCATGAAGCGCTTGATCGACGAGATGGTGTTCTCTGGGTTGACGGCGGCCTGACGACGGGCCAGCGTGCCCACCAGGCGCTCGCCACTGCGAGTGAAGGCGACCACCGACGGCGTGGTGCGCCCGCCCTCGGCGTTGGGGATGACGACAGGCTCGCCACCTTCCATCACAGCGACGACGCTGTTGGTGGTGCCGAGGTCGATGCCGACGGTCTTGGCCATGGGGTTGAACCCTCCCGGGTAAATGCGAATCGAGGAAATTCGAAGTGTTGAACTGACGCTTCTGCGCCGCTCCTGGTGGGATACCTCGCGCCACCGTGATGCTAAACGTCCGACGCCGGCGATGGCGGTACCCTGCTTCCGTGCATGAGGGCGACGGCCACGACACGGCCGCGCAGCTGCGCAGGCTGCGCGAGCGGGCCGACGAGGATTTCGATAGCCCGCCCGGCATCAAGCTGCCCGGCCGGCACCAGATCGACCTTGCCGAACTGGGCCTGAGGGTCGCCGTGACCCGAGCGCGGTACCCCAACCGCGACGACGGCGTCGACCAGTACGCGGTCACCCTGACCCGCTCAGGCCTCGACCAGCGTCCTGCCGACAGCGAGGTGTCCCTGGTCCTCGAGACCGCCTTCGGAGCGTCCGCGGGCGACGCCGTCGAGCGGACCGGCGGAGGCCCGCTGGTGCGCATGTTCCGGGTGCCCGCGGCCGCGGCTCAGCCGAGGTAGGCGTCGCCCCCGATGAGGGGGACGAAGCGGCACGGCCCGAGGTTGTCGGTGACCCAGCGGCCATCCAGCAACCGGAGGCGCACGAGCTCGTCCATCTGCTCGCCCTCGCGATGCAGCGGGATCACCAGGCGGCCCCGCTCGCTGAGCTGGCGGGGCAGCGCCGGGGGCAGCCACGGCGCGGTGGCGGCGACGGCGATGGCGTCGAACGGCGCCAGGTCGGGCAGGCCCAGGGTGCCGTCACCCACGTGGACCGGGATGTCATAGCCGGCCGCCGTCAGGCGCTGTCGTGCCGACTCGGCCAGCTGGGTCAGGCGCTCGATGCCGACGACCTCCGCGCCGCACGCGGCCAGCACCGCGGCCTGGTATCCCGATCCCGTGCCCACGTCCAGGACCCGATCCCCTGCCTGGATGTCGAGTGCCTGGACGACCACGGCAACCATGAGCGGCTGGGAGATCGTCTGGCCGCAGTCGATGGCCAGCGCCCGGTCGGCGTAGGCCTCGCCCCGCTGCCCGGGCGGCACGAACTGCTCGCGCGGGACAGAGGCCATCGCGTCGAGGACGCGAGCATCGCGGATGCCCCCGCGACGCAGGGTGTTGAGCATCCCGATCACGTCACCATGCATCCGTCCGGTGTAGCAGATGTCTGCCGCCGGCACGCTCCGTCAGGCCTGCGGTTCGAGCACCAGGTCCTCTGGCGGCGTCGGCGGCACCTTCCAGACCAGGAACCCCTTGTTCCAGCGGCGGTGGTATTCGTTGGCCGCATCGACCGCCTCGTGGAACGCTCGCTCGAACGCGGCCAGGTCGCCGCCCTCGCAGGCCGCCAAGAGGGGAGCCAGGTCCTCATCGATGAAGGTCTCGACGTTGGCCTCGTACTTGGGCCGGGTGACGTTGCCGAGCCGGAAGAGCTTGCGCATCTCCTTGAGCTGCCAGGTGGCCAGCGGCCAGTTCTGGGCGCGGCCCGCGTGGTACGCCTTCCACATCCGCACCCCGATGTCGGGCATGAGCCGGGCCAGGCCTGGCTGCAGGCCGGTCAGCGCCTCGAGCTCGAGGCGCTCGGGGTTCTTGGGTTGGGGCGTCTCGCTCACCGGTGGCTCCTTGTAGTGGATCGCGCGGCGAGTGTAGCGACGCCGCCCGCCCCGGCCGGGATGTGACGAATCGCGCGCAGGGACGTTTGTGCAGTCGATGATCGCCGCCATGACCGGCGCACGGCTGGACGACGCGGTGAGGCCCTTCGACGAGGTGTATCGCGACCATGCCGACGCCGTCTACCGCTTCTGCCTGTCCCAGCTCCGTGACCCCGACGTGGCCGAGGACGTCACCGGCGACGTGTTCGCCGCAGCCTTTGCGGCGTACGGCCGCGTCCGCCCTGACGCCGTCGGCGTGCGCACCTGGCTGTTCCGGATCGCTCGCAACGCCGTGATCGACCAGTACCGGCGTGACGGCCGGCGACGCTCGCTGCTCGCGCGCCTCGGTCGGGATCGTGAGTTTCCCGACAGCGTCGAGGAGAACGTCCAGCAGCGCTTCGACCTCGCCTCCATCTGCACGGCGATGGAGACGCTGCGCGAACGCGACCGCCAGCTGGTCGGGCTCCGCGTCGCCGGAGGCTTGACCTTTGCCGAGGTCGGCCAGGTGCTGGGGATGCGCGAGAGCGCCGCCAAGATGGCCACCCACCGCGCACTCGAGCGGGTTCGCTCGCGGCTTCGGGAGATGGCATGACCGAGGACGATCGCGACCTCTCAGCGGCCTTCGATGAGCTCAAGGCGCCCCCGTCGACAGCCAGCTACGCGACCCGGACATCGGGGCTCGACGGCCGTGCCCGCACGTCGCACTGGCCGCAGGCCCTCGCCGGGGCCCTGGTGGTGGCGGTGGCCCTTGCCGGGGCCGGGACCTTCCTGGCGTTGCGCACCGCTCGCCACGGCGACGCGCCGTCCAGCTCCGCAGGCGGACCGCCGGCGCGGTCGAACGCGGCGATGGCCTACGACTCGGCCGCCGGGGTCACTGTGATGTTCGGTGGCACCGACGCCTCAGGCAAGGCACTGACCGACGCCTGGACCTGGGACGGCTCCTCCTGGAAGGCGGCTGCGCGCGGCCCGGGGCCGTTGGTAGACGTCCGGATGGTCGACGACCCCGCCGACGCCGGCGTGCTCCTGCTCGGCGTCCCTGCCGCTCCGGTCAGCAGCAGTGGCGGGAGTGTCAGCAGCAGTGGCTGCGTGGGCAGCGGCACGGCTACGCCCGGCTCGGTGTCGGGGGGCACCCCGAACGCCGCCACGGTGACAGCGGCGCCGGCGATCGCCCCGGCGCCGTCGAACGCCACGCCGCCTACCGGGGTTCCCGTCTCGGGGCCGGCGCTCTCCTGCCCTCCGGTTCCCCTGCCGGTGGTGCCCGCTGCGCAGACGTGGTTGTTCAGTGACGGCGCATGGTCCGGCGCCTCAGGGAACGCGGACACCACACCTCCCGCCGGCGCGCAGCTTGCGTTCGACACCGCGACGCACCAGGTAGTGGCGGTGTCGGCAGGCTTCTCCCGGTGCGGCCCTCGGATGCTGTCGCCGGTCGCGAACGGTGGCGCCATCGCCTGCCCGCTGGCGGCGTCGAGCAGCAAGCCCGCGATCGCTCCCGATCCGCTCTGCCTGCCCACGTGTGCGGGCAGCAATGTCATCGTCACGTGGACGTGGTCTCGCGGCTTCTGGATGAAGCGACCGGCCAGCGTGCAAGCCGGGCCGTTCACGTTTCTCTTCAGTGACCCGGGGAGCCAGCACGCCACCCTGATGACGCAGTCAGACAACGGCCTCTACAGCCCGTCGTGTCCCGCGACTGCGTCCTGTCCGCGGGCGCCGTCCCAGTTCGTCATCACCTCGACGTGGACCGGATCCGATTGGCAGCAGAAGTCGCAGCTCGACAATGTGGCGGCGCCGCCGACCTTTGCCGGTGGCACCGTCGCGGCTGTCGAAGGTCAGATTGTCGTGCTCACCAACTCTGGAGAGACCTGGCATTGGCGCCAGGGCCATTGGGTCAATGAGACGGCCACCACACCGTTCGTGGCCCATCCCAACCAGCGGACCGGCGCGGCGATGTCCGAAGGCCCCGGCGCAACGGTGGTGTTGTTCGGCGGCGAGGTTCTGTACGGATTCCATGGCGCCTCTTCACCGGCGACGGTGGGCGCCGATACGTGGGTCTGGGACGCCAAGTTGTGGCGGCACGCGGGCGGGGGGCCGCTGCCGGCGCCGCCATCGGCGGTTCCGTGCCCGGCGCAGAAGAACGGCGTCATCCCCCCCTGCGTCCAACCGGAGCCCGCCGTGGTGTCACCTGGCTCCGCACCGGCGGCGCCCCCGGCCATTCCGTAGCAGACGGCGCCCACGTACGGCGCGGTCACAATCCGCGCGTGGCAGACGAGATCCGCATCGAGGAGATGTCAGGGCAGGACGCTGAGATCGCCGAGATGCTCATCGACCTGACGCTGGCCGAGCAGGACCATTACGACCACCCCCGCGAGACACGCGACGAGGTGGAGCGCCGCCTGCGCGTCGCACCGACGTTCACCGGCGAGAACCACCTGATGGTGGCGCGCGACGGCCGCGGCCACGCAATCGGCGTGTGCTGGGTGGTGCTGTTCGATCCTGGGACGGGGCTCGAGGCCGAGCTTGCCGAGCTCTACGTCCGCCCCGAGGTCCGTGGCGGCGGTGTGGCCCGCAGCCTCGTCGCCGAGGCGGTCGCGTTCCTGCGCCGGCGCAACGTGAGCTTCGCGTCCGTGTGGACACGCGGCGACAACGACGCTGCGCTCGCCGCCTACCGCGCCGCCGGCTTCGCGCCCACCGAGCAGGCGGTGCTCACCTGGCTGCCCCTGCCCGATCGCTGAGCGCGCGAGGTCGCCCGTGGGTCGCGAATAATGTGGCGATGACCCTGAGTCCGGACGAGGTCGCCCACGTCGCCATGCTCGCCAGGCTCGGCCTCGATGACGATGAGAAGCGCCGCATCGCCGGCGAGCTCGACCTGATCCTCGAGCACATCTCCGCGCTGCAGCGCGCCGACATCTCCAACATCCCCGAGACGGCCCAGGTGGGTGACCTCGTCAACGTCTGGCGCGAGGATGAGCCCGAGCCCTCGCTCACCGAGGCGCAGGCGCTCGCCAACGCTCCCGACACTGACGGCGAGTACTTCCGGGTGGGGGCCATCCAGGAATGACCACCGCCGGCATGACCGCAGCCGCGATGGCCACAGCTCTGCGCGCCGGGGAGCTGACCCCGGCCCAGCTCCTCGCCGACGCGCGCGCGCAGCTCGCCGGGCAGGGCCGCTCGCTCAACGCTTTCCTGGCGCTCACCGACGAGCTCGCCGACCAACAGGCCGGACGAGCCGCGCGAATGCTCCACGACGACCCGGTGGCGGCGGGGCCGCTGTGCGGCATCCCCGTCGCCTTCAAGGACGTGCTCTGCGTCGAGGGATACCTGACCACCGCGGGCTCGCGCATCCTCGAGACCTTCCGCCCGCCGTACACCGCCACCGCGGTGCAGCGCCTCCTCGACGCCGGGGCCGTGCCCGTGGGCAAGACCAACTGCGACGAGTTCGCGATGGGCTCGTCCACCGAGAACTCCGCGTACGGTCCGACCGGCAACCCCTGGGACGTCGAGAGAGTCCCCGGCGGCAGCAGCGGTGGCAGCGCGGCGGCGGTAGGCGCGGGAATCGTGCCGATCAGCTACGGAAGCGACACCGGTGGGTCGATCCGCCAGCCGGCGTCTCTCTGCGGGGTGGTCGGGTTCAAACCGACGTACGGGCGCGTGTCGCGCTACGGGCTCATCGCCTTCGCGTCGTCCCTGGACCAGGTGGGCCCGTTCGCGCACACCGTCGAGGACGCCGCCAGCGCGTACCTGGCCGTCGCGGGTCATGACGTCCGTGACAGCACCTCGGTGCCCGACGAGGTCGACGACCCCCTTGCGGCCATGCGCGACGGCGTCCGCGGCCTTCGCCTCGGGGTGCCTCGCGAGTACATGGGCGAGGGGTTGGAGGACGGCGTACGCCAGCGCGTCACTGAGGCGATCGCGGTGCTCGAGGGCCTGGGCGCGTCCATCCAGGAGGTGTCGCTGCCGAGCACCGATCTCGGCCTCTCGACGTACTACATCATCGCGCCCGCCGAGTGTTCCTCGAACCTGGCGCGGTACGACGGGGTGCGCTTCGGTCGCCGTGTCGAGCGACCATCGCTCACCGATACGTTTCTGCGCACCCGCGACGAGGGCTTCGGCGACGAGGTGAAACGCCGGGTGATGCTGGGCACCTACGCGCTCAGCAGCGGCTACTACGATGCCTATTACCGGCGCGCGCAGAAGGTGCGCACGCTGATCGCGCGCGAGTTCGACGCGGTCTTCGAGTCGGTGGACGCGCTGGTGTGTCCGACGTCGCCGAAGGTGGCCTTCACCACCGGCGCCATCCAGGACCCGCTGGAGATGTACCTCAACGACGCGCTGACCATCCCGGTCAACCTCGCCGGACTCCCGGGGATGTCGCTGCCCTGCGGATTCGCCGAGGGGCTCCCCGTCGGCCTGCAGGTGATCGCCCCGCGGTTGCGCGATGCGCGCGTCTTCCAGGTCGCCGCCGCCTACGAGGCGGCCACGGACTGGCACCTGCTGCGCGCGCCATTGGTGGCCGCGTGACCGTGCAGGCGCGCAGCGGCGCCGTCGACACCGGGTACGAGGCGGTGATCGGCCTCGAGGTGCATGCTCAGCTGCTGACGCGCAGCAAGATGTTCTGCGTCTGCAGCGCCGACTACACCGCCGCCGCGCCGAATAGCCACACCTGCCCCGTCTGCCTGGGGCTGCCGGGTGCGTTGCCGGTGATGAACCGTCAGGCAGTGGAGATGACGGTGCGCACCGCGCTGGCACTCAACTGCGAGATCCCGCCGTTCACCAAGTTCGATCGGAAGAACTACTTCTATCCTGACCTGCCCAAGGGGTACCAGATCTCCCAGTACGACCTGCCGCTCTCGCAAAACGGGCACCTCGAGTTCATGGTGGACGGGCAGCGCACGCGCTGCGGCATCACCCGCGTGCATCTCGAGGAGGACACCGGCACCATGCACCACGCCGGCGACGTGCTCCAGGAGGCGCTCAGCTCGCTGGTCGACCTCAACCGCTGCGGCGTGCCACTCATGGAGATTGTCGGTGAGCCAGATCTGCGCAGCGCCGACGCGGCGCGCGAGTACCTCGTGCGCCTCCGTCAGATCCTCACGTACATCGGCGTCAACGATGGCAACCTCGAGCAGGGATCGCTGCGCTGCGACGCCAACGTGTCGATACGCCGCGTCGGTGAGACGCAGCTGGGCACCAAGGTCGAGGTCAAGAACATGAACTCCTTCCGCGCGGTGCACCGCGCCATCGCCTTCGAGATCGAGAGGCAGCGAAAGGTCCTCGAGGAGGGCGGCAAGCTGGTGCAGGAGACCCGCGGCTGGGTCGAGACCCGTGGCGCCACGGTGTCGCAGCGCAGCAAGGAGATGGCCCACGACTACCGCTACTTCCCGGAGCCCGACCTGCCGCCTCTGCAGTTGGACCGCGACCTGGTCGAGCGCATTCGCGTGGCGATCCCCGAGCTGCCCGAGGCCCGCGCGGTCCGGTTCAGCGAGCAGTACGGGCTGTCGGCATACGACGCGGCGGTGATCACCACCACGCGAGCCGACGCCGACACGTACGAGGACCTGGTGCGTGCCGGCGCCTCCGCCAAGGTGGCAGCCAACTGGCTGACCGGCGACGTCGCCGCGCTCGCCAACCTGCACCGCGTGCCGCTCGCCGGCAGCGGGCTCGGCATTGCCGGTCTGACCGAGTTGCTCAAGCTGGTCGAGGCGGCCACGATCAACGGCTCGACCGCCAAGGACCTGCTCGCCGAGCTCTACCTCGACGGTGGCGACCCGGCCGCGCTGGTGGCCGAGCGCGGTCTGGCGCAGGTGGGCGACGCCGCCGAGCTCGGCGCGCTGATCACCGAGGTGATCGACGCGAACCCCAAAGCGTGCGACGACTTCCGCAGCGGGCGCGAGGCCGCGTTGCAATCGCTGGTCGGAGCCGTCATGAAGGCGACGCGCGGGCGAGCCGACGCGCGCCTGGTCACCACCCTGCTGCGTGAGCGACTCGCCGGCTGACGTCGCGCCGGTTGCGGTTGCGCGCGCGCACCGGCGCGGCGAGCGCTTCACGGTCCTGACCGGCGCGATGGTGCACGGCGCGCTCTGCCTGGCTCGGCTCGACGACGCCACCAGCCTGCTCGTCGACGGTGCGCTCCCCGGCGAGCGCGTTGTCGTGGAGCTAATGCACCGCAAGGGCCGGCTGTGGTTCGCCCACACCGTCGCCGTCGACGCGCCCTCACCACACCGCGTCGAGGCGCCGTGCCCGTACTACGGTGAGTGCGGCGGCTGCCAGTTGCAGCACGTCGAGTACGCACAGCAATTGGAGCTGAAGGCGGAGATCGTCCGCGACTCTATGCGCCGGCAGAAGGTGACCGTGCCACAGCGGTTCGCCGTGCACGGCGCGGCCGAACCGTGGCGCTACCGCTGGCGCGGCGAGTTCCACGTCATCCCCGGCACCGCGGGCATGAGCGATGCGCGCCTCGGCTTCAACCGGGTGCGCAGCTGGACACCTGTTGCGGTCGACGACTGTCTGATCCATCACCCCCGCATCACCTCGTCGCTGCCGGCGCTCACCGGCCTGGTGCGCGACGCCGGGGAATCCGGGCTGACCGCCCTGCACCTTACCGCGGGGGAGGGGGGCGAAGAGCTGCTGCTGCGCCCACGGCCCCCGCGCGCCATCCCCAGCGCGTCGGTCGACGCGCACGCGCGCAGCGCGGGCGAGCGCTGGAGCGCGACGTCGACGACGCTGAGCTGGCGCGGGCACGACTATCGCGTCTCGCCGGACACCTTCATCCAGGTCAACTGGGGATCCATCGAGCTGCTCTACGGCGCGGCGCTGCGCGGCCTGGGCGACGTCGCAGGGCGCACCGTCGTCGACGCCTACGCTGGGGTTGGCGTCCTCGCCTGCGAGCTGGCCGCTAGGGGCGCGTCCGTGGTGTGCATCGAGAACAACCGCGACTCGGCGCGGCTGGGAGTCCTCAACGCCGAGCTCAACGACTGCGCTGCGCGGGTGCGCTACGTCGCGCAGGCCGTCGAGGATGCGCTGCCGGGCGCCGGTGTGGGCGTGGATGCCGTCCTGCTCGACCCGCCGCGCGCCGGTTGTGACCAGCGCGTCACGGCGTGGCTGGCGCTGGCCGGAGCCGCGAGGATCGTTTACGTCTCCTGCGACCCGGCCACACTGGCACGCGACCTGCGTGTGCTCTGTGTCTCGGGGCCGTACCGCATCGAGCAGCACGAGCTGGTGGACATGTTCCCGCAGACCCACCACATCGAAAGCGTGGTCACGCTCGTCCGCGAGGGCTAGACCGCGTCGCTGACGCCGACATCGTCGTCGGTGTCGTCGTCGTCGTCTGGCGGAGCCTCTCGGGGTGTGTGCGGACCGCGGTGCACGTAGCTGACGTCGAAAAGACGCTCGCCTGCCGTCTCGCCGGTCGAGCTGCGCCGGCTCACCACGATGTACGCGAGCGCGATGGCGAGCACGATGGCGACCACGTCGTAGCGACCTTCCGGGAAGATCTGGTACTTGAGGTCGAGGATCGCGCGCGTGAGCTGATCAAAGCCCGCGACGATGACCGCGATGATCCCGGCGTCAACGGCGAACGCGAGCCAGTAGCGGTCGCGCCGGGCGATGCCGAAGAACGGGCCCGACGTGGAGCCGCGACGCGGTTCGGGCGCGCGCCGCGCCGCCCGGTATGCGACCACACCGAGCGCGACCAGCAGGCCGCCGCTCAGCGCGAAGTTGAAGAGCTGAGCCTCGACCGCGGTCAGAGCGTGCTCGGCGGGCGCCCCCGCCACAAACCCGATGGCGGTCATCAGCGCGGTCCAGCCGATGAGGGCCGGGACATTCGCTTCCATGAAGGTCCGCGCCGGCACTCCGGCGGCGCCGGCGCAGAGTGTTGCGTACGGGCGCACGCCGGGGATGAGCCGGGCGAGCGCGATGTGGCGGACGTCGGCGCGGGCAAGCCGTCGCGTCGCCCGGTCGTACGCCCTGGCCGCGCGCAGCCTGACGGCCACCCTGCGAAGGCGTTGCGGCCCGACCCGCCGCGCCCAGCTGTACCCGGTGAACGATCCCCCGACGAGCGCCAGGAGCGCGACGGGGTAGAAGAAGAAGGGGTTGAGGGTTCCTGAAGCGATGAGCAGGCCGGCGACGATCAGCAGCACCTCGCTGGGGATGAACGGCAGCGGCACCCCCGCCTCGTCGATGAAGAGGAGGACGCAGATGAGGACGGTGGCGACGGCGCTGTTCAGGCCGGTGAGGAAGTTCACGGGATTCCGAGGATACGGGTCGAGGCCTGGGCCACCTCTGCTCGCGAGAGGGCCTGTCCTACTGCTACCGTACGTCTGTTCGGCAGCAACGCGAGGAGAGCATGGTCAACGAGCCGGTCGGCGGGGTTGTCGAGGCGGATGACGTCGAGCCGTTCGTCCACCTGCACACCCACACCGAGTACTCGTTGCTCGACGGCGCCTCGCGCATCACCGACCTCGTCGCCGCGGCCAAGGGACACGGCCAGACCGCGCTGGCCATCACCGACCACGGCGCGCTGTACGGCGCCGTCAAGTTCTACACCGCCGCCAGGTCGGCGGGGATCAAGCCGATCATCGGCTGCGAGATGTATATGGCGCCGCGCTCGCGCCATGACCGCGAGGGCCGCACCGACCGCGACCCCAACCACCTCATCCTGCTGGCCCGCAACGAGACCGGCTATCGCAACCTCATCCAGCTGGTCAGCAAGTCGCACCTCGAGGGCTATTACTACAAGCCGCGCATCGACAAGGAGCTGCTCGCCGAGCACGCCGATGGCCTGATCTGCCTGTCAGCCTGCATCGGCGGTGAACTGCCCCAGGCAATCCTCGGCGGCGACATGGATGCCGCTGAGAGCGTCGCCCGCCAGCACATGGAGATGTTCGGCCCCGACGGGTATTTCCTCGAGATGATGGACCACGCCATCGCCGAGGAGGAGGCGATCCGCGCCGGCCTGCTGGAGATCGCGCGGCGGACCGGCCTGCCCCTGGTGGCGACCAACGACGCCCACTACATCGGCGTCGAGGACGCCGAGGCGCACGACATCCTCCTCTGCATCCAGACGCAGGCGCGGCGCGAGGACGAGAAGCGTTTCCGGTTTGCGGGTCCGCATTTCTCGGTGACCTCCGGCGCGCACATGCGTGACCGCTTCGCGGCGTACGGGGAGGCGGTGCGCAACACGGTGGCCGTCGCCGGCCTCTGCAACCTCGAGCTCAAACTGGGCGGCAACCTCCTCCCGGCCTACTCGCCCATCCCGCAGGGCCACACCGCGGAGAGCTACCTGCGCGAGCTGTGCCAGGTCGGCCTGCGCGAGCGTTACGGCGACGGCATCACCGCCGAGGCCCGTGAGCGCCTGGCGATGGAGCTCGATGTCATCGAGACAACCGGTTTCGCGCCGTACTTCCTCATCGTTTGGGACCTCATCCGGGCGGCGCGGTGCGACGGTGTGGTGGTCGGTCCCGGGCGGGGCAGCTCGGCAGGCTCGCTGGTGGCCTACGTGCTGCGCATCACCAACATCTGCCCGCTGCGCTACGGGCTCATCTTCGAGCGCTTCCTCAACCGCGAGCGGGTCGAGATGCCGGACATCGACATCGACTTCGACGACCGCCGCCGCGATCGCGTCCTGCAGTACGTGCAGCAGAAGTACGGCGAGGACCACGTGGCCCAGATCATCACCTTCGGCACCATGGCGGCCCGCGCGGTCATCCGCGACGTGGGCCGGGCGCTCAACGTGCCGCTGCCGGATGTCGACCGCCTCGCCAAGCTGGTGCCGCTCAGCGTGAAGATCACGCTGGAGAAGGCGCTCGCGGACAGCAGGGAGCTGCGCGGCCTGTACGAGAGTGAGGGCTGGGCGCGCCAGGTCATCGACATCGCCAAGCGGCTCGAGGGCATCTGCCGCAACGCCTCGACACACGCGGCGGGTGTGGTCATCGGCGCCGAGCCGCTCACCAACATCGTGCCGCTGCAGCGGTCCACCACCGGCGACCGGAGCAGCGCGGTGACCATGTTCGACATGGCCAGCATCTCCCAGGTGGGGCTGCTCAAGATCGATTTCCTCGGCCTCGCCAACCTCACCGTCATCGACGAGGCCGTGGGGATGATCGAGCACTCCAACTCCACCGGCACGCGCATCGACATGGACGAGATCCCGCTCGATGACCCGGCGACGTATGCGCTGCTTTGCAAGGCGGACACGCACGGCATCTTTCAGCTCGAGTCCACGTTCGCCAAGCGGATCCTCATCGACATGCAGCCGCGTTCACTCGAGGACGTCGGTGTTGCGAATGCGCTCAACCGGCCGGGACCGATCGAAGGTGGTGTTGTCGACCTCTACAGCAAGCGCAAGCGTGGAGAGCTCTCAGTTGAGTATCCCGCCGGGCTCGAGTCACTGCTCGAGCCGGTGCTCGCTGAGACCCACGGCACCATGGTGTACCAGGACCAGGTGATGAAGATCGCCCAAGCGGTCGCCGGGTTCACGCTCGGCGAGGCGGACCTCCTGCGCGGCGCCATGGGCAAGAAGGACAAGGCCAAGATGGCCAAGCAGCGCGAGAAGTTCCTCGCCGGCGCCGCTCTCAAGGGAATCTCCGAGGACGGCGCCATCGAGCTGTTCGAGCTCATGGCTCACTTTGCGGGCTACGGGTTCAACAAAGCCCATGCCATGGCATACGGGCTGATCTCATACCAGACTGCGTACCTCAAGGCGAACCATCCGGTCGAGTACATGGCGGCGCTGCTCAACAGCCGCGGTGGCGACTTCGACAAGCTCAAGCAGACGATCCTCGACGCCCACGCCCACGGTCTGGTGGTGCACAAGCCGGACATCAACCGCAGCGGCGAGGGGTTCACCGTCGGCGATCGCGGGATCGGCGAGATCCTCTTCGGTCTCCAGCACATCAAGAACGTCGGCGAGAGCGTGACCCACGCCATCGTCGCAGCGCGCGACGAGGGTGGCCCATTCACGAGCCTGCTCGACCTGTGCATGCGCGTCGACAGCCGTGACCTGAACCGGCGCGTTCTCGAGTCACTGATCCAGTGCGGCGCGCTTGACTCTCTCGGTGACCGCCACGCTCTCCTGCGTCAGCTCGACTCCTCCATGGACCACGCCGCCGCGGTACGGCGCGAGCGTGATCTCGGCCAGACCGCGCTGTTCGGTGACGTCGTCGACATCATCGGGACGATCGTTCCCCACGCCGTCATGGCTGCAGGTGAGGGCGGTGCGGGCAACGGTGACGGGGCCGGGAAAGGTGACGACTCCTGGCTGTCGTGGGAGCGTGACCTGCTCGGGATGTACCTCAGTGACCATCCTCTGCGCCGGATCGCTGCGACGCTCCAGACCCGCGTCGACACCTCGATCAACGAGCTGGGCGCGCACCTCGATGGGCTCATCGTTCAGGTGGGCGGGTGCATCCGCGACGTGCGTGCCTTCGTGCCGCGAAAGAGCACCACCGGCCAGCGCATGGCCTTCCTGCAGATCGAGGACCTCACCGGCAGCTGCGAGGTGGTCGTCTTCAACCGGGTGTTCGAGGAGGTGGCTGAACTGCTCCGCCCCGACGCGGTCGTGGTGATCCGCGGCAAGGTGGAATCCGGGAGACCATCACCGAACGCCGCGGTCGACGATGAGGAGCGCGAAAGCGAACCGTCGAAGATCCGCGCCGATGCCATCTTCGCGATGGACGATGCGCGCTTGGTGGCGTGGCGGCGCAACAGCACTGTGCATATCCGTCTCGCCCCCGACCAGCACCACCTCGTCGGTCCCCTGCACCAGGCGATCGCCGAGCATCGCGGTGACGCACCGGTGGTCATCCATGTTGAGAGCGACGAATCGATCGACGACATCGCGCTTCACGAGGGGTTCACCGTGGAGCCCGGCCCCGGCCTCGAGCGTACCGTCGAGGCGCTGCTCGGTCCGGGCTCCTACCGGCTCGAGACGCGGCGCGAGCGGGCCCCCGAGCGCGAGACGTGGGGAGCCGCTCGGCGCACCTAGTACACGGCCACGGCGTCGAAGAGCGCGCGGCCCACGAAGTACAGCACCAAAAACAGCAGGAACGCGATTGCCGCACCGCCGTCGATGGCGGCGCCTCGCGGCAACACGCCCGCGAAGGGGCGCACCAGCGGATCGGTGAAACGCCGCACCATCAGCACGATCGGATGCCAGGGATCGGCGTGGAAGAGGGAGAACAGCAGCCGCACCAGGAGCACGATGCAGAAGAAGATGATGATCCCCAGCACGACCTGACGGACCACGCTGAGCAGCGCGTAGCCGGGCGACACCGACCCGGTGACGAGCAGTGAGTGGACCACCTGGGAGAGCACGTACAGCGTGGCCAGCGCGAGCAAGGGCGAGAAGTCGATGCCGCTGAAGCTCGGTAGGACGCGTTGGAATGGTCGCAGGATGGGGTCGGCGATGCGGCGCAACCAGCGGGCCAGCGGGTTCCAGGGACTGATCGGCAGCCAGGACAGCATCACCCGCGCGAAGACGATCAACTCGAGCAGAGTGAAGGCGACGTCGACAACTGACGCCAGCGGTCCGGTGTTCAGCGTCATGTCGGTGCCCGCACCGTGTCGAGACGGCGCCGCCACGCGAGATAGACAAGCGGAGTCACCACCACCAGCATCACGATAGCCGTCCACTGCGCCTGGTGGAGTCCCAGGCCGATGACCGGCTCGCTGGCGCGGAACTGGAAGAGGATGAGCTGGCTGATCGCGTACAGGGGGATGTAAGCCACGGCCAGCGCCCCATTGCGAACCCCCCGCCGTCGCATTGCGAAGAGGATCACCCCGATGACAATGGTGCCGAGGGCCTCATATATCGCGGCGGGCTGGTAGTACCAGGGCGCTCCTGGCTGGTAGTCCACCAGGTGGAAGCCGGATTGCAGCACGGCGTGCGGGTTGGCGTAGCCGGTCGCCCAGGGCAGGTTGCTGCGGGCGCCGAGGATGTCCCCGTTGATGACGTTGCCGATGCGTCCGAGGGGCTGCCCGATGACCGCGAAGATCACCGCCGCGTCCCACATCAACCACACCGAGATGCGATTACGCCAGGCGAAGATCCCGGCGCACGCCAGCCCGGCGATGATGGCGCCGAAGAAGGCCATCCCGCCCTCCCAAACGGCGATGATGCGGATCGGGTTGCGCAGGTAGGCGTTGACGAGGTCGGGCTGCTGCAGGACGTAGTAGAGACGGCCTCCGAGCAGCCCGAAGATGATCGTCCAGACCAGCGCGCGCTCGGCGGCGCCACGGCTGACGCCACGGGGCACGACGTGGGGGAGGACGCCGTAGCGGAAGGCGACGAGGAACGCCACCGCGTACATGACCCCGTACCAGTGCACCGCCAGGCTGCCGATGTGGATGACGGGATCGATGTCGATGCGAATGGTTGCGAAGGCGCTGTGGAGCGCAGCAACGACCATTCAGCGATCATCCCCGACGGCCTGCCGGGCCTGCACGCGGAGGATGCGAAAGCCGTCGTGCGAGGCCATCCGCTCGACGGAGAACCCCTCAGCACCAAGCCAGCGCGCCAGCGAATCGGAACCGAGGTGGCGATGGACGACAAGGTGGGCGGCAGCGCCGTCGTCGAGCCGGTCGAGCCATTCCGTCAGCAGCGGATGGAGCATGCGCAGCCCGACGCGGACCGGCGGGTTGCTGTAGATGGCGGCGAAGCGCATGCCGGCGGGGACGTCGTCCGGTGCCGCCGTGATCACGTTGGCTGCACCGGCGGTGGCGGCGTTTCGAGCGGTCAGCTCGAGGGCTCGCTGGTTGACGTCGACGCCCCACACCCGGGCTCGCGGCGACCGCAGGCCGAGCGTCACGGCGATCGGCCCGTAGCCGGTGCCAAGGTCGAGCAGGTCGCCCTCGGCGGGCGGGGCGGGGGCGCGGCGAAGCAGGAACAGCGTGCCGCTGTCGACCCGGCCGTGTCCGAACACCCCCGCGTCGCTCGCCAGCGACAGGCTGAGGTCGGGAAGTCGCAGTGGCACCTGGCGCGGCCGAGACGGTGCCGCAGGCTCGCGGTCGAAGTAGTGGGGCACGGCGCGGATTGTGGCTCGAAACGCGCAGATCAGCGTGGCCGCCTCGGGACAAACGGCGCGACTCGCATGGTGAAGAAACGGCAACGAGTGGCGGCCATTCGCGCCACCCGCCGTCATACTCGCGCCTGTGACCCAGGCACTCGCGGCGCTTCAATGGGCGGTGGCCGCGGCGCTCTTCGTGCTCGGCCTGGTGACCGTCGTCGACTGGGTGCGTCACCATGGTCGCACCCGGCGCTACCTTGCGGCCGCGGTCGGCTTCCTCGGCGTCATCTCGTTGCTCGGCCGGGTCGGGCAGGTGTCGGGCTTTGCCGGAGCGGTGCTCTCCGCGGTGAGCATCTTCCTCTTGATGGCGTCTGCGCTGGGCTTCGCGCTCTTCCGCGACAGCCTCGTCCCGATGCAGCGATGGGCGCTGTGGACGTGCGTGGGGGGCGTGGCGCTGGTCACGGCCGCAGCCATTGCCGTCAACCTCGACGGAAACACCACCAAGCCTGGCGCCCTGTCATGGGCGATCGACATCGTGCTTCTGCTCACCTGGTGCGCGGTGGTGGGAGCGGCGATTCTGCGCCTCTGGATGGTGTCGGGCAGCTTGCCGAGGGTGCAGCGGGCCCGCATCCGGGCGCTCAGCGCGGGCTTCGCCGGGATCATCCTGGCAGTTCTCGGCGTTGTCGCCACGGTGGGCGTCGACAGCCCGGCGCAGCAGATCGCGGTCGAGAGCGTGGTGTTCCTGAGCATTCCGCTGCTGGCGGTGGCGCTATCGCCTCCCCGGTGGCTGCGCCGCGTGTGGCGCGAGTCCGAGGAGATCCAGCTGCGCCACGCGCTCAACAACCTGCTGCTCTTCTCCCCCGATGAGGAGACTCTGGCGGCGCGCGCTCTCGAATGGGCGGCACGCCTGCTCGGTGGCGGCGCGGCGATGCTCGCCCTCGACGGCCGTGTGCTGGCGCTGAGCGGGATCAGCGAGGCCGACGGCGAACGCCTCCACCGCGAGCTTGAGGGGATGCGCAAGTCTGCCGGTCTCTCGTTCACGAGCACTCTCGGGGCCGCGGCGGTGGTGCCGCTCAACGCGCAGGCGGGCGACGGATATCTCGCGGTCCTCGCGGGCCCGTTCACACCACTGTTCGGCGACGAGGAGCTCGCGCGGCTCGCGCAGTACGCAGTGTCGATCACCGTGGCGCTGGACCGGGTACACCTGGTGGCGGGAATGCGCCGCAACGCTGAGCTTCTCGACCTGGCGTACGATGCGGTGTTCAGCTGGGACTTCGACACGCGTGAGATCCAGTACTGGAATCGCGCCGCATCCGAGCTGTACGGGTACAGCCGGGACGAGGCGGTGGGCAAGGACCCGCTGCCGCTGCTGCAGTCGGAGTATTCAGTGCCGCTCGAGGTGATCGTCGCCACGCTGCGTGAGCACAATCATTGGGAGGGCGAGCTGCGCCAGATCACCAAGGATGGCCGCGATCTGAACATCAGCGCGCGCTGGGCCGTGCAGCGCGACACCAGCGGCAAGCCCGTCGCGGTGCTCGAGATCAACCGCGACATCAGCAACGAGAAACGCGCCGCCGACGAGCTCCGTCACGCCCGCGACGTGGCTGAGCAGGCCAGCAACGCGAAGAGCGAGTACCTCTCGCGGATGAGCCATGAGCTGCGCACCCCGTTGGCGGCGATGCTCGGTTTCAGCGACCTCCTGGAGATGCGCGAGCCGCGCGAGGACCAGCTCTCCGCCATCGATGCCATCCAGCGGGCGGGTTCGCACCTTCTCAGCCTGGTCAACGACGTGCTCGACATCGCGCGCATCGAAGCCGGGCGCGAGACCCTGTCGCTGCAGCCCCAGGATGTCCGCGCAGTTCTCGAGGAGTGTGTGGGCCTGGTCACGCAGACCGCCAACGAGCGGCGCATGACCCTCAGCATGCGCATCGATGGCCCCGATCGGATCCACGTGCGCGCGGATCGCCATCGCCTCGTGCAGGTGCTGCTCAACCTCCTCAGCAACGCCATCAAGTACGGCACCGAGGGTGGCCATGTGATCGCCGGCGCCGCAGTCAGGGGCGGCGCTGTTGAGATCGACGTCATCGACGACGGCCCGGGCCTGGACGAGACCGAACAGCAGCGGTTGTTCCAGCCGTTCGAGCGGCTCGGAGCGGAGCGCACCCACATCCAGGGGACCGGGCTCGGCCTCGCGCTGGCGCGTCAGCTCACCGTCGCCATGGGCGGCACGCTGGTGCTGCGCAGCACGAAGGGCGAGGGCGCCACCTTCACGGTCCGCCTGCAAAAGGCCACGGGCACGGACGCGGCCACGGTCATCGCGGCGGCGGGTCCGCCCGTCCTCAAAGACTCGGTGTCCGGGCGCACCGTCCTGTACGTCGAGGACAACCTGGCCACGATCTCTCTGGTCGAGTCCATCTTCGCGTTGCGTCCCAGCGTCCGACTGCTCACCGCCATGCAGGGAGGCCTGGCCGTCGACCTGGCTCGCGAGCACTGTCCCGACCTGGTCATCCTCGACCTTCACCTCCCCGACCTCAACGGTGACGAGGTGCTCCGTGTCCTGCGCAGTGACATCCGCACCGGCAACATCCCCGTTGTGATCTACAGCGCTGACGCCACCGAGCCGCAGGTTCGGCGACTGCTCAACGCCGGCGCGCTGGCCTT
This sequence comes from Candidatus Aeolococcus gillhamiae, assembly GCA_003244045.1. Taxonomy (GTDB): domain Bacteria; phylum Chloroflexota; class Dormibacteria; order Aeolococcales; family Aeolococcaceae; genus Aeolococcus; species Aeolococcus gillhamiae. The sequence goes on from QHBU01000256.1 coordinate 75,405, forward strand.
CCTCACCAAGCCGGCGCGGGTCACCGACTTCCTGGAGATGATTGACGGGGTCCTGGGCCGCCCCGCCGAGGTGCGCACCGTCAGCTGACGGGCGACGGTCGCTGGCGCCCCCTCTCGTCGTCTGGCACCAGCTGCAGCGCTGCGGTGGGGCACGCCCCCACCGCACGCCGGGCCAGCTCGACGAGCGCTGGGGTCATCGGCCGTCCATCGATGATCGGGTAGCCCCAGTCATCGAGCGTGATCAGCTCGGGCAGCAGCTCGGCGCACATGCCGAAGCCGTCGCAGCGGATCGGGTTGACCCGCAGCTTGCTCACCGGCCCTTCCTCGTCCAGTCCGGGGCCGGCATGAGCAGCGCTGGATTGCGATCGCACCGGCCCCGACGCAGGTGGGTCGACACGTCACCGCTGAACACGCGCAGGGCGCTGGAGAGCAGCACTAGGGCACCGTCGGGGTGGTGGCAGGCGCCGCGGCCGGCGATCTGGGCGATCCAGCGCTGCAGGCGCTCGGCGTCGCGCGGCTTGGCTCCGCCGGCAGCCAGCTGCGCGGTGGTGGTGGCGAGGGCGGCGAGGCCATGCTCGCACGGTCCGCACTGGCGTGCGCTCTCGCGGGCCAGGAAGCCGACCAGCGCTGCGGCCTGGGCAAGGCCGCAGTGGCCGTGCGGGAAGACCGCGACGACCCCGCTGCCGAGCGGCAGGTCGATGCCCGGGCGCAGGTCCCAGGCGTCGTCCGCAGTGACCCAGCGCCCGAAGTAGCCCCCGACGAGAATGGCGGCGACCGACGAGGTGGCGCCGCCGGCCGCGCTCACCGCCTGCGCGATCGTCGACCCGCCGGCCAGCTCGTACACCCCGGCGGAGTGGACGGCGCCGGCCATGGTGACCAGCACCGTCCCGGTGGCGTCCTCCACGCCGGCGCTGCGGTATGCCTGCGCTCCCTGGCGCGCGATCAGGGCCGCGTGGGCCAGCGTCTCGACGTTCTGGACCACCGTGGGACGTCCGTCGACGCCTCTCTCGAACGGGCGCGGCGGCACCACGCCGGGCCGGGCCGCGCCGCCGTTGAGGCAGGCGATGGCGGCCGTCTCCTCGCCGGCGACATAGCGGTGGGGTGCACGCACCACGGTCACCGCCACCGCGATCTCCCCGGTCGCGCGGCGCTCCTCGATGGCGCGGCTGATGGCGGCCGCAGCATCGTCATAGGCGCGGCTGATGTACAGGACGGCCCGCTCGGCGCTGACCGCCTCCGCGGCGAGCAGGATGCCGTCGAGCACGAGTTGGGGCCGGGCGACCATCAGGGTGCGGTCCTTACGGCTCATCGGCTCGGTCTCCGCGCCGTTGCCCACCACCACTGCCCTGCCGCCGGACCGCCCCCGGGTGGCCGCCCACTTGCGCGCGGTCGGGTACGCGCCCCCGCCCCGGCCACGGAGGCCGGCCTCCTGGACGACGTCGATGAGCTGGCCACGGATAAACCGGGGCAGCTGACCGAGCCGATTGCGGTGCGCAACGAAGGATTCCGCACCGGTGTCGATCGCAGGCCCGTCGAGCAGCCGCGCGGCCGCCGCCGGGGCGATCAAAGTCCCACCGCCTTGGTGACCATCTGTCCCACGATGCTTCCGTCCGCCTGCTGGGTGAGGGTGATGTCGACGGCCGTCTGACCGCAGCGGGCCTGCACGTCCTGGGCCACCGCGGCGGTGACGTCGCACACCGTGGCCCCAGCGTCGGTGATAACCAGCTGACCCGAGGACGCCTGCCGGGCCACGGAGATGACCACGCGAAGGTTGGCGTCGCGACCGTCGGTCAGCGAGACGCGCAAAAGCTGCCCGCTTTGCGTTGCCGTGCCGGTCAGCTGGTCGCTGAGCCCGTTCGCCAGCGCCGGGGCGGCCGTGGGCGCCGGGGTGGTGGTCGCCCGGGTGACGCCGCCCGCGACGGCGAGGAGCCGGTCGGGGGTGCCGGCCGCCTTGGCCCAGCCGCTGTGCAGCGGTCCGACGGCCGCGAAGCCGAGCAGCGCGAACGTTGCCGCCGCAGTCGCCAGAAGGCCGAGCGCACGGACCGGCAGGGGGAGGCGGGGACGGTCGCTGGTGAGCCGCCAGACGATCGCGACAATCACAGCCGCGACGCAGCCGACGCTGACCACCAC
>QHBU01000257.1 GCA_003244045.1 Candidatus Aeolococcus gillhamiae
CGCATCATCGACGCCGCCAAAGCCACCGGCGCCGAGGCCATCCATCCCGGCTATGGTTTCCTCAGCGAGAACCAGCAATTCGCGCGCGCCTGCGCCGACAACGGGATCGTCTTCATCGGCCCGAGCCCCGAAGCGATGGCGGCGATGGGCGAGAAGGTGCCGGCGCGCCAGCGCATGCGCGACAGCGGGGTGCCGATCGTGCCTGGCAGCGACGCGCTCGAGGACGTCGAGGGCGCGGTCGCCGCCGCCACGGAGGTGGGGTACCCGGTGCTCATCAAGGCGTCGGCGGGTGGTGGTGGCATCGGCATGCGGGTCGCCCACGACGAGAAGGAGTTGCGCGAGAGTCTCGAAGCCGCGCAGAGCACAGCGCAGCGCGCCTTCGGCAACGCCACCGTGTTCCTCGAGCGCTACGTCGACTCGCCGCGCCACATCGAGATCCAGGTGCTTGCCGACACCCACGGCAACATCGTCCACCTCGGCGAGCGCGAGTGCTCGATCCAGCGGCGCCACCAGAAGATCCTCGAGGAGGCGCCGTCGCCGACCATCGACGCCGCCACCCGGGCGCGCATGGGCGAGGCCGCGGTGACCGCGGCGCGGGCCGTCGGCTACGTCAACGCGGGGACCGTCGAGTTCATCTACAGCAACGGCGAGTTCTTCTTCCTGGAGATGAACACGCGCCTCCAGGTGGAGCACCCGATCACCGAGCTGGTGTACGGCGTCGACCTGGTCGTCGAGCAGCTGCGCATCGCCGCCGGTGAGGTGCTGCAGCTGCGCCAGGAGGACCTTGTTCCACGTGGCCACGCCATCGAGTGCCGCGTCAACGCCGAGCGCTACGCCAAGAACTTCATGCCCTCACCGGGACAGGTGACCGGGTACCGGGAGCCGAGCGGTCCCGGTGTGCGCGTCGACTCCTCACTGGCCGCGCCCGGCATGGTGTCGCCGAACTACGACCCCATGATCGCCAAGCTGATCGTGTGGGCGCCAACGCGTGAGCTGGCCATCGCGCGCATGCGTCGCGCGCTTCTCGAGTACGCGATCACCGGGATCAGCACCAACATGTGCTACCACCTCGCCATCCTCGACGACCCCGATTTCATCTCCGGGGACTACACGACACACTTCATCGAGGGCCACCCCGAGCTCATTGCCGCGGCGGAGGCGTGGGAGGAGCGCAAGCAGCCGTTCCTGCGCGTTCTGCGCGACCCGGCGCGCGCGGCGGCCATAGCGGCAGCGGCGGTCGCCGTCTCCTGACGCGGGTGCCGAGGCCAGGTCGCACCCTCGCCGTCGCCGTGTACCGGCCGCTCGCCGAGCAGCTCGCCGGGCTCGCCGCGCCGGGCCAGGGGGAGAGCGTGCTCGAGCTGTCTGCCGGCGACGGCGAGTTGACTGCCCGGCTTCAGGCCGCGGTCGGCGGCGGCGGCAGCGTCGAGGTCATCGAACGCCCCGGCACCACCGTGCCCCGTCAGGGCGCCTTCGACCTGGTGGTCTCCCTGCTCGCCGTCGAGACCCAGGCGGAGCTCGACGTGATGCAACCCCACCTCGAGGTCGTTGCGGGGCGTGCCTTCATCGGCATCGGCGCAGGCGGATTGACGTACGACAACGCGCTCCAGGCCGCGTGGCGCCGGCTCACCGGTGCGGACCTTGGCGCGCTCGCCTCGAGCGCACCCGTCGCCGCGCCGCGTGGTTGGCGGCAGCGGCGCCTCTCTGACGTGGCTCGCTTCGACGGTATCGACCAGCTGCTCATCGCGCTGCTCGACGAGCGCGGCATCGACGTGGCGCCGCGCCGCGCCGCGCTGCGCGAGCGCCTGGCGCGCGAGGTGGCACCATTCACCGCAGCCGACGGCACGATGCGCATCCCGGTGCACGTGACCCTGGTGGAGCACGGCGCAGCTGACAGCGTGAACGAGGGGAGACCATGACCACACTCCAGAACCGGCCCAACACGGCGCTCCTGGTCATCGACGTGCAGAACGGCGTCGTCGAGGGAGCGCACCAACGCGACGCGGTCGTTGCCAACATCGGCAGCATTGTCGAGAAGGCAAGGCGCGCACGCGTGCCCGTCGTGTGGGTCCAGCACGCCTCCGAGGAGCTGGTGACGGGAAGCGACAGCTGGCGGATCGTCCCGGAGCTGAGCCCGGGCGACGCCGAGCCACTCATCGAGAAGAACTACGGAGACTCCTTCGAGGACACCACCCTCGAGGGGGTGCTCGCGGGCCTCGGGGTCGGTCGACTCATCGTGGTCGGCGCCGAGACCGATGCGTGCGTCCGCTCGACGCTCCATGGCGCGCTCACCAGGGGGTACGACGCAACTCTGGTCAGCGACGCCCACACCGCGCAGGACAAGACGGACTGGGGTGCGCCGCCCCCAGACCAGGTCATCGCGCACACCAACCTGTACTGGACCTACCAGGCAGCGCCCGGGCGGACGGCCGGTACGGTCGCGACTGGGGACGTCGATTTCGCCTGAGTCAGACGGCTGCAGCACCCCAGAGTCATCGATGTCGCGCCGATGAGTTCGGCTCCCAGCACAGGTCCAACACTTCGAGACCAAACCTCCAGGGAGCAGACATGACCGTGAACGGACGGACCCGCTGGCTTGCCTTGATCGTCCTGTGCCTCGGCACTCTGATGATCGTCCTCGACTCGACGATCGTGAACGTCGCGCTGCCGTCGATCAGGGCCGACCTCCACTTCTCGCAGACGTCGCTCGCCTGGGTCGTCAACGCGTACCTGCTGACCTTCGGCGGGTTCCTGCTGCTCGGCGGCCGGCTTGGTGACCTCTACGGTCATCGACGGTTGTTCGTCGGCGGCATCGCGCTGTTCAGCGCAGCGTCGCTGTTCTGCGGGCTGGCGCAGTCGCAGGGTGAGCTGGTCGCGGGGCGAACCATCCAGGGCATCGGCGGCGCGGTCGCCTCGGCGGTGTCGCTCTCACTGACGATGAACATGTTCACCGAGGCTCGCGAGCGCGCCAAGGCGATGGGCATCTTCGGCTTCGTCGCCTCCGGCGGCGGCTCGATTGGCGTCCTCCTCGGCGGCGTGTTGACCAACTTCCTCAACTGGCACTGGATCTTCCTTGTCAACCTCCCCATCGGCGCGGTTGTGGTGGCGCTGTCGCTGCGGCTGCTTCCTGCTGGCAGCGGTCAGCACAGCGGCGCGCGCCTCGACGTCGCCGGAGCGCTGACCGTCACCTCGGCGTTGATGCTCGCCGTGTACGCCATCGTCAACGGCAACGAGTCCGGCTGGGCGTCGACAATCACTGCCGCGCGCCTGGCCGGTGCGGTGGCGCTCTTTGCGGCTTTCCTCGCCATCGAAGCACGGGTGACGGCACCGCTCATGCCGCTCGGCCTGCTGCGCCGGCGCAACGTGGCCACGGCCAACGGCATCGGCGTGCTGTGGGCCGCGGCGATGTTCGGCTGGTTCTTCGTATCGGCGCTGTACCTGCAGCTGGTTCTCGGCTACAGCGCACTGCAGGTCGGCCTGGCGTTCCTTCCCGGCAACCTGGTCATGGGCGCGCTCTCTGTCGGCGTCTCCGCGCGGGTGGTCATGCGCTACGGCATCAAGCGACCGCTGGCCATCGGGCTTCTCCTCGCCGCCGCGGGATTGGTCCTCTTCGCCCGCGCGCCGATCGGTGGCAGCTTCGTCATCGACGTGCTGCCGAGCATGATCCTGCTGGGAGCCGGCGCGGGACTGGCGTTCAACCCTGTGCTGCTCGCGGCGATGAGCGACGTCGCGCCTCAGGAGTCGGGCCTCGCGTCCGGTGTCGTCAACACCGCCTTCATGATGGGCGGTGCGCTCGGCCTCGCCATCCTCGCAAGCCTGGCGTCGTCACGCACTGCAGCACTCCACGCCGCCGCATCGAACCCGCTGGCATCGCTGCTCGGCGGCTACCACCTCGCATTCATCGTGGGCGCCGTGTTCGCGGCCACCGCCGCCGTCCTCGGCTGGGCACTGCTGCGGGTCGACGGTCGCATGGCCGCTGGCGAGGGTGAACGGTCCTCCGGCGCCGCGAGGGAGGCGGAGGTCGCCGCCTGAGCGGCGGTGCCAGGGTTCTAGTTCGGGGTCAATCCACTCACCCGGGCGGGGGACGCCCTTCCTTCGCCCACCGTGATGACCGCATCGTTCGTCGGGTCAAAGGCGTGCACAACGCTGTCGGATATGACCAAGGTGACATTGTCGCCCACTGCCATGCCGCGAGAGGCGGGCACGAGCGCCACCACGTCGTTGCCGGCGACATTGGCGTGGATGAGCTCCTCATTGCCGAGGAACTCCACCACCTCAACTGTCGCCGGGACGCTGATCGTGCCGTCGGTCGCGGAGTCCGCTGCATCGAAGTGCTCGGGGCGCATGCCCACGACCAGCTCCGAGTCGTTGCCGCGGGTGCGCGCCGTGGCCGCGGCTCGCCCGCTGAGCGGCATGTCCAGCCCGTCAAGCGCGAGCGACACGCGGTCACCGTCCGTCCGGACGCGACCGGTGAGGAAGTTCATCGCCGGGGAGCCGATAAAGCCGGCGACGAACCGATTGGCCGGCGCCTCGTACAGCATCTTCGGCGTTCCCACCTGCTGAAGCACTCCGTCGCGCATCACCGCGATGCGGTCGCCCATGGTCATCGCCTCGACCTGATCGTGGGTGACGTAGACGATGGTGGTGCCGAGACGCTGGTGCAGCCGGGCAATTTCCGCGCGGGTCTGCACGCGCAGCTTGGCGTCGAGGTTGCTGAGTGGCTCGTCCATGAGGAAGGCGGCCGGGTCGCGGACGATGGCTCGGCCCAGCGCGACACGCTGGCGCTGTCCGCCGCTCAGCGCCCCGGGCTTGCGGTCGAGCAGGTTCTCGAGGCCGAGGATCTGGGCGGCCTCGCGCACCTTTGTGTCGATCTCTGGCTTGGGGCGCTTGCGCATGCGGATGCTGAAGGCCATGTTCTCGAACACCGTCATGTGCGGGTAGAGCGCGTAGCTCTGGAAGACCATGGCGATGTCGCGGCTCTTGGGCGGCAGGTCGTTGACCACCCGGTCGCCGATGATGATCTGGCCGCCGCTGATGTCCTCGAGACCGGCGAGGCAGCGCAGGGCTGTGGTCTTGCCACACCCCGACGGCCCCACCAACACCAGGAACTCGCCGTCGTTGATCTCCAAGTTGAGGTCGTCGACCGCCAGCCCCTCGGCTCCGGGGTACCGCTTGTCCATCTGTTCGAAGGCGATACGCGCCATCAGCCGACTCCTCCGCTCATTTGACCGCGCCGGCCAGCACGCCGCGCACGAAGTAGCGCTGGAAGGCGAAGAACACCGCCAGCGGAATGATCATGGACACAAAGGATGCGGTCGAGATCACGTCGATGTTGGCGCCGAACTGGCGCAGCTGGCTGAAGATGGCCACGGTGATCGGCTGGTGAGGGTTGCTGGCCAGGAAGCTCAACGACACCAGCAGGTCGTTCCATACCCACAGGAACTGGAAGATCGCCAGGGAGGCGAGCGCGGGCTTGCCCAGCGGGAGCACGATGCGCCGGAACATCATCCACTCATTGGCGCCATCGATGCGCGCGGCCTCGAGGAGGTCCTTCGGGATGCCCGTGTAGAAGTTGCGCATCAGGAAGATGGCGAACGGCAACCCGAAGGCGACGTGGAACAGCACCACACCCGGCAGGGTGGCGAACAACCCGACCGACCGGTACAGCGATGACACCGGGATCAGCGCCATCTGCAGCGGGACGACCATCAGGGCCACGACAAGCACGAAGACCACGTCACGCCCCCGCCAGTCGAGGAAGACCATCGCGTAGCCAGTCAGTGACGCGATGAGCACCACCAGGATCGTCGAGGAGACGGTGATCAGGGCCGTGGTCAGAAGCGCGTCCGGGATATTGCCGTTCTGCAGGATGTGCGAGTAGTTGCTGAGCGTCAGCGAGAGCGGCGTGGTAAGGGCATGCCACCAACCCGAGGCGAAGTAGTCCTGCGGCGGCCTGAAGGAGGTGACCAGCAGCCCCACAGTGGGGACCAGCCAGAACAAAGCGATGATCACGAGCACCACGTTGAACACGCTGTGCCCGAAGAGTCTGCGCAGCCGTGCGTTGCGCGGCCGGCCTGCGGCGTCTGCCGGTGTGGCGAGAGCCGTCATCCGCGGATTCGCCGTACGTTGATGGCGATGACCGGGATGACCAGGACGAAGAGAACGACAGCCAGGGCGCTGCCGAGCCCGGGCTGGAAGCTCTGGAAGGCGCGCCGCCACATGTCGAGCGCGATGACATTGGTCTGCTGCTGCGAGGACTCAGGCACCAGCGACAGGATGATGTCGAAGATCTTCAGGACGTTGATGATCATCGTGATGAAGACGACGATCAGCACCGGGCGCAGCAGCGGAAAGGTGACGTGACGAAACGTCTGCAGCTCGCTGGCGCCGTCCATGCGTGCGGCCTCGAGAACCTCGCGGTTGAGCGCGGCGAGTCCCGCCCCGATGATCACCATCGCGAAGCCGCTCCATACCCACATCATCGCGACGATCGCCGACAGGTCGGCCAACGGGACGGCGAGCAGCGCGCGCCCGGTCGAGCCGAGCCCGCTGACCGGCGTCAGCGACTGGTCGCCGAGCCAGCTGACACCACCGAAGGCCGGGCGGAAGTTTGAAGCATCGATCGCGGCGTGGTAGCCGCCGCCTGACACGCTGCTGAAGCGGAAGGAGCCGTCGCCGGTGCTCGTGGTCGTCGCCGCCGTATGCCCGTCGGATCCCACCAGGGTGAGACGCACGCCGGGAAGGCCCTTCTCCCCAGGGTCGATGACTCCGATGTGACCGCCCGGCGAGAAGTCACGCCACACCACGCCGCTGACGGCGCCTGCCACAGCCGACGGGGGCCGAGCCGCCTGCGCACCCGGAGGCAGGGAGGTGGGCGAGATTCCGGTGAGTCCGAGCTGCAGCGTGCCGCCCGCGTCCGTGGTGCTCTTGCTGACCATGCTGCCATCGGCGGCGGTGGTCAGCCCACTGATCGGCTTGATGTTCGGCAGCGCGTACAGCCCGGGCGGATGCAGGGCATCGGCGACAGTCCCGACCGCCGCGTTGATCACTCCGCGATTGGGATCCGTGTCGTAAACGATGCGCCAGATGACGCCGGTGGCGAACAGGCTGATGGCCATCGGCATGAAGACAATCGTCTTGAACGCAGTGGACCAACGGATGCGCTCGATGAGTACCGCGAACACCAAGCCGATGAACGTCACCATGAAGGGGAAGACGATCACCCAGATGGCGTTGTTGCGCAGGGCCACCAGGATGTTGGCAGTTCCGAAGAGCGTCTTGTAGTTTCCGGCGCCGATGAAGTTGCCGCTGTCGTCGTAGAGGCTGCGTGCAATGGTTCCGATGGTCGGGTACACCACGATGGCGCCGAGCAGGATGGCGGCTGGAGCCATGAACAGCGCCACGACCGCGCCGCGGTTCCACCCGCCTCCGCGCTTGGGCCTACCGGTGCGTGTGTCGGCGGCCGGGCGGACCCGCGGTGCGGCGACTGTCGTCATACCGCGAGCCCGCCGCCCTGGTCAGTGGCCGTATGCCGAAACGGCGTCCGCTTCGAGTTTCGCCTCGATTCCGCTGATGTCGGTGGGATTGCGCACCCAGGTCTGGAGGTCGGCCCACTCACCCGAGCCGGCCGTGCCACCGAACGCCGCCGGTGCCTGGTCGCTCATGTCGTAGGCGACGTTGTCCCCCGCGTCGATGACGGCCTTGGCGGCGGCGCGCGAGATGTCATCCGGGTACACCGACCGGTCCACCTGCTTGTTCGGTGAGGTGAAGCCGCCGAGATGTGCCCAGATGGTGCCGGCGGCGGGCGAGGCGAGGTACTTGATGAGCGCCTCTGCCTGGGGGGTGTCCTTGAGCATCACCGCCACGTCACCGCCGGCGACCACGGAGGTGGGCGATCCGTTGACCGACGGGAACGGGAAGAAGTTGTAGCCGGTCTTCGCGGGCAACGACGCGTTCACCGTGGGGATGACTGACCCCACAAAGTCCGCTTCGTACAACATGGCTGCCTTCGGGGTGGGCCCGAACACCTGGCTGACACAGTCGGGGAAGGGCGTCGACACCGCTCCCGCCTTGCCGCCGACCATGTTGGCGTCGGTCCCGAAGATCTTCGCCAGCGTCTGGAATGTCGTGGTCACGGTCGGATCCGTCCACGGGATGGTGTGCGCAGCGAGCTGGTTGTACTTGGCGACGCCGGCGACACGCAGGTACACATTCTCGAACCAGTCGGTGAGCGTCCACCCCGAACCGCCGCACATCGCGAACGGTGTGGTTCCCGCCTGCTGCAGCGTGCCCATGGCGGTGAGCAGGTTGTCGAACGTCGCTGGCGGTGTGGTGATCCCCGCGTCGGTCAGCGACTTCACGTTGTACCAGACGGTGCTCTTGTTGGCCGCCTTGAAGTACACGCCGTACGTCTTGCCGTTGGCGCTGGCGAGCTTCTGCCACACGCTCGCGTATTGGCTGCTCAGCGTGCTGCCCACGAAGCTGTCGAGGGGCTGGAGGGCGTTCTTCTTGACAAGGTCTTGGAGCAGACCGGGCTGAGGCAGGATGGCGACGTCGGGCGGCGCCCCGCCGGTGATCGCCGTCCCGAGGACCGTCGGCAACTGGTCGCCCTTCGATTGGAACTGCGCAGTGACACCGGTCTGCGAGTTGAAGCCGTCGAGGACGGACTGGAAGTTCTTCTGCTCTGTCCCGGACCACACCGCCCAGACGGTCACGTTGCCGCCGATGTTGGTGGCATTGCTCGTGGCGGCACCGCTCGACGTGGTGTTGCTGCTGCCGCACGCCGCGAGCGTCATCACGGTCGCGGCGATCAGTGTTCCGAGTGCCCGCCTGTGTCCCTTGGTGTCCATTGCCGCCTCCCAACCGCGATCACTTGAACCATCGCCTGCCGGGCCGTTGCCGGATGCGGACGCGCACCAGACATCGGGCTCGGGGCCTTCCTGGACCGGATCGGATGCTACGCCCGCGGACCTGCTAACACAACCGCTCCTTCAGATCGAGCCGCGAAGCCCTCGAACGCTGATCACGGTCCTCCGGTGCCGATGACGGTGGTCACCTCACGCGCGCGACCCCACCTCCTGGATCAGCCAGGAGTTGCCGTCGGGGTCGTCGAACGTGAAGCAGGAGTTGTAGTCGGTGCGCTGCGGGTCGTAGCCGGGCGCCTGCCCGGACGCCCCGAAATGAAAGACGTCGCTGACGTCGACGCCGCGCTCAGCCAGCTCAGCCCGCGCGGCGTCGAGGTCCGACACGCACACCTGCAGACCCTTGAGCGAACCCGGCGCCATCCCGGTCGTCGACATCAGCGCGATCGAGCATGCCGAGCCGCGCGGGGTGAGCTGGACCACCCGGAAGTCCTCGCCGGCGCTGTGGTCGACGTGGACGTCGAAGCCGGCCTTGTCCACGTAGAAGGCCTTGGCGCGGTCGATGTCGGAGACGGGGACCACGATCAGCTCGAGCGTCCAGTTCACGGGTAGGCCTCCTGGGTGGCGCGCATGAGCGCTGAGTAGGTGATCGTCGACGTACTACGTACAACGTCGCAGGCGACCATGACTCATCGGTCCCCGATGAGCCGCCCGGCTCAGCCGGCGATCGCTCAGCCTGCTGCCGGCGTGGTGAAGGCGGTGGCCAGCGATTGCCCGTCGACGTCGACCAGGCTGGTCTCGACGGTTAGCTTCACCGACGTGCTGGCGGCCACCGTGGTGGTGACCGTTGCTGTCCGCGTGTTCGGGTCGTACGTCGTCACGGCCACCAGGGTCCGCCCCGACGGTGTCGTCACCGTGATGGCGCCGGCGACGCTGTCGGGACGCAGGTCGCTGTCGAAGCTCACCCGCAGCACCAGCGTCGGCCCCGTAACGGGCACGACCGACAGCACCTGCGGGCCGATCGGCTCGTCGGAGAGGTGGCCGCCGTTCAGCGCCGCCACCACGTAGCCGCCGCCGTCCTTGGCCGCCAGCACCAGCGACTCGTCGGCGAACGACGCGGCGGGGTGGTCGGCAGAGGGGTCGACGATCAACCGCGCGGTGGCAGACACCGTGCCGTCGACGTTGGCCACCGCGCTGATCACGTAGCCGCGCGACAGCCCGTGCGGCGTCGATCCCGCCACGTCGACACCGGTTCCGCTGAGGGTGGCGAGCGCCGCTGTGTTGTGCTGGATCTGAGCGTCGACGAACGCCTTGAGTGCACCAGCCGCGCCATCCGGCAGAGCATTGACGACCGTCCCGCTCACCACCCCGGGCACCCTCGCGAGCCTGGCGGTGCCGCCGGAGATGTAGGCGATCCGGTCGCCCTGGCTGGAGTACACGGGTGCCTGCGCCGAGGCGGCGTGGGCCACCACCGTGCCCGACGGCAATGACAGCAGCTGGAGCTCGCCGCCGTCGGTGGTGGGCTGGTCGGTGATCGCCACGTGGGTGCCGGTCCGGTCCATGGCGATGCCGGCGATGCTGTCGGCGGAATGGTCGAGCGGCACGGTCGCGGCGGCGTCACGGTCGATCGGCGAGGTGAGCAGCCGTGCCGGGCTCGCGGTGCTGTCGATCCACGCCACTAGGAGCCCGTCGCCGCTGAATGCCGCCAGCTCGCGGCTGCCGGTGAGAGCCCTCGACTGCTTGCTGGCGAGGTCGATCAGCTGTCCATCTGCGCTCGTGCTGCCGGCAAAGGCGTGGCCTCCGCCCGCCGAGAACACCACGCGCGTGGTGCGGGGCGGCAGCGTGGTCAGGGTGCCGACGTGGCCGAGCAGATCGACGGTGACGATGCGGTCCGGCTCGGCGACCAGCGCAGTGTGGCTCGAGAGCCAACCCGTGCTCAGCACGGATGACGCCAGCTTGGCGAGGGTGCGGCGCTCGGATCCGTCGACCGACACCAGCTCGATGGTGGTCCCCGCCGTGGTGGGGACGGCCGCCACCAGGCGCAGCCCATTGGGCGCGAGCGCAGCCGATGACGCTGCCGGACCCAGGTCGGTGACCTTCCGGCCCGCGCTCATGGCCACCAGCTCGCCAGTCGATGAGGGCACCGCGCTGGCGCTCGGCGAGGCGCTCGCCGATGGCGACGGCGACGCCGATGCGCTCGGCTGCGGCGACGGTGTCGCCGAGCTGGACGGCGAGGCCGACGGCGACGCGGACGCGCTCGGGGCGGCGGCAACCGCGGTCGACGCGGTGGCGATCACCGTCCCGTCACCACCGCTGACCAGCGCCGCCTTGTCCGTGACAGACGCCAGGGTGTCCGGGCTGAGCTCCGTGACCGACGTCGTCGGCGGTGGCGTCGGCGCCGTTCCGAACGCGATGTGGATGTCGCTGGCCGCCAGTGAGCCGCCCGCGGACCGGGTGGCGCTGCGGTCGATGGTCACCGTGTACGGCGTGTTGCCCGCGAGGTGATGGGTGGGGGTGATCAGCAGGTTGTTCCCCTGCCACGCCGTCGTCACCTGGGTGGCCGGACGGATGTGCAGGCCGGCGACAACCGCGGATTGGTTCATCGGCTGGTTGAACGCGACTGTGATCACGTTGTTCGGGCTCACCGCATGGAAGTCAGCGACCGCCGACGAGGCGGTGACCTGGTGGTCCTGCACGTTGGTCCTGGCCACGCTGAACACCGCGGCGGCGACGAGCGCGGCGCCGACGAAGGCGCCCCCCCACGCGAACCGCGGCGAGCGCTGCCACCAGCCGGTGCGCCGGGTGCGGATGGTGCGCGGCCGGCCCGCAGCGGCCTGCTCCGGCTTGGCGCCGGCGCCAAGCACGGCGGGCGCCTCGCGCATGAGTTGGGCGCGCAGCACCCCCTCGAAGCGGGGGTCGAGCGGTGGCTCCGGTCGCGCTGCGCGCACCCGATGGGCGAGCTCGGTGAGCTCCGGGTCGCCGTCGAAAATGCCCTCAATCTCGGGGTCGATCCAGCGGTTGTCCACCGTCAGACCTCCCCGCGCTCGAGCGTCGAGATCTCGAGGCGCACGCGCAGCCCGATCATTCCGCGGTGCACGAGCAGCTTGATCGCGCCCTCACTCTTGCCCATCACGACCCCGATGTCGGCGAGCTTGAGGTCCTCGCCGAGCTTGAGCGTGATCGCGGTGCGCTGCTGCTCCGGAAGCGTGTCGATGGCGGCCCAGATCCGAGCGGCCTCGAGCGATTGGGCGACGCGCTCGTCCAGCGGCTGCTCGGGGTCGGCGACGCCGATTGCGTCATCGATGTTCGAGGCCGGCTTGCGGGCGCGGTAGTGGTCGGAAATGGCATTCACACTGATTTGATAGAGCCAGGCGCTGAACGGGTGACCCGCGGGTTTGTACCTGCCGATGGCGCGCAGGGCCTTGAAGAAGACCTCCGAGGTGACGTCCTCAGCGGCATCCTGGTCGCGCATTCGGCTGTATACGAACCGGTAGATCTGCCCGAAATAGGCTGAATAGAGCTCCCCGAATGCGTCGGCGTCGCTCTTGGCCCGCTCGACAAGTTGATCCTCATACGCCCGGGGAAGGGTCACCGGACAGATTCCGGACGCATCTGATGGAGCAACGGTCGCTTCGGCTGGTGGGTTACGGGAACTGACATTGGGCTCCGCGGAGTGTAGGAGGCGGTACCCGGCCCGTCTGGCGCTCTCAGCTGCCGTGACCAGCGACGGCGCCCGCCCCTTGACTCTGGCACAGTCGCGCTCATGAGCACCGCTGAAACGACCCCGCAGGTCCCTGTCCGTCTCGACTTCGACAGCCACGCCGCCGGCTTCTCCCGCGCCATGGGCCACCTCGACCACGCCGCCACCAAAGAGCTCGATCGGGTCGGGTTCGACCCTCGCCTCCGCGAGCTGGTCCGCATTCGCGCGTCACAGATCAACGGCTGCGCCTACTGCATCGACATGCACACCAAGGATGCGCGCGCAGTCGGGGAGACCGAACAGCGCATCTACGCGCTCCCTGCCTGGCGGGAGACGCCCTTCTTCACCGCCCGCGAAGGTGCGGCACTGGCCTTCACCGAGGCGGTGACGATGATGCCGAGCGACCACGTCCCCGACTCAGCGTATGAGGCGGTGGCCGCGCAGTTCTCTGCCGATGAGGTCGCCGCCCTGGTCAGCCTCATCGTGACCATCAACGCCTGGAATGCCATCGGCGTCAGCACCCGGGCCTGGACCCCGGGGTCCTACCAGCCGTAGACACAGGCGATTGGTCGCCAATCGACCGCAGCCAACGCCCGGGCTTGACAGATGGTATGCACGCATATAATATGCGGGCATTGTATCAACCGATCGAGGAGACCCCGAAATGTGGACCTACGAGCACAGTGTCGAGACCCAGGCTGACGCCGACGCAGTCTTCGCGCTCTTCAGCGACGTCAGCCGCTGGCCGCAGTGGAACTCCGGAGTCGAGCGGATGGAGCTCGACGGTCCGTTCGCCGCCGGCACCGGGGGGACGATGACCATTCCAGGCGGGGAGACGATGGCCTCCAAGCTGATCTGGGTCGAGGAGGGACATGGTTTCGAGGACGAGACGGCCGTTCCCGACGCGGGCGTGGTGGTCCGCGTCCGGCACACCCTCGAGGCCGTTGACGGCGGCGGCACCCGCATCACCTTCCACTGTGCCGTCGATGGCCCTGGCGCAGCCGAGGTCGGCGCCATGGTCACGGCCGACTTCCCGGAGGTCATGGCAGCGCTCGGCGCCCTGGCCGAGGGAGCGCGGTGACGCAACCCGCCGTCGCCGGCACCTCACGTGGGCGGGGCCCGGGGGACAGCCCCGGGTTCCTGCTCTGGCGGGTGACCCTCCGCTGGCAGCGCCTCATGGCCGCGTCGCTGCGTCCTCTCGGGCTCACCCACGTTCAGTTCGTCCTGCTGGCCAGCACCTGGTGGCTGACCGCGGTCGCCGGCGAAGCCCCCACCCAGCGTCGCGTCGCCGATCACGCCGGCACCGACCCGATGATGACCTCGCAGGTCCTCCGAACCCTGGAGCAGAAAGGTCTGGTCGTCCGTGCTGCTAGCCCGGGCGACTCCCGGGCGCGCCAGCTCGGTGTCACCCGCCCGGGCGCTCTGCTGGCGCGCCGCGCCATCGCCGCGGTCGAGGCTGCGGACGACGAGTTCTTCGCCGCCGCCGGCGATAGGCGATCGGTGCTCGAGACCCTGCGCGGCCTCGACGGCTGAGTCCCTAGCGGAGCCCGGTTCCAAGCTCGCGGAGACGCGCGTGCACCGCGGCTTCTCGAGCCTCCGGCTCGGGCGTGGCGCCATATCCCTCGAACAGATGGTGGACCCCACCCCTGGCGTTCGAAGCGGGTGCGGAACTGCCATTCGCACCACGCGAGATCGGTGACGCGGTCACCCCACCGAGCCTCCTCCCAATCGACGACCGCCGCGAGCTCGCCCGTGCTCGGGTTGATCAGCGCGTTGTGATGACCGAAGTCGCCGTGCACAAGGACGTCGCCTTCGCCCGGCAGCATCGGCGCGAGCTGGCTGCAATCGAACTCATGCAGGGCGCGAAGGAAACGGCCGAGCTGCTCCAGCAGCGCAGCCGCCCTGCCGCCCTCGATCGCAGCATCGGGCTCCGCCCCGTCGACGTAGGCCATACGAAGCCGTCCACCGCTCGAACCGGCCAGCAGGGCCGGCACCGGGAGCACGCCGCCCAACACCGCGAGGCAGGCCTGCTCCCGCTCACGCCGGTCGATCGCGGCGCCGAAGTCCTTGACGATGGCCTCGCCATCCCAGCTGAGACTGTTGCCGGAGTGACGCGGCTTCCAGGCCAGGCCGTCCGGTGGCGCGTCGCTCACCTGCCGATGTCCCTCAGTCGATCGCCCGCCTGCGGAAGCCGCGCATCCCCGCCCAGCCGAACACCAGCAGCGCCAGCAGCAGCGCCAGCGGCGGGATCCACGTGAGCATGTGCACGCCGTTCGGCACCAGCGCCGCGCGCGTCCCCTCGCTGACGTAGGTCAGCGGGTTGAGCAGCGTGAGCACCTGGAACCAGGGCAGCTTGCTCAGCGACGGCCACGGGTACTGCGAGCAGCCGGTGAAGATCAGCGGCGTCAGCACGATCGCGAACATGACGTTGATCCGCGCCGGCGTCACCGCCGTCCCCAGGGTCAGACCCATCGCCCCGCCTGCCAGCGCGCCGAGGAGGACGCTGGCGATCAGCAGTGGAAGGCCGCTCGCCGAGAACGGGATGCTGCCGAGCACCAGCAGCCCCACCGGGAACATCACCAGCCCGGCGATGATGGCCCGGCCGGCCGCGAACACGATCTTCTCCGCCGCCACCCAGCTCGCCGGCAGTGGCGCCAGCAGGCGGTCCTCGATCTCCTTGGTGAACGAGAAGTCGATGACCAGCGGAAACGCGACGCTCTGGATGGCGGTGAGCATGATCGTCATGGCCACGATCCCCGGGAACAGCTGCTTGGCGTAGGCGGGGTTGGTGAAGCCGAGGTCGGTGAGCACGCGCCCGAACACGAACAGAAGGCCCAGCGGCTGCAGGATCACCTGGGCCAGGAAGGCGGGAAGCTCGCGCCCGGTGACCGCGACGTCGCGGCGCAGGATGGCGAGGAACGCCACCAGCGGGCTGTCGCCCGGAGCCTGCGTAGCTGGCACGCTCACCGCCGTCATCAGCGCAGCGCCCGCCCGGTGAGATGGATGAAGACGTCCTCGAGGCTCGGCTTGCCGATCGACAGGTCGACCAGCTCGCCACCGTTGTCGGTGATCAGGCGCGCCACCGGTGCCACCAGCGACGGGGCGTCGACCGACGTGTACAGGCGCACGTGGTACGGCGTCCCGTCCGGCGGAGCGACGGCACCGCGCGCCGCGCCGCCGGACGGAGCCCCGCCGCCGGCGGCGAAGGCAGCCCACGGGTTGGCCCCTCCGGCCGGCCCTCCACCGCCGCTCTTGCTGACCGGCTCGGCGCGCTCCACCCCGGGCACCGCGCTGAGCGCCGCCAGCAGCGCCTCACGGTCGCCAGCGGCCACAGCGATGCCCACCTCCAGGCTGTTCTGCCCCGGGACCGTCTCGGTCAGCGCTTCCGGCGTGTCCATGGCGAGGATCTTGCCGCGGTCCATGATCGCCACCCGGGCGCACAGCTCGGCCGCCTCGTCCATGTCGTGGGTGGTGAGGATCATGGTGACCCCGCGCGACCTGAGATCGCGCAGGCGGTCCCACACGAACAGTCGCGCCTGCGGGTCGAGCCCGGTGGTCGGCTCGTCGAGGAAGAGCACCTCGGGCTGATGCATGAGGGCGCGCGCGATCATGATCCGCTGCGATTGGCCCCCCGAGAAGAAGTCGACCTTGTCGTCGGCGCGGTCGAGGAGCCCGAACTCCTCGAGCAGCGCGTTGGCGCGGCGCGTCCGTTCGGCGGCCGGGATCCCGAAGTACGCCGCGTGGAACAGGAGGATCTGCCGCGCCGACAGCGCCCGGTCGAGGTTGGATCGCTGCGGGACGGTGGCCAACCGCCGCTTCGCCGCCACGGGGTCGCGCATCACGTCGATCCCGGTCACCATGGCCAGCCCGCTGGTGGGGCGTACGCGCGTGGTCAGCACGCCGACGGTCGTCGTCTTGCCGGCGCCGTTGGGGCCGAGCAGTCCGAACACCTCGCCGTGGGCGACCGAGAAGCTCACCCCGTCCACAGCATTGGTGGGCCGCTTCGGGTAGCGCTTGACCAACTCCTGCACCATCACTGGCAACGCGTCGCCGGTTGCAGGGGACGCGGCGGCGCGCTCGACTTGGCTGATCATGCCGTCGAGTCTCGCAGGGACAGGCGCGCCGCCGTCCGCGGTCGACCAACTCCGCACCCGCGCTACCGTTGACCCGCCAACCAACAGGCACTCCAGGAGCGGTGGACATGAAGATCGGCATCATCGGCGCGGGCAACATCGGCGCCGCCCTCACCCACCGCCTCACTGCCCTGGGTCACGAGGTCAAGGTCGCCAACTCGCGCGGCCCGGAGACCCTCACCGAACTCGCCGTCGAGACTGGCGCCACCGCAGTGCCAGTGGCCGAGGCGGTGCACGACGTCGACCTGGTGGTCGTGACCATCCCCCAGAAGGGCGTTCCCACCCTTCCGCACGGGCTGTTCGACGGGGTGCCGGACGACGTCGGCGTCGTGGACACCAACAACTACTATCCGCAGCGCGACGGCCGCATCGAGGAGATCGAGGGCGGCACGACCGAGAGCCGCTGGGTGTCGCAGCAGCTGGGCCGCCCTGTCGTCAAGGCGTTCAACACCATCCGGTCTCAGCACCTGCTCGAGCGCGGCCAGGCCGCCGGCAGCCCCGGCCGCATCGCCCTGCCCGTCGCCGGCGACGACGACGATGCCAAGGCGGTGGTTCTCACCCTCGTCGGCGAGCTCGGCTTCGATGGTGTCGATGCCGGCGGCCTCGACGAGTCCTGGCGCCAGCAGCCCGGTAGCCCGGTGTACGCGGCCGACCTCGACGCCGACGGTGTGCGTCGCGCCCTGGCGGAGGCAAGCCCGGAGCGCGCGGCGGATTTCCGAGGCTGACGCATACAGCGCGACTGCAATCAGTATGCGCAGAATGCACTCGATGACCAGTGCCGCCACGCCCGCTGCAAAGAGCGGCCTCCGGCGCGAGCAGGTCGCCCTCACCGAGCGCCGCGTCCTCGAGGCGGCCACCGGGCTCTTCATCGAGCGCGGCTACGTGGCCACATCGCTGCTCGCGGTGGCCGAAGCCGCCGGTGTCTCTCCACGCACCGTGTACGTCCGGTTCCACTCCAAGGCGCGCCTCTTCGAGCGCTGCCTCGAGACCAGCGCCGTCGGAGGACAGCCGCTGGTGGGACCGGCCCTCGAGGGCCTCATCCTCGACCAGCGCCTCGACGCGATCGTCGAGATGGGCCGCTCCACCATGGAGCGGTCCGCGGCGCTCCTCGGCGTCGCCGCGCAGGCGGCAGCGGTCGAACCGGAGATCGCCGCCGTGGAGCGGGTCGCCATGCAGCGCGCGCTCGGCGACTTCCGTGCGTTCGCCGAGCGGCTGGAGAGCGACGGCCTGCTGCCCCGCGCCGTCACCGCGGCCGCGGTCACGGACATCCTCTGGGTGCTCGCCGGCCCGCGCGCGATCGTCAGTCTCACCACCGACCGTGGCTGGACGCCGGCGCGCTTCGCCACCTGGCTCGACGTCACCCTCCGTGCCTTCCTGCGCGGACGCTAGCGCCCTCAGCCCGCGAACGAGAGCCCGTTCTCCTCGAGGGCGGCGCGGAGCGCGGCGACCGCCGTCGGCCCCATGCCGTGCAGCGTGAGCAGCTCCGCCTCGGTCACGTCGCAGAACTGCGAGAGCCGGGTGTACCCCGCGTGCTCCAGCGCGCGCCGCGCCGGCGCCGACAGCTTCGGCATCAGCGCGCCCCCGGTCTTGTCCCTGGTCACACCTGGCATTGTGCGGCGCCGCCGGCCGCGGCCGTGTAGCCGGAGCAAGGACACATCGCCCAACATCGACACCGTGCCGGACGACCTCACCATTTGCCGCCTCGGAAGTGGCGACGACGCCGACGTCATGGACGCCGCCGACCTCTTCGACCAGCCGCCGCAGCAGCCGTGGGTGGGCTCCTTCCTCCGCGACCCCACCCACCACCTGCTCCTCGCCTGCCGCGCCGGCCAGCCGGTCGGCTTCGTCACCGGGGTCGAGATGATCCACCCGGACAAGGGCAGGGAGATGTTCGTCTACGAGCTCGCCGTCGCCCCCGACGAACGCCGCCGCGGCGTCGCCAAGGCGCTGCTCCGTGAGCTCGCCGCGATCGCCCGTCAGCGCCACTGCTACGACATGTGGACCCTCACCGACGCGGACAACACCGCCGCTCTCGGCGCCTACCGCGCGTCCGGCGCGAATGAGGAGAGCGAGCACGTGATGCTCACCTGGGACTGGTCGGCTCCCGGTCGCGAGCCGCTTCCCTCCTGACCCCTCAAAGGCTCCAGTGGGTGGCCTCGGCGGGGTCGTAGACGCAGAAGCTGCCCGTCTGAACCGAGCGCTGCAGGTGCCGCCCCAAGGCGGGGTGCCCCGCGACGATGCGGTTGATCGCGTCCCGGATCCGCCACGCCACCGCCTTTCGCGCCCGCTCGGCCGGATCAAGAGCGCGTCGGGGCCGCCCGCCAAGTCCCACCGCAGCACCGAGTTCGGCGAGGATCAGTTCGCGCTCGTCGCGCGCGCGGCTCGCCCGGACAGGGTCGTTGCACCTTTCCGTATCGGCGATCGTCTCCTCCAGCTCGACCAGCCTCGCGCGGTACTGCGCGCGCGCCTCCGCGTCCAGCACCTCGCCGACGTCACCCTCGAGCCCGGCGCCGCCCTCTGGCCACCCCCGGCGCCGTCCTTCGCCGCTGACCAGGTCCACAGCTGCAACCCCTTGGCCACGGGCGGCGATGAGACGCCCCAGGTCACGCATCCCCTTGCTGTCCTTGACGCGCGTCACCACCCCCGCGTAGGCCAGCGACCAGAACTCCCCTTCCCGGAGGAAGGAGTTCCCGGGGATGCTCCCGAGCTCCGCCACCCCGATCGTCGTGGGCGGAGCCGCCGCCGCGCGCGCCTCCTCGATCGCCTCAGCGAGTGTCAGCGCTGCACCCGCCTCCTCAAGAGCATCCGCCGCCGGGGCGTCGAGCCCCTCGCGCGCCGCCTCCATCAACCGCTGGCGACGCTGCGCCTCATCGGGCGTCTCCCTGTACCCGGTGCGCCGCAACGCCACGCGACTGGCTGCCAGCAGCCGAACGCCAGCGCCGCCATCACCCGCCCGTGTGACGAGGACAGCTGCCTGCTCGATGAGATACCCACAGCTGGTGGGGTCGGCGTCGCTGGCAGCGGCAAGCTCGCCCCGCAGGAACGGGATGGCCCTGGCGAGGTCGCCGAGGTCGAGGGCCACCTCCACGACGTTGACGGCCAGCAGAGAGCCCCACACCCCATTGCCCAGTGCCACCGCGATGGCGTGCGCTTCGGCAAACAGGTCGAGCGAGCGCTGCTGCTTGCCGGTTATCGATGCGGCGACAGCGGGAGCCCACAGCGCCCACATCAGTAGCGTCGGGTCGCCCGAACGGCGAGCGAGCTTCAGTCCTTCGTCGCCGGTCCGCACAAGCGCGTCGACGTCGCCGCAGGCGTACTCGGCGAGCGCCCGCGCGTGCAGCACCATCGCGAGGTCCTGCGCCGATCCATTCTCGGCCGTCAGCCGGTACGCCTCCTCCACGAGCGACCGTCCCACCGCGGCCTCGCCCGCCTCACTGATGAGCCAGCCCTCCATGCAGAGAGCCCGGGCATGTAACTGGCCGCCCACCGCGGCAGCCCGGTGACCCCACGCTGCGCCCTCCCGGTACAGGCAGCGATGCCGGCAGTACACCATCAGCGCCGTCGCCAGTCGCGCGGCCGCGTCAGGATCGTGCTCGAAGCCCCACGCCAGCGCTGCGCGGATGTTGTCGCGCTCGGCGTCGAGCCGGAGCAGCCACGGCGCATCCGGTCCACCGCGGATCGGCTCTTCGGCCGCCTCGGCCAGGCCGGCGAGGTAGCCGAGCGCCTCGCTCCGCGTCCGCTCCTCCTCGCCATCCGGCCGCGCCGCGAGCCGGTCCGCCGCGTACTGCCGCACGGGTTCCAGCAGGCGGTAGCGCGCCTCGTCCGTCGCGGTCGTGTCCGCCACCACCAGCGAGCGGTTGACCAGCGCCGCGATCAGCTCGAGGGTGGACTCGCCGCCCGAATCACTCCCGGCGACTGCATCGGCGCCTTCCAGCGAGAATCCGCCGCCGAACACCGACAACCGCACCAACGCCGTCGCCTGCGCCGGCGTGAGCAAGCGCTCGCTCCACTCCAGCGCCGCGCGGATGCTTCGGTGCCTGGTGGGGCGGCCGGTGCCCGACCGGCCGAGCAGCACCAGGCTGCCATCGAGCCGGTCGCACACCTGCTTCAGCGAAAGCACCGGAACCCACGCGGCGGCCAGTTCGAGCGCCAGCGGCAGGCCGTCGAGGCGGCGGCAGATCTCGGCGACGTCAGCCGCCAGGTCGGGCGGAAGCGAGCCGTCTCCATCGAGCAACCGCGCCCGATCGGCGAACAGCACCATTGCCTCGCTCACCGCATGGGCGGCGCGCACATCACCGGACTCCGGCAGTCGCAGTGGCGGCAAAGGAACCACGCGTTCGCCCTTCACCGCCAGCGGCTCGCGGCTGGTGGTCAGCACGGTGAGCCCGGGGCACCGCGTCAGCAACTCCCAGCTGGCCTCGGCCGCCCCGGCCACGACGTGCTCGCAATTGTCAAGGACGAGCAGCTGCCGCCCCACGTTCAGCCGCCGCACCGCGCGCTCGAGCGCGGCCGTCTGCGCGTCGCGGGGCGCGGACGTCGCTTCCGCGATGGCCGTGGCCACCAACTCGCCGCTTCCCACACGGGCCAGCTCGACGAACCACACCCCCTCCGGGAAATCGAACACCGCGCCCCGCGCCAGTTCGGTGACGAGCCGCGTCTTGCCGACACCTCCGGTGCCGGTGACGGTGACCAGCCGGTCCGTCGCGAGCAGTTGGCGCAGCTGACCCAGCTCCCGGCCCCGCCCGAAGAACGTCGAGAGCTCCACGGGCAGGTTCTGGTCGGAGGCCAGCCGAATCGCCATGCTGGCGAACGGTAGGGCGCGTGCGATCGAGGGTCAACCGCGACCGCACCCAACGCGCACAGGGTGGGCGACGCGCGACGCGTCACCCACCCTGGCATCACAGCTGTCGCGACCGTCGGTGACTGCTCAGTCGTCACCCCCTCGGCTGTTGAGGGAGCCGTGTGTCGCTCCAGCTGAATCGGTGTAGGTGCCGAGCAGGGTTCCCCCGTCGTTGATGGCCTGGAGCGTGCTGTTCACTCCCTTGGGGTCGTCAACGGTCGTGTAGCGGCCGTCGCGCATCACGAAGCCATGGGTGGCCGGCGTGGCCGTTCCGTTGATCGTGACCATTCCCTTGATGTAGTAGCCCACCAGCGTGCCGTGGTTGTCGACGGTGAATCCCACAGTGCCCTCACCGGGGTTCTTGCCCGCCCTGGGATCGTTGAACTCGCGGTAGTGGCCGTTGCGGTACAGCACCGCGTGCTGGACGTTGTTGCTGTCGTGCCACCCGCCCGCCACGACGCCGTGGTCGTTGACGCTGCCGAAGAAGGTGCCCTGGGCGGCCAGCTTGCTCGACGTGGGATGGTCGACGATCGTGTATTGCCCGTGGTCGAGGATGAACCCGTGGTAGGCGCCGCCGTCGTCGATGAAGAGGCCGGCGATCAGGCCTGCGTCATTGTTGCCCTGCGGAATCGTCCCAGAGCCGGCGCCGCACGTGGGGCACGGCACATCGATGGTCGTGTACTGCTTGTTCTGAAGGATGAAGCCGTGGTACGCGCCGGTGGTGCCATCGACGTAGTACCCCACCACCAGGCCGTCCGAGTTGATGTTGATGGGAGTCGTGCCCTGTCCCTGACCGGTTCCCGCGTTGGGATCCGTGATCGCGGAGTACCTCCCGTCGCGGAGGAGATAGCCGAAGTTGTAGCCGTTCCCGTCGACCCAGTTGCCGACGACGTCGCCCTGCTTGTTGATCCCCGACGGGAACGTGCCCTGTCCGGGTCCCGTTCCCGCGCCGGGATGGTCGATGGTCCGGAACCCGCGGTCGCGCTGGTGGTGCCCGGCCGCCTGCGTCAGGGACGCCGACAAGCCCATTCCCGCAAGGGCGACAACCGCTCCCAGTACCGCCGACCTCCTCGCCCGCCTCAACTGCTTCGCTCGCATCGCGTCTCTCCTGCAGAGGCCGCCCCACCTGAGCGTGGTACCCCTGCTCAAGGAGGCGCTAGGGATCACCTAGCGATGACAGGTACCTCTCTTGACAATCCTCTAACGCCATTAGATAATCCGAACCGTGATAGTTGAACCCGTCCGCGATCGCCGCGCGGAGCGCCACCAGGCCACCCGCACCGAGATCCTCGAGGCGGCCTGGGAGCTGGCCCGCGCTCACGGACTGGCCGCGCTGACCCTCCGGGACGTGGCGACCAAGATCGGCACCCGGCCGCCGTCGTTGTACTGGTACTTCCACTCCAAGCACGCCATCTACGACGCCATGTTCGCCGACGCCAACCGTCAGCTCCTCGAGCGCATCGCCAAGCAGGCCTGGCCGGACGACCCGCGCGAGGCCATGCGCCTCCTCGCCCACGTCGTCGTCGAGTTCAGCACCGCGGACGTCGCCCGCTACCAGCTGATGTTCCAGCGCACCATCCCGGACTTCGAGCCCTCAGCGGAGTCGTATGCGCTCGCGCTCGAGGTCCTCGAGCAGGGCCGGCAACGCTTCCACGCCGCCGGCCTGGCCGACCCGGCCGATTTCGATCTCGGCGCCGCGGTGATGGCAGGGCTGTCGGCGCAGCAGACCGCCAACGAGCCCGGCGGCGACCGCTGGGTGCGCCTGGTCGACGATGCCGTCGACATGTACCTCGATCACGTGTTCAGCAAGACAGCAGGGGGCAGGAGACAGCCATGACCACGATGACCGCAGCCACGCCGGCCACCGATGTGGCGACCATCCCAGCCCTGGGTCACGCCGAGGCGATGGTCGTGGCCGCGGCCGAGTTCGACGCGGTTCTCCACCTCCTGCGCAGCCTGGCGCCCGACGAGTGGGGCCGCCAGACGGTCTGCGAGCTCTGGGACGTCCGCGCCATGGCCGGCCACATGCTCGGCATGGCCGAGGCGCAGGCTTCGATCCGCCAGTTCGTCCACGACGCCCGCAGCGCAGCCAGGCGGCAGGGCGGCGCGTTCGTCGATGAGATGACCGCGACCCAGGTCCGCGAGCGCGTCCGGCTCACCACCAACCAGCTCATCGAGCGCTTCGCAGCCGTCGCACCGAGGGCGGTGCGCGCCCGCCGCCGCGTCCCGGCGCCGATGCGCTCGGCGGTGCGCCTCAAGCAGGACCCGCCGTTCGACACCGAGCGCTGGTCCTACGGATTCCTGGTCGACACCATCTTCACCCGCGACCCGTGGATCCACCGTGCCGACATCTGCCGCGCCACCGGCCGCGAGATGGCGCTCACCCCCGGGCACG
The DNA here is from genome assembly GCA_003244045.1 of Candidatus Aeolococcus gillhamiae. Lineage (GTDB taxonomy): Bacteria > Chloroflexota > Dormibacteria > Aeolococcales > Aeolococcaceae > Aeolococcus > Aeolococcus gillhamiae. The sequence continues at coordinate 23,927 of QHBU01000257.1, forward strand.
ACGGCCGCATCGTCGAAGGCGTCGTCGCCGAGTGGGCGCTCCGCCACGGCAGGCCGTTCGCGCTCACCCTCACCGGCCCCGCCGGGGGCAGCTGGTGCAGCGGCGTTGGCGGCGAGGAGATCGAGCTCGACGCTGTCGAGTTCTGCTGGATCCTCGCCGGTCGCGCTCCCGGCACCGGCCTTGTCGCCACGAGGGTCCCGTTCTAGCGGAACCGGCTGAGCGCCGCGACGGACGTCCCATCGGCGCTGCCATCATGCGGCGCAGCGGACTCCAGTTCGCACGACCGTGGAGGCATCTCATGGCGGAGCTATTGGTGCTCGAATTTGACGGGTTCGGAGAGGACGTCTACCGCAAGGTCAACGAGGCGCTCGGCATCGACCCGGAGAACGGCGATGGTGACTGGCCGGCGGGCATGATCACCCACGCCGGCGGCAAGACCCCGACCGGCTGGATCGTCGTCGAGGTCTGGGACTCGCGCGAGTCTCAGGAGAAATTCATGAACGAACGCCTCGGCGCAGCGCTCCAGCAGGGCGGCGTGCAGGGGCCCCCGAAGAAGGCGGATTGGACCTCGCTCACCGCGCACCACCAGCCCAACAAGGGCAAGGCCGCCACCGGCTAGCGCAGGCCGCCTCTCGAAGCGGGTTCCGTTCTACCCTCGCAGCGCCTCCTTAAATGGCGAAAGCGAGCCGGCGCGATGCCGGCCCGCTTTCTGCGTCGTGTTGCTGAGGTTATTCGACCCTCGTCGTCGTGCTGCCGGGAGGCGCCACGGTCGTGCTGCTGTTGCCGCCGCGACGGCCGCCGCCGAACCCGCCCCACGAAGACCAGAAGAACATCGAGACGAGAATCCCGAGGATGCCCACGACGAGCAGGATGAGCCCGATGGTGTGCAGGTTCACCCCAGAGCCGGTGGTGTCGATGCTGATGGCGAAGGCCATCACCGCCCCGACCGCTGTCAGGAAAATCCCTACTCCAAGTCCCATGGCTTATAGCCTCCTTTGCGGGGTGCGATATAGCACCATCGAGACTATAACATTAGATCCTGACATTTGGTTACGTTTGGAACATTCTGGTACCTGTCACCACGGAGCGATTGCGTGTCCTTCTCCTCGCTGCCGTTCCTAATCGTCGTCTTCCTGGCCGCCGCGACGGCCATCTGGTTCGCCGGGATCCAGCTCTCCCGCTGCACCGGCGAGGTCGACGCCCGCTTCGGCCTGGGCTCGGCCTTGGGCGGGCTGATCATCCTCGCCGTGGCCACCAACCTTCCTGAGATCGCCATCGTCTCGACTGCGGCGGTCAACCACAACTTCGACATAGCCACCGGCAACCTCCTCGGCGGCATCTCCATCCAGACCGTCGTCCTGGTCGCGCTCGACGGCTTCGGGGTGCGGCAGCGACCTCTGACCAACGCCACCAACTCGCTGGTCCAGGTGCTCGAGGGCACGCTGGTCATCTCCCTGTTGGCGGTGGCCATCATGGCGACGCTGATCCCCTCGTCGGTGGTGCACTTCGGGATCGACCCCTCCGCGCTGCTGATCGTCATGCTCTGGCTGGGCGGCCTCTACCTCGTGCGCAGGAGCGGTGGTTCGCTCCCGTGGAGGAGGCAGGACCAGGCGGCGGGGGCCGCCCCGTCGGAGCCGGCCAAAGGCGGCGCCGGCGCGCAGCGCTCGATCGCGATCACGTTCGCCATCCTCGGCGCCGCCGCGCTGGTGACGCTCCTCGCCGGCGTGGTGCTCGAGGAGTCGGGCAGCCGCATCGCCGACAGGCTCGGCATCAACGGCGTCATCTTCGGGGGCACCTTCCTGGCCGCCGCCACGGCCCTGCCCGAGCTGTCGACCGGCCTCGCCTCGGTCCGGGCCAAGAACTTCGAGCTGGCCGTCAGCGACATCTTCGGCGGCAACGCCTTCCTGCCGGTCCTCTTCTTCCCGGCCACGCTGCTCGCCGGCCAGAGCGTTCTGGGTAAGGCGAAGAACAGCGACGTGCTGCTCGCCGCGCTCGGCATCCTGCTCACCACGGTCTACATCGGCGGCCTGGTCTTCCGACCCAAGCGCCAGTACGGTCGCCTCGGCCCGGACTCGATCGCGGTGGTGGTGCTCTACGCGCTCGGCGTGGTCGCGCTCATCCTGGTCAGTCGGTAGCCGGCCTCAGGCCGAGGCGGCGACCTCCCGGACCTCGTTGGAGATGAGCTTGATTGGAGGCTCGATCTTCTGCATCTGAATGGCGCCCTCGGCCTGCTCCTTGGTCTCGAAGACGATGAAGCTGAGCCCCTCGCGGCCGGTGGGAGGCGACAGGAAGTACGCCGCAACCAAACCAGGAGCGTGCTTGAGCATCGGGATGACGTTGGTCTCCAACTCCTGGCGTCCGTGCTCGATCGTCTCGCCCTCAGGCAGCTCCACCTTGGTCACCACCGCAAACTTCGACATGTCCATCTCCTCCAAAACCCGGTCCGAGCCCGGATCGTAGGCCACCGGGCGGGCGGTTGTGGCGCTGCGCAGTTGCCATCGCGCCCGACCCGCCGTCGTCAGAGAAGGGCGGCGATCATCGCGACGGCGATGAAGCGGCCGTAGCGCTCCGGCGGCCATCCCCGGCGCTGCACCAGCAGCTCGCAGAGCTCGGCGGAGCTGTACGTCCACAGCACGTCGGTTGCCGCCGCCAGCGTGACCCCGGCGCGAAGGTGACCGCCGGCACGCAGCCGGCGTGCGTTGGCGCTCATGCGGCGCAGGCGCTCGCCGTCCAGCTCATCGAGGAGCGCACGCGCCTCGGGGTCCGTCCCGGCCGCTGCTCGGATCAGCAGCAGGAGGGGGGTGGCCCGCGGCGCGATCTCCGCTGTGAACGCTCCCCAGCCGCGGATGACCGCACGCGGGTCGCGCTCGCGAGCCTGCAGCTCATCGGACCGTCGCTCCGCTGCGACCGGGCCGACGCCCTCGAGCGCTGCGTGCCACAACGCGCGCACCAGCCCCGGCTTGCCGCCGAACGCCTTGTAGATGGTGTCGACCGACACGCCGGCGTCAGCGGCGACCGTCGCGATGGTCGTGGCCGCGTAGCCGTCGGCGAGGAAGCGCCGCTCCGCCGCGGCGATGACGGCGGCCCGCCTCCTGGTCGCTTCCTCGCGTCGCCGGCTGGCGTCGTACGTGCGCCGCTTGACTCCCAGCCCCGCGGTGCTCATAGTCACGATATTGATTCTAGCAAACTGGAACGAAATACTCAGAGGCGAACCGATGGCTGCACAGACCCAGGACATGGTGGACCGGCTGCTTGCCGCGACCAACGCGCACGACCTCGAGGCGTTGGTCGGCTGCTTCGCAGCCGACTACAGGAACGAGACGCCGGTGCACCCAGCGCGCAACTTCACCGGCCGTGACCAGCTGCGCCGCAACTGGGAGCAGATCTTCGGCTTCGTGCCGGACCTCCATGCCGAGATCACGCGCTCGGCAGTCGACGGCGACACCGCCTGGACGGAGTGGGAGATGACCGGCACGCGGCGCGATGGCACTCCCCACCGCATGCGCGGCATCGTCATCTTCACCGTCGGCGATGGCGTCGCCCAGGCGGCGCGCTTTTTCCTCGAGCCCGTCGACGACGGCGCCGCCACCGTCGACGAGGCGGTGCGCGCCCAGGTGGTGCGGGGATGATCCTCGTTGCCGGCGGCTCCGGCAGGCTCGGCACGCTCGTGGTGCGCCGCCTGGCTCGGGACGGACACGACGTCCGCGTCCTCACCCGCGATCCCGCCCGTGCGCAGCACCTCAGCGACGTTGCCGAGGTCGTTGTCGGCGATGTCCGCGATCCATCCACACTGCCCGGGGCGCTGCACGGCGTCACCACCGTCGTCTCCGCCGTGCACGGCTTCGACGGTCCCGGCGGCGTGACCCCGGCGTCCGTCGACCGCGACGGCAACGCCCGCCTCATCGACGCCGCAGCCGCGGCCGGCGCCGACGTCGTGTTGGTCTCGATCGTCGGCGCCGCCGCTGACAGCCCCATGGAGTTGTTCCGCGCCAAGTACGCCGCCGAGCAGCACCTCCGCGCCAGCACCGCGCCATGGACCATCGTTCGTGCCACGGCGTTCGTCGAGCTGTGGGCTGACATCCTCGCCAAGCCCATGGTCTTCGGTCGCGGCGACAACCCCATCAACTTCGTGTCGGTGCACGACGTCGCCGCCGTCGTGGCGCGCGCCGCCGTCGACACCGGCCTGCGCGGTCAGACGCTCGACGTCGGCGGACCCAACAACCTGACGTTCACGCAGCTCGTCGCCGAGCTGCAGAGCCTTCGCGGCGACACGCGCACAGTGCGCCACATCCCCCGCGCCATGCTGCGCGTCATGTCGCCGCTCTCGCGCAAGGCCGCGACAGCGCTGGCGATGGATACGACCGACCTGCGCTTCGACCCCACCGCCTCACCGAACGCGGTCGTCGACCTCCCGCTCACCGACGCTCGAACCGCGCTGGAGGCGTCGGTCAGGTAGCCGCCAGGCGCGGGCCGGGTTCCCTTCACGGCCGGGGCGGCCGGACCAGCATTGCCACCCCCACCTTCCCGAGCCAGGCCCTGGTCTGCACAGCCGTCGCGCAGGACGTGCCATGAGGCGCCGTCCGTAGAATCGAGGCAGCTGTGATTCCCCGCTACACGCCCCCTGAGATCGCCGAGATCTTCAGCGACGAATCACGGCTCCGGCGCTGGCTGGACATCGAGCTCCTGGCGTCCGAGGGCTGGGCGGAGATCGGCATGGTGCCGCAGGACGTGCTCCCCGCCCTACGCCGGGCCAAGATCGACGTCGAGCGGATCAACCAGCTCGAGGCCGAGCAGGGCCACGACGTCGCCGCGTTCGTCGCCGCCGTCCAGGAGACCCTCGGCCAGGAGGGGCGGTTCATCCACCTCGGGTTGACGTCGTCGGACATCGTCGACACCGCCCTGGCCACGCAACTGCGCGACGCTGCCGCAATCATCGACAAGGACGCCGCGGCCCTCGAGCAGGCGCTCGCCAGACAGGCTGAGAAGCACCGGCTGACCCTGATGATGGGCCGCACCCACGGCGTCCACGCCGAGCCGCTCACGCTCGGTGTCAAGCTCGCCAACCACTACGACGAGGTGCGCCGCTCGCGCGAGCGGTTCCGCACCGCCACCGCCGAGATCGCCGTTGGCCAGATCAGCGGCGCAGTCGGGACGCACACGTCGGTGTCACCGCTCGTCGAGGAGCACGTTTGCAAGGGGCTCGACCTCGCCGTCGCGCCCGCTGCGACGCAGGTGCTCGCGCGCGACCGCCACGCGTCGTTCGTCTCGACGATGGCCATCCTTGCCGCGGTCCTCGAGCGCCTGGCCACCACCATCCGGCTGCTGCAGATCACCGAGGTGGACGAGGCCGAGGAGCCGTTCAGCACGCGCCAGAAGGGGTCGTCGGCGATGCCGCACAAGCGCAACCCCATCTTGTGCGAACGCATCTGCGGCCTCGCTCGCGTGCTGCGCGGCTACGCCATGACCTCCCTCGACAATGTCGCACTCTGGCACGAGCGCGACATCTCGCACTCGTCCGCGGAACGCGTGATCCTGCCCGATGCGTGCGCGGCAACCGCGTACTCGCTACGCCTGGCGACGCGCGTTGTGACCGGCCTGCGCATCAAGCCGGAGAACATGCGCACGCACATCGACGCCTTTGGGGGCGTGGTCTTCTCACAGGGCGTCCTCGGTGCGCTCATCACCCATGCGGCGTGGCCTCGCGAGAAGGCATACCGCGCGGTGCAGGAGCTGGCCCGTCGCGCCCGCGACGGCGAGGCCGGCTTCCGCGAGCTGGTCGACCGCGACGACGAGATCCGCAGCGCGCTCGGCGACGAGCGGCTGCAGCGCGCGCTCGACGTGCAGGGCTTCCTGCACCACATCGACGACACGTACAAGCGGCTCGGATTGTCGACAGAGGGCGGCGGGGCGTCGGATTCGGAGCCCGTCGCACAGGAACTCGCCGTCGAGGCGGGGTTGGGAGGAGGACGTCTCTGATGCCGGTGATGACCACAGCACAAGCAGAGGGCCTCACGGTCTTCCGTCGCGGCAAGGTGCGCGACACGTTCGAGCTCGACGACAGCACGCTCCTCATGGTCGCCACCGACCGGCTCAGCGCCTTCGACGTGGTGCTGCCGACGCCGATCCCCGACAAGGGCCGCGTGCTCACCCAGATGTCGCGCTGGTGGTTCGACAAGACACAGCACATCGTTCCCAACCACCTTCTCCCGGACGACCAAAACGCAGTTCCCGCCGCCAACCGCGACGACTGGCTGCAACGCTCGATGCGCGTACGCCGCGCCGAGCGCATCGACATCGAGTGCGTCGTGCGCGGCTACATCTCCGGCAGCGGCTGGAAGGAGTACCGCAACGAGGGCACGCTCGCCAGTGAGCCGCTCCCCGCCGGCCTTCTCGAGTCGGGCAGGCTCGACCATCCCCGCTTCACCCCTGCCGCCAAGAACGACACCGGGCACGACGAGAACATCAGCCGCGCCAACCTCTCCGACGTCGTCGGCAAGGATCTCGCCGAGCAGCTGGAGCGCGTCTCGCTCGAGCTCTTCGCCTACGCGTCCGCGCACTGCGAGCAGCGCGGCGTCATCCTCGCCGACACCAAGTTCGAGTTCGGCCACATCGACGGCAAGCTGACTCTCATCGACGAGATCTTTACCCCGGATTCCTCGCGGTTCTGGGAGATCTCGGCGTGGCACGAGGGCCAGGCGGTCACCTCCATGGACAAGCAGTTCGTGCGCGACTTCCTCGAGACGCTGTCATGGGACAAGACGCCGCCCGGACCGGAGTTGCCGCCCGACGTCGTCGAGGGCACGCGCAAGCGCTACCTCGAGGCAGCCCGGCGCATCTGCGACCTGGAGCTCAGCTGACGCGCCATGGACTGGAAAATCGAGCTCATCTTCGTGCCGGTGACGGATGTCGACGTCGCCAGGGACTTCTACGCGCAGAAGTGCGGGTTCACCATCGACTACGACGTGCGGGTCTCGGAGGGGTTGCGCTTCGTCCAGCTCACGCCCCCGGGATCCGCGTGTTCGATCGCCGTCGGCGAGGGCATCACCCAGATGGAGCCGGGCACGCAGAACAGCATCCAGGTCGTCATCGCCGATGCTGCGGCGGCCATGGAGGAGCTGCGTTCGCGCGGCGTCGAGACAAGCGACGTCGACACGCAGCCCTGGGGGCTGTTCGTCACCTTCAACGACCCCGATGGCAATCGCTGGGTGCTGCAGCAGCTGCCGCAGCGAGAGTGATCAGCTACGCGGCCGCGCTCGCAAGAAAGGTGTCGAGGGCAGCCTGAGCCTGCGCGGCCACCGCATAGTGCAGCAGCTGGGTTCCATGATCGGTTCCAGACAGCAGGAGCAGCCGCTTGTGGGGCGATGGGCACGCGGCATACATCGCCTTGGCATCCTCGGGAAATGACCTGCTCTGGGCGGCATCCATGAACAGTACGGGGACCCTCAGCTGCGCCGCTGCTGCCGACGCGTTCAGTCACTGGTAGTACGATGGTCCTGACAGGCTGGCGACGCCGGCCACAGGGGGTGACACGGTCAGCGCTGCGATGAGGGAGGCCGCGCCACCCATCGAGGCGCCCATGAGGACAATCCTGGTCGCTCCGTCGCGCCGAAGCTGACCGGCCGCGGCCACCACGTCTGCCACGAGGTCGGACCCGAAGTCGAATGCGAGGGCTCGCATACCGAGGTCACGGAGCCGTTCCGCATAGCCGACCCAGCCGCAGAGGTTGGCGAAGTACTCGTGGGACATCACCACACCCAGGGACCCGCTGCCGAACTCTGCCCCGATCAACTGCTCCCGGCCGGCCGAGAACACCACCTCACGCGCGTGGTCGCTCGGCTGGATGCAGTCGTCGAGAGGCGGGGCGCTCGGCGCCGCCCTCACCGTCGCCGAGGAGGTGGTCTGCGGTTGCGCGCCCGAACCCCCGCACGCGACGACGGCACTCCCGAGCAGCGCCGCGATCAGGAGCCTGGCGACCGCCACGGCCACCTGAGCCGTGCCGCCTCTCGCCCGCCTCGGGCCGCGAACACGGGCGAGGGATGGGTTCCCCATTGCTCGAGCAGTGTGGGTCGCTGTCCAGCCTCAGGGAATCCCCCATCGGTATGAAACCGCCGACTCCCGCCCCCGGTTAAACTCGAGGGGCGTGATCTTCGACCTCGCCATCGCCGTCACCCTCAAGCCGGTGGTCAACGACCCCCAGGGCCTGGTGGTGCGCAGCGGTCTCGAGCAGCTGGGCTTCGACGGCGTCAGCGACGTCCGCGTCGGCAAGTACATCCAGCTCAAGCTGGAGGCGGACGATGAGGACGCCGCCCGAGTCAAGGCCACGCAGATGTGCGAGCAGCTGCTGCGCAACCCGGTGATCGAGGACTACCGAATCGGCCTCGAGATGCAGCTGGAGCCCGCCGCCACCGGCGCCTGAGCGGAGCCTCTCCGGCTACTCGTGGCGCTCGAGGCTGTCGCCGATCAGCCAGATGGTCGGGGGCCAGAGGCCGACGAACAGCGCGCGCCTCTCGGCGTTGCCCCGTTCGTCCTGGTCGACCGTCTTGGCGCGGATCCAGAGGCCGATGCACAGCCCGATCGAGGCGAGCGAGAACGCCTGCATGTGGCCCGCGCGCAGGCCAGCACGGTGCAGCTGGCGGCTGATCACACCCGCATTGTAGGGCGGCCTTCCACTAGCCTCGGGGCGTGCCCCACCGTCTCGACCGCCGCCGCCGCTGGCTCACGGCGCTCGGCTGGCCGACGGGCGTCGCGCTCACCTCCTGGGATTACATGTGGCGCACGACGCCGTTGCACCGCCGCGAGCTCATCGCCAAGCGCACTGACGGCCGCGACCTGCCGCCGACCTATCCCCACGGTGTCGACGCCGCCGACGTCCAGCCCGCCGAGCAGGGCCACGGTCCCCTGTTCCATCGCCGCTACCGCACCAGCGTCCGCCGCGGTCGAATGAACGCGGCGGAGTTGATGGCTGCGGTGCAGTGCGACCTCAACAGCGCCGCGCCGACGAAGCTCGCGAGCTTCCAGAAGACGCGTGGCGACAGAGCCAAGATGGCGGTCGGCGACGAGTACGTGGTCCGCATGCCGGGACCGTGGGACGGCCCGGTGCGCGTCATCGCCGTCGGCCCATCGTCGTTCCGGCTCGCGACGCTGCATGGCCACCTCGAGGCGGGTCAGATCGAGTTCCGCGCCCGCGACGACGACGGCGTCGTGTTCGAGATCGAGTCCTGGGCGCGGAGCAGCGACTTCTGGTCGAACCTGTTGTACCAGCACCTGCGGATGGCCAAGGAGGTGCAGCTGCACATGTGGCTGTCGTTCCTCGAGAACGTCACCCGCATCGCCGGCGGCCGGATGACCGGCGGCGTCGACATCGAGACGCATCGCATCGCGGACTTCAATGTCGCGTCGTGACCGCCTGCTCGGGCCGCCGCGGGTCCGCCGGCGGCTGGCTGCGCTCGCCCGTGCACCGATCAACTTCGACCCGGGCGACCTCCAGCACGCCAGCGCCGCCACCGGGTGGAAGATTGACGACCTCTGCCAGGACCTCGGCTCTGAGCCCCCCGGCGACCCGGTCCCCGGCGGCACCTGGGAGCTGGCTCGGGCGCTGCTGCGCGGCTACGCCTTCGCCGACCCGTCGATCGTCCGCGCCTACTACGACCCCGACGTCCCGCTGATGGGCAGGACCCTGCTGCTCAAGCTGCGGGCGCTCGGCCTCCTCCACGTGTACGCCGGCGTCCGCGTCAGCGAGGTGCGCGACGCCACCCAGTCGCACGACGGTCGCGACGTGCGCCTGTGGGGGTGGAGCTACCGCACGCTCCAAGGCCACGTGGAGGAGGGCCAGATGGACTGGGAGGTGTGGAAGTGGCGCGACACGGGCGTCGTCGAGTTCCGCGTGCACGCCGTGTGGCGGCGGGCGGCGGTACCCAACCCGGTCGTGCGTGTCGGGGTCGCTGTCCTGCGGGCGCACGAACGAGCGCTGTTCCTGGCCAGCACGGCGCGACGGATGCGTGTGTTCACGGCGCTGGCAGCGCGGGCTGACGACAGTCCGGCGGTCGTGCGTGAGGCAGCCCGCCAGCTGAGCGCGCGTGGAGGCGACGACGTCGACATCACCGCCGAGGAGCTCGAAGAGGCGCTGCGCGAGGTGCGCGCCCCGAGCACCTGAGGCCCGCGCGTCGGGCACCCGGCCGCGGCCAGTCGCCGCGCGCCGGTATCATCGGGGCACGTGAGGTTCGGCATCGCGGTCTTCCCCGGCACCTGGTCCGACCGCGATTGCGCCCACGCCGTCGAGCTCGCCGGCCACGAGGCGGTGATGCTCTGGCACAAGGACAAAGGACTGCGCGGCGCTGACTGCGTCATCCTCCCCGGTGGCTTCTCGTACGGCGACTACCTGCGCACCGGCGCGGTCGCCCGCTTCGCTCCTTTAATGGAGTCGGTCGCCGAGTTCGCCGACGCCGGCGGTCTGGTGTGGGGCATCTGTAACGGCTTCCAGATCCTCTGCGAGGCGCACATGCTGCCCGGTGCGCTCACCCGCAACTCCAGCCTCGAGTTCCGCTGCGAGATGGCCAACCTGCGCGTCGAGACCGGTTCGACCGTGTACACCACCGGGCTCACGCCGGGCACCGTGCTACGCGTCCCGGTCTCGCATGGCGAGGGCCGCTTCGTCGCCGACGA
>QHBU01000258.1 GCA_003244045.1 Candidatus Aeolococcus gillhamiae
GGGGGGGTGTCCCCATGTTCTTTGTCAAGTGCTCGGCGCTGTCGTGGGTGGGGTGCTGGTACTCAGTCGAGGATGAGGTGGACGTTGTCTTCGGACTCGGCGCCCCCCGGGCCGTGAGCGCGGATGATGTCGATGATGATCGCGAAGAGGGTCTGGCCCTGTTCGCGCCGGGCGGCCTGCAGGTCTGCCTGGACGCTGGGGATGTTGGCTGGGTGGCAGGTGGTCAGCTTCTTTTCGATGTACCGGACTGTCTTTGGCCAGCCAAGTCGCTCGGCGGACACGCGGGAGCGGTCCCAGCGCAAGATGAACCCGCCGTCTGGCGTGCCGAATCCGCCGCGCAGGATGTCGTTGAATGCGTCGAGGTTTCTTCCCCAGCTGGTGATCCTGAGTGTGCGGGTGGTGGCGGCGAAGAAGCCGGCAAGGTCGTCGAAGGATGTCCCGTCGAGGACGAACTCGGGAAGTCCCGCCGTCTCGTGCGCCAGTTCCCGCGGGCGCATCAGGCCGCCTCGGCCAGGCTGGGTCCGGGGCGGGCAGGCTGGTAGGGCTGACCGGTGCGGAGCATGGCGAGGACGACATCGCAGCGGCGTCTGGCCAGGCAGATGAGCGCGGCGTTGTGCCGCTTGCCCTCGGCTCTTTTCCGGTCGTAGAAGGCCCTGGATGCCGGGTCGCGGAGGGACGCGAAGGCGGCGAGGAACATGGCGTTCTTGAGCCGGTGGTTACCGCGGCGGCTGCGGGTTTCGGCGTTCAGGGAGCTGCCGGACTGGCGGGTGGCCGGGGCCAGGCCGGCGTAGGCNNGGAAGGCGGAGCCGTCGCCGATCTCGGCGAGGATCCGGGCGCCGGTCCGCGGCCCCATCCCTGGCATGCTCGCCAGCAGCTCACCGGAAGGGTGGGCCAGGAATGCCTCCTCAATTTCGGCGGCCAGGGCGTCACGGCGGGCGCAGACCCGGTCCAGCTCCGCTGCCAGGTCGGCGATGACCCGGCCGGTCGCCGCCTCCGCCGGGACGGTCACGTCCTGGGCGGCGAGGGCGGCGGTCACGGCAGTGGTGACCTTGCCAGCGATCCGCGGGGAGCGGTTCTTAATAGTCCGCTCGGTACGTGCCCGCCCGGCGGTGCGCAGCGCGGTCAGCGTCGGGTACTTCGCGAGCAGGTCGCGGACGCCGGCCTGGTGCAGGCGGTCGCCGACCGCCCGTTCCAGGGCCGGGGCGATGCTGGTCAGGGCATCGCGCAGGCGGCTGGCCAGCCGGGTCTGGTCAGCCGCCAGGTCGATGTCGTACCCGTTGAGCACCCGCAGGCCGGCCAGCAGCTCATCGGAGCCCGCGTCCAGCCAGTGGACCTGCTTGCGCCGGGTCCGGCCGGTACCGGCGATCACGTAAGCGTCCCGCCGGTCAGTCTTGGCCTCGCCGGGGTACAGGTCCGCAGCCCGGCGCATCACCAGGCCCGGCACGTACGCCACCGGCGTGCCACGGCGGGCCGCCACCGCAAGAGCGAGCTGGGCGATCGAGCCGGGCTGATCGATCACCAGCCCCGGCGTGCCGTGCTGCCCGGCACGATCCAGCAACGCCTCCAGGTCAGCCTGGTCGTTGCCGACGGCCCGCGACAACAGGCGCTCACCCTGGTCATCAAGGACATCAGCAAAATGCTCCTGCTTGCCGACGTCCAGACCCACCCGCACATCCACCTGCCCCGGTACCGCCATCTGCGCCCCTTTCCTCACTGCACTGCCAGGTCACCTGCGCGGGAAGGCCGTCCATGGTGCGCTCGCCGTCATCCACCTTACGAATCAGCGATCAAGCCGCATGTCCCCATCAGAGGTTCACGCACCGACCGCGCCGGGGGCAACACCCCCCAGGCCATACGTGCTGCAGGGGGCAATGAGCCATACCGGCACCGCCGGACTTCCCGAGCCCAGACCGTACTTGCCCGGGCACACCCAAGAAGGTAAGGGGGTGAGGCCGTCGCTGTCCGGGCTGGCGGCGACGGCGAGCGGCTCGCGGAAGGGGCGCATGACGTCGGCGGCTTTCAGGTCGACGAATGCCCGCCAGGGCGCGGCGCGGTCGATGTCCTGCCCGCGGCGCAGCAGCTTGGTGGTGTAGATGGTGCCGTA
>QHBU01000259.1 GCA_003244045.1 Candidatus Aeolococcus gillhamiae
GTCTCCTATCGGTCTGGGGCCGGTGGTGCGGATCGCTCGAGGAGCCTGAACAAGGGCCCGGCGGGCCCAGGAACGAGCAGCGCGGCGGCCAGGCGGGAGCCGGACTCTGGGAAGGCAGGGGGTATGGCGCGCATGGCGGGGTCACGCCCGGCCATGCGCAGCCTCAGCAACGCCCGCTCCACTACGTCGGTCACGCGACCGGCCACGAGCTGCGCCGGCCATGGAATCTCGGGGACGAGGCGGCTCTCGCGAGCAACGAAACCGTGGAAGAACGGGGACAACACGGCCCAGGCCGGATCAGCGACCAGATCGTCGGGCTCGTCGAAAGACCAGGGCGCGTCAGACTCTTTGGGATTGTGGAAATCGAGCAGCAGAAGCCCGCCGAGGAGATGGCCGAGGCGGTCGTCGTCGATCTGGCCCTCGACTAACTGGGCTATATCGCTCAGGCGGCAGGGAAGTCCCCACTGGAACGCAGTCTGTACGCCGACAGTGCTCTCGTCGCCTTCGGATTCAGCTCGAGGCCCGGATCGGGCCGAAGCGGTTCTACCCATCATGCGCCGGACGTGAGCGGAAGCGAGGACGCCGACGACCCCTGCGGTGCCGAACCCGGGAACAAGTGCAGGCCGGTCCGTCCAGTCGAGCCCGCCCCGCTCCCCCTTGTGGATCGGGCGTAGCAGCCAGCGTAGACAGGCACCACCGTCGTCGCGGCCCGAAGCCAGGGCAGCGGCCAGGCGCAACTCGGGAGTATCGTCGTTGCTGGCAGCCAACCACTGCTCGGCGGGAAGACGAACGGGTCGGGTGCCCGAGCGTACCCGGTGTCCGGTCGACCTTCCCACCGCGAGCTCGGCGGCAGCCAGAGCCGTGAGCACAGACTGCATGCGACCAGGGGAGGGCCCTGTCGCGCTCACGTCGTACATGCCCGCTTCGACGGCCCGCAGAGCCCTTGCCACGCCGGACGGAGGATTGGAACCCTGCCGGGCTCGGCTCAACCAATCGTCGACCGGCGCCAGCAGGCCCACCCCAGGGCGCTCGCGCACCTCCACGCGGCCCACGGGTACGGCGAGCATGTTCTGGCCATGTCGCTCGACGAACAGATGGCGCACGAACGAGTGCACACCGCGGTCGACGCCGAGTGTGGTGGCAGCGCGCGCCATATCAATGCCCCGAGCTGCCTGGCGCCCTCGCCACTCGGCCCGCCCCTCACCGATGAGACGCGCCACCTCCCCGAAGCCGGCGGGCTTTCGCCACAGGGGTGCCCACAACTCCCCCTTTGACCTTTCGTCGGGCGCACTGCTGGCATAACCAACCGGCGAAGCGCCAACCATGAAGGGCAGGGAGGGCTTGGCTCTGGCCGCTTCGAGCCGGCGTGAGGCGGCGCTGGCGAAGACAAGAGCACCCTCGAGGCCGAGCACGAAGTCCCACGGGTTCACGAAGCCTTCCTTGTCGAGGCTCTCCAGCGGGGACGACAGGATGCCGCCAGCGGCGCCCGGGTCGAACTGGCCGGCCGAGACCCGTAGGTGGCGCACCGGACGGTCGGCGAACAGACACGCCTCCAACCACTGGCGAGATTCGTCACGCCCGGGGGCCCGCTGGCCGTTCCCCAGGCAAAGCACGTCACCCAGGCGCTGCATGAAGTTGTTCGACAGCTCGAGACGGCCGATGTTGCCGCCCGTACCCAATAGTGCTGGGTAGACGGGGTCGTCGTCGGTGAGGACGGCGGCTGCGTCGATCCAGTCCACTGCGGCATCGGGCAGCTCGGCACGGCACGCTTCGAGCAGCTCCCGCTTTGCGGCCTTGCCCTGCCCGGGATATGCCTTGAACACTCTGCGAGCGGCTGCAATCGCTTCCCTGTAGGGAGCCAGCCGCGGCTGGGTAGACGCTTCGATGTCGGCAATACCAGCGTCGCGGCCGTCGAAGCCGCTCCCGCCGTTCCAGGGAGCCACCAACGGCGTTGGCTCGTAGTCGTCGAGAAAGAAGGCGACTAATCGCTCGCGCTCCATCGCAGTGACCAATCCGAAGGTATCGGCGTCGGTCCACTGCCCTCGAGCGCCGGGGTCGCCCCGCCGGTCCTGGGTCACCAGGCGCAGGACACCCAGAGCCTTCAGGTAGGAGCCGAGGGGTTCGGGGTGACAGCCTTGGAGATCGATGGTGTTCATGCTGGGCCTTGGTCCTCGCCTGCGCTCGCCCGCCAGTCGGCGCAGATCACCAACGCCTCCAGGAACGCCAAACGAAACGGGCCCAGACGGTCTCGCAGCTCCAGCGCCCGAGCCGTCCAGGAGCGCTGCCCGTCGGCGCTGTCACCGAGCTCCATCACCGACAGGTCGAGCCGTGACTCGGGCAACCGGCCACGGGGCGTGTCCACCGCGGGCAGAGGCTCACCGTGGCAGACGCCCAGCGCCACCGGCCCCCCGCCCGGGCACTTGGTCTTGTCGTCCTCGGGCAACGTGCGGAACCCCACCCGTACCTTTCCGTGATGGGCGCCCACCAGGTAGGTGACCAGGTCGGCTTCGGCCACCCCGTCGAGTGCCACCGATGCCTCGCCCAGCAGCGCCAGGGCTCCCGCCAGCTCATGGCGGAAGTGCGGACGTCGATGCGGATAGCGGTGCCCCGCCGACTTGGCCCACGGCGGTCCGCATGTCGCTGCCTGTTGCTGCTGAGCTGGGTCGTCGGCCGAGCGCTGCAGGGTGCATTGGAAAACGGGGTGCGCCTTGCCGATGTCATGTAGCACGGCTGCGGTGGCTGCCGCCTCGAGCAGCTCGTATGACAACCCAGGCAGCCGGAGCACACCAGTGAGCTGCCGCACCTCGTCGTGGGCATGCTGCAAGTGGTCGAAAAGGCCGACCCAGTGACGGGTGAGATAGCTCCTCGGGTCCCCACCCACGTACTCGGCCTCATCGCCGGGCGCGGCATCAACGGTCGCAGGCGGCGGCACGGGAAGACCCGATGTTGGGTCCCAGCCCACATCGGCGCGGTAACCACCTTCGTCGGAACGCAGCACGAGGACATGACCGGGCCGCACGTCTCGGTCGGCGGCCCTCTGCCAGCCTCCCGAGAGGTGGTCGAAGCGCCAGGCGGCGAGCCTCCTCAACGCGGTGCGGGCCTGGCCAACCGGTACGGGGCAACGCTCGTCGCGGCCGGGGGCGTCGTCGTCGGGACCAGGGCCTTCCTTGCCCACCGGACGCCATGCCAGGGCGACATCGAGGTCGTTTGCCTCACGAAGGAAGCGGCCTACGTCGAGGTCGTTGCCACCGAGGTCGGGCGTGGTGTCGAAGAGGCCCAGGAGATCGCGTCGACGCAACACCGGATGGACAACCTTCCTTGCCTCCACGGCGAGTGCGCTCATCGCCGGCGGTGTGAGGGCCTGTCCTTCAAGTTCCTCCAACTGGGTCACGGCGGCAGCGACATCACCCTCGTCATATGGAGGCGCTTTGGGCGGTGGCGCCCACAACAGGAGCGCATCGGTGGCTTCCCCGCCCCGATTGCAGCGACCAGCCCGTTGCACCACCGAGGGCCACACCGCGGCCTCGGTGAACAAGGTGGTGGATGTGAGATCGACGCCCGCTTCGAGGACCTGGGTAGATACGACGATGAGCCCAGGACCGGCGGTGTCGACGTCGGCCAACGCGGCCTCCACCTGTGCCCGCCGCTCGGGAGGACGGAAGCGGGAGTGCAGCAGTACCACCTCTTCAGCCCTATCCAGCTTGCGCAGCTCCTGGTATAGATCTCGAGCGCGATCGACTGTGTTCAGCACGGCGATCGTGCGCGTACCCTGGCGATGACGGTCGACAAGAAGCGATGCCAACGACCTGGCGTGGTGAGCGTCGTCGAGATGCAGGCGTCGGACAGTCTTGGTGGCCTCCAGCCGCGAGCGGAGCGCACCTTGGGCGTCGTCGGCTGCCAGCTCGACGACAGAACCGATCGTCGGCCGATCGACCGTTCTTAGAGCCGCCTTGTCGACGGTGGCCGACATCCACATCGAGCGGCAAGGTGCGGCGGTGCCCAGCTTCTCGCGGAGGCCTTCGAGCTGGCGGGACGTCGGCAGCGCAGGACCCATGAGCTGTACCTCGTCGAACACCCATTGCACGCCGGCGTTGAACAGGCCGAAGTCGAGCGGCCACCGGCCTCGCCCCTCGCCATAGCCTCGGTTCAACGCTCGGGACAACAACATGTCGAGGGTGCCCACGAAGATCGCATCCTGCTCCGGCCTTAGCCGCCAGCCGCTGGTTCGAGGCTCGCCGCCCATCACGACGTACCGGCCCACGTCGCCCTCGGACAGGCCGAGCGCGTGGAGCCACTCCCCTACTGAGTCGGCTGTCTGTTCCACGAGCACGCGCATGGGTAGCACCAGCACCAGCCAGTGGGGCGTCTCGTCGCGTACCGCCGGGTCAGGATGGGCCCGGCGCCGGTACAGCCATGGCAGTGTGGCGGCCAGGGTCTTGCCCGCCCCCGTCGGCACTCGCAGCAACTCAGGCAGCCCGTCGACGGCGAGACACCGCTGGTAGGCATAGGGATGTTGACCGCCGGTAGCCCGGCTGACGAAGTCGTCGAAAGTGGGAGGCACGGCGATTCCTCGAGTTGGGGAGTGCGTCACATCATGGCGGGCGGGTGAGACACTCACCCACCCGACTGAAAATGGGGCCCACGGCCGAGGCCGTGGGATAAGTGGTTCTTGGTGTCTTAGTGACGCTGCGCTGGCAACACCGCAATGGGCCGCCGAGGAATGACGTTAGTTACAAGCGCAGCGTTAAACAGTTTACCTGCTAGGGTCGTCCGATGGCAACCGCCTTCGTCGACGAGAGCGTTCGGCCGCGGGGCGCAGGACTCTTGCTCTTGGCCGCGGTGGTCGTGCCTGAACACGATGCGGAGTGCCGCCGTACGATGCAACGTCTGAGGCTCGCCGGTCAGCGGCGGATCCACTGCGGGACGAGAGCGCGGCCCGACGGGATCGGATCATCGACGGCATGACCCCACTTCCTTGGGTGGCAACCACGGCGGCTATCTGACCGGTGCCCCGCCGGCTGCAGTCGCACGCCCGCGCCGAGTGCCTTGAGACGATCGTCGCCTGGCTCGTAGGCCAGGAGGTCAGCACAACGGTCATCGAGAGCCGGGGGGTTCACAACGACCAACAGGACCGGCAGACGATCATCGAATGCCGACGCGCCGGCCATCAGCTAGGCACCCACCGCTTCGCCCGCGCTGTCGACGAACCGCTGCTCTGGGTCGCGGACGTCGTCGCAGGAGCGACGTCTGCGCACCTGGACGGCTCGAACCACAGGTGGTTCCAGCCCATCCACGAGAAGGTGACGATACTCACGCCGCTCGGGCCTTGAAACAAGCCTGATGCGCAGAGGCCCAGGGCCCCGTCGTCCGGCGGGCTTCCTGGACCTCACGACACTTCCGATCGCTCAGCGCAACCAGCAAATCCATTTTGATGGTTCAACAGCCGGTTGTCAACCGTACACGAGGCGGGAGGGGTCGGCGGCGGGCGGGGCGGCCAGTTCCCACGCCCAGCGCCGCCACCTCCTCAGCCGTCAGCGTCTCGCCCCCGAGCCTCATCTCCCAGTGGAAGTCGAGGAGGGCGTCGAGGCTGAAGCCGCCTTCGGTGACGGCGGCCGGGCTCGGTGTGGGAGTCAGGACGGCGCGCAGAGCCAGGCCGTCGCCGGCCAGCTCCGACGGCCACAGCACCTCGATGCCCGCGCCGGCCAGGTCTTCGGCGGCGGGGCCGAGCAGCTGGCCGGTCTCCTCGTCGTCGAGCACCAACTCGGCGGAACGAGCCTCCTCGAGCACCCGCCCCAGAGGGGCCCAGGCTCGGGCTCCCCGCCGG
>QHBU01000260.1 GCA_003244045.1 Candidatus Aeolococcus gillhamiae
CCACAGCTCATGGGCAAGCAAGCCCAAGTGGAGGCTGGGAACCGCATAGTGCTGCTTCTGGCGGAGCCAAAGATGACCGGTGTGGATCTGGCGGCGCTGGCGTACGAAGTCGGCGAGCGTCTCCGGACCTCGATTGCGCACGACCGCATCTGCCACGTAGGCCGAGCGCCAACCGGATGTCTCGAGGATGGCCTGGAAGCACGCCTCGTCGACGGACGTTTGGGGCAACGCCACGACGGCCTCACTTCTGATGGCGATCATCTCTCCCAATTTTGGCTGGCGTTGGGCCAGCCGGTGATGCAGGCGCCAAAGAAGATGGACGGCATGTCCAATGGGGAAGCCTGGATCGTTGACCGGGACCGGTCTGCCGCCCGCTAGCCCGACTCCCGGGACCGCAAGGGCGTCGAGCAGCTTGGCAATGGCACCAGCATCGGGAAGCACGTCGCCTGAGATCACGACGGCGTATGGCGTCGTCAAGTGACGTAGTCCGAAGTTGACGGCCGACGCCTTCCCCGAGCGTTCGGCCTCCACGTAGAGGCGAACGCGGTCGCCAGTACGAGTTGCCACCTCCGAGACGATCGGCACCGTTTCGTCGTCGCAACCGCTGGCCACGACGACCACCTCGCTGACCGCGGGCTCCTCCAGCACCCGCTCCAGGAGGGGACCGACGTTGGAACCGTCATTATGCGTGGGTATTAGGATGCCCACGCAGGGCCGAACCGGTAGAGCAACGGCGTTGAGCAAGGGCTCGTACCGGTCAATTCGGGTCTGGTCGATCATGCGACTCCTGCGGGGCGTTGGGGCAAAGACGTTGGGGCAGCCTAGGCTTGAGCATGACCCACCTGCGAAGTCTTCACGGTCTCCGGATTACCGGCGCTGTAGCGCTAACGGCAGTGGCACTGGGATTGCCCTCGTCGAGGTTAGGGCTTAACCATAGAGGAAGAGCGACCGTCGCCCTGCAGGCGACGTCGATGTCGTCGTCCGGCGTGCCGGGGCCGCCGGGACCGCCACTCTGGGTGGGCGGAGTGGTTGGCGCGGGAGGCGCTGCGGGTCTTGCCTTCTCTCTGGGCCGCGGTGGGTGGAGGCGCAAGTGAGGTTGCCCGCCTCCCTCCCGCCGGGACCGGGCAAGCGCTACTCTGCCGACAGGGACGAGCCGCTGAACCGGTGGCTGGAGACACGCCTCTGGGCGCTGGGTGCCGGCGGACCTGTGCTCGACCTGGGCTGCGGCCGCGGCTACTGGCTGCGGCGCATGGCGTCAGCCGGCCTACGGCCGATCGGGATCGAGGATGACCCGGCGCGCACAGCGGAAGCAGGGCGTCAGGCCCCCGTGACTGTGGCCGACGCCAGCCACCTTCCGGTTGCCGATGGAAGCGTACGCCTCGTCTGGTGCATACATGTCCTGCACCATCTGGAGCACCCCGAGGCGGCGCTGGCCGAGGTGCGGCGGGTTCTGCGTCCCGGCGGCCATATCGTGATGGCTGAGACCGTGGAGGACAACCCGATCGTCCGCGTGGGCCGAAGACTCTGGCCGGCTTGGGACGGGGTGGCAGTACGATCACGGTTCACGGCAGCCTCCCTGGTGGCAATGGTCCGGGCCGCGGGGCTCGCCATCGTCGATCAGCGACAGCACAGCCTCGTATCGTTTGGAGCGTGGGCGCTCCCTGCGGGTGATCGCTGGGCTTGGGTAGCCCTATCCCGCGCCGAGGGCATCCTTCCCCGACGGCTCGACCGATGGGGGGCCCACTTCGAGTGCGTGTCGTCGTCGCCTGGCCCGTGATCCCAGGCCAGCGATGATCAGCCCTATCAGCGTGACGGCGGTGATCATCCGCCCCACGATGGCGGCAGTAGGGGTAGGATACTCCAGGACGATCTGGTGCTCGCCTGGTTCAAGGAGCACTCCGATGAAGGCCCCGTCGGCTTGTAGGACTCGAACGCTGTGCCCGTCGACACGCGCTCGCCATCCGGGAAAGTAGGCCTCGGACACAACCAGGAGCGTCGGTCGGTCGCCCGAGGTCCGTATCTGCCAGCGGTCGGGAGCGGGCCGCCGCGTGTCCACCCTTGTGGCCGACGGCTGAGCCGGAGACGCCCGGTCGTAGACAGGGGCAAAGGCGGCGAGGTGCTTGCTGTCCAGGCTCCCGTTCAACAGGAGATTGCCGGAACCGTTCGGCGCGACGCTCGCAACCGTCTGAGGCTCAAGCTCCGTGTAACAGGTAGGGCATTCAACGTCGTATACGTAGCGCTTCCCGGCCGAGTCGGCGATGGGATCGAAGCGGAATTCGGTCAAGCCGTTCTCATCGACATTCGACACCTTGGTTCGGACGACCTCAGGTCCCGGAGCGCCGTTGGGTGCTACTTCGCGCAGGACCAGCTCCGCGTCGCCCGGCGGGTCGAAGAACCATACGCTGACCCCCCGGAGGCCGTTCGACTTGGCGGTAAAGCTCGCTCCCGGAGTTTTGTCGAGGCCGAACAGCTCTTGGCCGCCGACTCCGGCCTCCAGCCAAGGGCGCAGGGCACAGGCGATGTCCACCTCTCTGACCAACCCGCCTAGGGGCCGGGTCATCGAGTGGTCACTGCACGCTCTCGCCGGAACCGGTGCAGCAAAGGCGAGGCGCCCCAGGGATCGAGAGACCGCAGGGCCGCCCACAACGGTGCCCACGTTGCGGTGAGCCATGGCCACTGCCAGCTCAGCGGCGATCGATGGATCCTGTACCCCCAGCGCTTGATCGTAGGTGCGAACCAGCGGCAGATTCGTCGGGTTGGCCAGAACGTTCACATGAGCTACCGCTTGGGAGGCGGTTCCCTGCCGTATGGGTATCTCCCTGATCGAGTAGGCGGTGGCCGACAGGCCCAACGCCCGGTTGCTGTAGCCCGGCGGTCCTCCCAGCAAGGCGCCGACCGTAAGCCGCCACACCTGGACGCCTGCCACGGGATGGGGCCAGCCCGATGAAAGCTCCGCTCCTTTGTCCAGGAGGGTACTCACGATGCGCGGATCCACAGAACCGATGGCAATCCTTGCCCCCATTGGTCGTTGCGCCAGAGTCGTCTCTGCCTGCCGATAGGCGGCGGCCGAAGGCGGCGGCTTCAGGCGGTAGAAGCTGCGGTACGGCCACACGTCGGCCATCACTGCCGCCGCGACCACCACAGCCAGGGCGCCCGCTAGCGCCTTCGCCGTTCGATGGTGACCGGCTAGGAACCACCGGCGGAAGTGGGCGACTGGCCAGGCCGTTCCCAGGGCTACGCCGAGGACGGCAAGGATGTAGAAGCGAGGGAATCGGATACTCGACAGAAGCGGTACTACCCCTCTGAGCAGGATGAAGGGTGACGCATAAGGGGCCAAGAACAGTGAGCAGGCCACGGCGATTGCCAGAGGGAGCGTTGCGCGCCGCAGTTCGAGACGGCGCAAGAACCCGCCAACGATCACCCCCGCCACGAGCCCCGCTAGGAGGAGGCCCAGGACGTTCCGGCGGAGAACGGGTCCCCCTGCCGCCAACGAGACCGCTCCGGTGGACATCCATAGCCCTGCCGCTGAGGCGAGGAGCACAGCCGTCAACGTGCGCTCTTCCCGCCGTCGGGCCACCAGGACGGCGGTGAGCGCCGTGAAAGCTGCGGGAACCCGACCCAGGTAGAACACACTAGCTACCAGGCCCCCGCGGTCGGGCGTAACCACTCCATCGAGCGTGGTCCGGTGCAGGAAGATTCCCAATTCCCGCCCCACCGTGTTTCCTATGCCCCTAACCAGGTCTGCCTCCACCAACGGCCGGGGTGACAGGACGAACCATTGGTGAAGGCTCAGGAAGGGGAGCAACCAGTGAGCGATGCTTCCTAGGCATACGGCCACCACCAGCGCGGCCCGGCCCGCGAGGCGACGTGCGGAGGCGTCGGACAGCGCTTGCCTGATCCGCCCCACTTCCATGGCCACCAGACAGGCGCAGAGAGCGGCCAACCCGTACGCGAACTCTGCCTCCTGTAGGACGGCGAACGCCGAGACCAGCCCCGCAGCGACCAGATAGCGAGTGCCCTCGCCCCGGAGCCCTCGTCGCAGGCTCCACACCAGCCAGGGCGCAGCAGCGATCACCCCCATCGAGGTCTCGGAGCCGGCCAGCGCACCATGGGAGATGACGATGGGGTTCAGGCCATACACCAAACCGGCGAGGAACGCTGCGGGGCCGTCGTCCCAGAGTGATCGGGCGAGCACCCATGCACCCCAGGCGCCTGCTATCTGCAGGGCGAGAATAGCGACCTTCACCGCGGTGACCGAACCCACCAGGGCAGCCAAGGGGACCAGAGCGAGCACGGGGAACGACGGCCCGAGGGCCCACGCCGGCGTGCCCGTCCACATCTCGGGGATCCAATAAGAGACGCGGCCATTGGCCACGAGATGGTGCAGGGCGAGGCGCACATAGATCGCAATGCCCGGGCCGTCTATCAGGAGTGCGCCCCGCGCCCACGCTCCCGCGAAGCCAACGACAGCCACAGCTAAGCAGGTAAAGCTGGCCCACGTGCTCCTTAGGGCACCCGAAAGGCTGCACGCCTGGCGGCGCGTCTCCGGGGATGATACTTCCGACAAAGAATCGTTCGCCGGCGCTGCAAGGGGATCACCCGGCGGGTCGGCGATCACTTGTCGCTCAACCTATCCAGCGTGCCGGTGCCGGTCGAGTCGCCACCCCATGACAAGCGATGTGGTCAGACCGTCATCAAACACTCTCATATAGATCAATCTAAAGGACCATAACGATAGTCGTCTCGTAGGGCCCTCGATCACAACCGCAATCGGTTCCTGGTATCGATCCTGGACGACGTCACCCGAAGCGCCCGGCGGCGTCGCCCGGCTAGTGATCGGAGGCCAAGGATAGTGAGCACGGCCAACGTCGCGGCCGTGATCAGCCGGCCGAGGCCGACGGCGGCCGGCGGATGATAGTCGAGGGTGACATTGTGGACGCCGGGGCCGATCGCTACCCCGAGGAAGGCGCCGTCGGCTTCGAGCACGGGAGCGGGACGACCGTCAACTCTGGCCTGCCAGCCCGGAAAGTAGGCCTCGGCCACCACCACCAGCGCCGGTCGAGCTCCGGATGTCTTGACCTGCCACTGGCCCGGTGCCAGCCGGCGGGCGTCGAGCTTGGTGCTCGACGGGGCTGCCGGGGCCGGTCGGTCGTATACAGGCGCGAACGCGGCCGTCCGGGTGGGATCGAGCCGTCCCTTCAACAGGAGGTTGCCGCGGCGACCGGCGCCCCGTTCGACGACAATCTGTGGTGCCAGCTCGCTGAAGCAGTCGGGGCACTCCACGTCGAACACGTAAGACTTGCCGGCGGAGTCGGTGACGGGGTCGAAGCCGAAGAAGCTCATCCCGTTGTCGTCGGTGCCCGAGGAGTCCACCCGAGCTACCTCCCGACCCGCAGTGGTGCCGTCAGGTGCTAACTCATGGATCACGAGCTGGCTCTGCCCGGGCGGATCGTGGAACCAGACGCTCAGACCGCGAAGGCTGTCCGCCGTTGCCCGGAAGCGAGCCCCCGGCATCCTGTCGGTGTCCACGAGGTCAGCGCCGAACAGCACGCTCGAGAGCCACCGGTGCATCGCGCACGCCGTGCTCACCTCGCCAGCCAAGCCTGCCGAGGGCTTCGTCATCGACGGTTGGCCGCACGCTGATTTCTCCAGCACTTCTCCTACTACGGTGGCCGCCGAGGAACGCGCCGCTTGATGTCCGCCAGTAACGACTCCCACATTGTGGTGAGCAAGGGCGACGGCCAGCTCGGGGGCGATGGAACGGTCGCCCACCACCACTGACTGGTCGTAGGCTCGCACCACCGGCAGGCTGGCGGGGTTGGGCGTGAGCCGCAAGGCGGTCACCGCCGCCAAAGCGGTGGTCGGTCGGTCGATTTGCTCGCTGGCTACGTAGCTGGTGGCCGATAGGCCTAGGGCACGAGCGGCATAACCGCCGGGGCTCAGCGCGGCCTCGAACGTAAGGCGCCATACCTGGGCGCTGGCGACGGCATGAGGCCATCCCAATGTCAGGTAGGCGCCCGTGCCCTGAAGCGAGCTAACGGGACTTGCATCGAAGGTCGCCGGGTCGACACGGGACCCCGGCGGCCGGCTGGCCAACGTGGCGGCGGCTTGGCGGTAGGCGGCAGCGCGGGCGGGAGCCCGCAAACGGTAGAAGCTGCGGTAGGGCCAGGCATCGACCACCACCAAAATGGTCACGGCGACAGCGAGGGCGGCGCTGCCGACGCCGGCCAGGCGGGGCCGGTGGAGGCGTAGCCACCTGTGGACAAGGCTCACTGGCCACGCCGTGCCCAGGGCAAGGCCGAGCACCGCGATGACATAGAAGCGGGGAAACCGGATGCTGGACAGGAAGGGCACCACCCGCTGCGCCAGCACGAAGGGTCGTAGGTAAGGAACAGCGAAGAGAAAGGCGGCCGCGGCCACGAGCACCGGGGCCTTGGCTCGGCGCAGGCTCAGCCGGCGGACGAACCCACCCAGCAGGGCCCCGGCAACCAGGCCGGTCAGGGCCATGGACATCACCTGCCCCCGCATCACCGGCCCCCCCTCAGCCAGGGACACAGCGCCGGTGGACATCCACACCGCGACGGCGGAGGCGAGGAGCACGGCGGAGAGGGTGCGCTCGTCGTCGCGCCGGGCGAGGAGGAGAGCGGTGACGATGGTCACGCCGACGGGCACCCAGCCCAGGTATTGGACCTGGGCGATCAGGTTCTGTCTAACGGGGGTCACCACGCCGTGAAGGCCACCCGACCGATGGAGGAAGAGACCCGGCTCTGTGGCCACCGTGTTGGCGAGCCCGGAGAGCAGCTCACCTTGTACCAGCGCACGGGGCGAGAGCACGAACCACTTGTGCAGAACCAAGAACGGCACCAGCCAGTGGGCGATGGCGCCAAAGCTCACTCCGACCACCAGACCGACCCGTCCGAGGAACCGGCGAGCGGTGATCTCGGCGCCGTCCCACCGGGTCCGCCGTGCCTCCAGGACCACGACAAGCGCACAGAGCGGCAGCAGGGCGTAGGCGGACTCCGCCTGGTGGAGGATGGCGAAGGCGGCCACCAGCCCTGCTGCCACGAGGTAGCGCGTGCCGTCTCCCCGTAGGCCTCGCCTGAGGCTCCAAACGAGCCAGGGCGCGGCGGCGATGACACCGACGACGCCCTCGTTGCCGATCAGGGCGGCGTGGGAGATCACGAGAGGGTCGAGCCCATACACCACACCGGCGACCAGGGCGGCGGCGGTGTCGTGCCAGAGAGCGCGAGCCAGGGTGTAGGCCCCCCAGGCACCGGCGACCTGCAGGGCAAGGATGCCCACCTTCACTGCACCGGCGGCGCCGAACAAGGCCGCCAACGGTGCCAGGAGCAGTATTGGGAGCGAGGGGCCGAGTGCCCACACTGGTGTGCCCGCCCAGAGCTCTGGCATCCAGTAGCCCACCCTCCCATGGGCAACGAGGTGATCTAGGACCAGGCGCACGTAGAGGGTCATGCCCGTGCCGTCGATCAGCAGATCGCCGCGCGTCCACGCTCCCGCGAAGCCCACCACCGCTGCCGCCAGCGATGCGAACGCCGTCCATCTGCTGGTGAGAAGACGCTTCGCGGGGACCGACATCACGAGGGGTGGGCG
>QHBU01000261.1 GCA_003244045.1 Candidatus Aeolococcus gillhamiae
TTGAAGATCAACACCCTGCTAGCCGACGCTGGAACACCGCTCACGGCAGACCACCCACAAATTGAGGTTTCGCGGTGACAATGCCGCCGTGGCGTTCGCAACCAGGCGAGTGATAGCCCCCCTACCCCTTGCTTTGGCGGAAATGCGAGCGACGCCCCGGGCGCCGGTGGGGCGCATCGCTCCGCCGGCAGCCTGGGTTACCACGTCGACGGTCACATACGCTTAACGACGCGCTCGACCGATTACTGCGGCCCGGATGGTGGCTGTCCGTGAATGGCACAATGTCGCCACCTTGCGCGTCCCCACCATCACCGTCGAATGTCGCGACCCATACCGCTTGGTCGCCTTCTGGTCGGAGGCCACCGGTTTCTCGGAGGACCCCGCCAACCCCAACGAACCGGATGACCCCGAGGGACTCTTGATTGCCCCGGACGGGGGGTTGAGGCTGCTGTTCATCAAGGTGCCGAAACCGAACGGCGGTGCAAACCGCCTTCGCCTCGACCTGACGCCACAGGAGGCGTCGCGCGACGAGGAGGTGGAGCGCCTGCTCAAGATGGGGGCGACCCTTGCCGCCGACCATCGCGAGCCTGACGGCGATGGCTGGGTGCTGCTGGCCGACCCTGAGGGAAATGACTTCAGCGTCGCGCGGAGGCCCGCCGCCGACGATGGCGACGCGGTGGCAGCAACGGCCACTCCCGCGATTCAGCCGGCGAGTGGTGCCGGGACCTGGCTGAAGCGGCTCGGTTCCCAAGCCTCCGCGACGGCCGCAGGCCTGAGGGCGTCACGACCGTTGAGCCGCATCTCCGGCGAGGTAAAGATGCGGTTCAGCCAGCTGATCCGTCTGGTCCTGCTACTCGTCGAGGCCTTGATCGCCCTGCGAATGCTCTTCAAGGTAACCGGCGCCAACGAGCACGCGGGCTTCGCCAGCTTGATCTATCGGATCACATCGCCCCTGGTCGGCCCGTTCCACCCCGTGTTCCAGGATCACCCGGTCAATGGACACCCGTTCGAGGTTGGGTCGCTCCTGGCCATGGGCGTCTATGCGGCCGCAGCCTATGTGATCCTGCGGCTCGGGCGACTGGTCTTCACGCCCCGCAGCTGAGCATTCGGTGACGGCACTACGCCGGTGCCGCGTACGCCCTTGGGTCGGTCGGTATGCCGTCGACGCGCAGCTCGAAATGGACATGGGGACCGGTGGAGTTGCCGGTGGATCCCTCGAGTCCGATGGGAACTCCCGCCTGTACCGGCTGGCCTGGCTGGACCAGGATCCTGTCGAGGTGACCGTACAGCGTGATCATGCCGCCGCCATGGGAGATCACGACGTAGTTGCCGTAACCGACCAGGTGACCGAATCCATCCGTCTCAGAGCCCGCCAGCGCCACCACGCCGTCGGCAGCCGCCTGGACCGGGGTCCCGAAGGGTGCCGCGATATCGATACCGGTGTGGAAGTGGCGGTATGTGATGCCGGCAAGGGACGCTGCCGGCTCGATGGCGATCTGGCTCGGTCCGAAGCCCTGGGTGACAACTCCGCTCATCGGCCACATCAGCGCCGACGTCCTTGGGGCCGGTCCCGCCGGCACGCTCGACGCCGGCAGGCTCGACTCCGGCTGGAACGTGGTGTTCCGCGCTGCCGCCTGGGTTATCGCCACTTGCTGGGCGAGCTGCGCCTGGACAGCCTGGACGTTGTAGGTGACCGCGTTCCTGACTGTCTGGGGCT
Organism: Candidatus Aeolococcus gillhamiae; assembly: GCA_003244045.1. Classification (GTDB taxonomy): domain Bacteria; phylum Chloroflexota; class Dormibacteria; order Aeolococcales; family Aeolococcaceae; genus Aeolococcus; species Aeolococcus gillhamiae. Next base: position 1,718 of record QHBU01000261.1, read on the forward strand.
GGGCGGCGGACGCCTGGATGAGGGCGGACGCCTGGGCCTGGTCACGGCCGACCGCCGCGAAGAACGCGTACTCCTGCTGCAGGGTTGCCTCGAGGGAGAGCGCGAGGTCCCGCTCTGCGCGAGCGAGGGCCACGCCGCCTCCTCCGCTGCTGGGGAACTGCATTCCCGTCTCCGTTTGGCTGATCTGGGTCTCGAAAGCCACCACCCTGTTGAAAAGGGCCGAGCCGGCCGGCGTGGCTGGGTTGGTCGTCGTTGTGGAGTGGCTTCCTGTTTTGGCCACCACGATGGTCGCCGGGGAGGCGGCCGGCGCCGCGGGCGACCAGGTTCCCTGGGCCCAGGCGACCGTCATCCCCCCGACCAGGATGATGAGCGGCACCGCCGCAGCCGTTCTCAGGCGGGAGAGCCTGCGGCGGTGCTGCCGGGCGACGCCGATCGCCAGAAATGCGATCAGGAGGATGGCGACCAACGCCCAGACGCCGGGTGGCGGGGCGCCGCCGCGAGCGCCGCTGGCCAGGGTCCCACCGCCGTTACTACCGGCCGCAGACGACCCCACAGGAAAATGCTCCAAGGAAGGTTGTTCCACGCCGACGTTGGCCGGCGTGCCGATGAACCCGAGGAGTGAACCCAGGACTGACGCCTGCACCTGTTCCGGTGTCAGCACTGTGCCGACGCCCGTCCCGCCGGAGCCACCGGGGACAAAGGCCGAGCCAGGCGGTTGAAGCCCCGTTGGCAGGCCACCGAGCGGCAGGCCCGGCCCCGGCGCGCCCGGCACAGTCGGGAGCCCCGGTGGGGGTCCCGTGCCCGAGTTCGGCGTCGCCAGCGGTGGGGTCGTGATCGGGAGCGGCAACGTCGGCAGCGGCAACGTCGGCGGCGGCAACGTTGGGAGCGGAGTGAGTGACGGGCACAGTACGGGCGTCGGCAGTCCCAGTGTCGGCGACGGGCACGGTGTAAGCGGAAGCGGCAACGTCGGGACCGGCGGCGGCGTCGGCAGGCCGAGCGCGGCCACCCTGCTCAAGCCTGAGGTCAGGCCCAAGCCGGTCACCGTGACGATGGCCGCGACCGTGAGCCGGCCCCATGGCGACCCACCGCGCAATCTCAGCACGCAAGCCACTCCCGCTGTCAGTCAAACGTAGCGTGGCGTTATCCCCCGCCGCTGAAGAGATTGTGCCTCGCGCGTCCCCCATCGTGCACGTGGGGCCCGGTCGGTGACCGGACAGGGCGTACGTCCGTGCTGCTTTCATTGGGTCATGGACTGGGCCACTATCTCCTCGCTGGCCACCGCAGCCGGAACGCTGGTCCTGGGTGTGGCCACGTTCGCCTCGGTGCGCTCGGCGAATCGCGCCGCGCGGGCTGCGGAGGGCTCGCTGCTCGCGGGCCTCCGGCCGCTGCTGGTGCCGTCGCGTATCGACGATTCGCAGCAGAAGGTCCCGTCCATTGACCAGCACTGGGTACGGGTAGAAGGCGGCCACGCAGTGACCGAGGTGACCCCCGAGGCCATCTACATGGCTTTCTCGCTGCGCAACTGACGCGGGATCTATACATTCCTGCCGGCGACATCGGGTTTTGGCAGGGCGCGTTCCGGGCCCCGTGCCCCGAGGAATTCCTGCGCGCGCGCGACGCGGTCGAGAAGCGCGAGGGTGTAACGATCGATCTTCTCTACGGGGACTTCGAAGGCGGTCAGCGCTCGGTCACTCGTTTCGGACTTCTGGCGGTCGGGGAATCGGGCTGGCTCACCGCGGCGTCGCGCCACTGGAGCTTGGATCGCCCAGCGCCGCGGTCCTAGGGCGTCGCCTCACCGTACAGCGCGCTTGCTGGGCGCAGGATGCGCATGAAGCGTCCGCCAGGGTCACCCATCCGCTCGAAGCCGAACTTCTCGTACAGCCCGTGAGCATCCTTGGTCCCGAGCACGAACTGCCTCAGACCCTGCAGGTCCTGGTGTGCGATGACGCCCTCGATGAGACGGCGGGCGACGCCCCGCCCGCGCGCCTCCTCTGACACGAACACGTCGCACAGCCACGCAAACGTCGCGCCGTCGGTGACTGCACGCGCGAATCCGATTTGGCGGTCGCCGTCGAGAGCGGCGAAGAGGGTGCTGTTGCGGCACGCCTTCTCGAACACCTCCCACGGGATGTTCGCCGACCAGTAGCTGGTCACGATCCACGCATGCGCGAGGCGAAGATCGATCTCGTGAGGGTCGCTGCTCACTCGAATCATGGCCACCGGTCGCCTACAGGGCGTTCTCGATGCCGGCAAGGACGTCGTCGACACGGATCCGGTCAAGGCTTGCGCGAACATGCCCGTTGGGCAGCGCCTGCACCACGCGGTGCCGTGCACCCGCAGGCGCGCGAACCTGCCCGCTGCTGTCACCGAACAGCCCCACCGACGCGGTCCCCACAGCGGCGGCGAGATGGAGGAGGGGCGTGTCGGTGGCGATGAGGAGGTCACAACGGGCGATCACCGCCGCGGTGGTGGCGAGGTCGATCTCCCCGCACAGATCAACGGTTTCCGCGGCGAGGTCGAGGCGCATCGCGTCTGCCGTATGGCGATCGCGGGGGTCGCCCACCAGGACGATCCCGGCGCCGTGGCGGGTGGCCAGCCGATTAGCGAGGTGTGCGAACCGCTCAGCGCTCCAGGGAGCGATCGCGGCCTCTGAGAAGCCCTGGCCGGGAGCGATCGCCACCAGCAGACGACCGTCCCCCACGCCCCTGCTGAGAAGCAACTGCTCAGCGGTGCTGGTCGCCTCCCTTCTGGGGACGTATTCCATTCCCGTGGGTCCCACCGGCATCCCCAACCGACCGGCGAGCCCGAGCCAGGCCTGGGCACGGTTGCCGCCCGATGGACAGGGGACGGCGTCACTGAGCAAGCGGTCACCGGCGCCGCCCGCGCAGCCGAGGCGGCGGGGGATGCCGGCGAGGTACACCGCCGCGCGGACCGATGCACGCTCGCTGCAGACCAGGGCCACGTCCAGCCTCCGCCCGCGCAGTTCGAGCCAGAGCCGCGCCAGCCCGGCCGCGCTCGGACGTGTCACCAGCCCCCGCACCGGCAGATAGCTGTCCGCCCCGCTGACACCCTGGGCGAGGTCGGTGGCGGAGGTGGGACCCGCGACCAGCAGCGGCTCGTCAACGCCGGCGGAGACCGCCGCGATCAAGGGAGCCGCCTGCAGCGTCTCGGTGAGTCCGCCCGCGACGACCACTACGATGTTCACGCCGCCCAACCCTAGCGGGCGGCGCGTGACCACGCATCTTTCAGTTCAGGCGCGTTCTCTGTGCGCTCATATACTGGCTGCGATCCATGTCCCGCGCATTGTCCGGACGCGACCTGCTCAGCATCGCCGACCTCAGTCGCGATGAGATCAACACCGTGCTCGACCTCGCCGGTCGGGCGAAGCGGGGTGAGGATCTCGGCGCGCCCCTGCACGGGCGCAACCTTGCGCTGATCTTCCAGCGCCCGAGCAATCGCACGCGGGTGTCGTTCGAGGTCGCCATCAACCGGCTCGGCGGTCACCCCATCGCGCTGTTCGGTGACGAGATCCGGCTGGGCGAACGCGAGACCGCGTCCGACATCGCCCGCATCCTCGACCGGTATGCGGACGGGGTGATCGCGCGGTTGACGTCGCAGCGCGACCTCGTCGCGATCGCGGCCGCGGTGCGCGGCCCGGTGATCAGCGGGATGACCGACGCCGAGCATCCCTGCCAGCTCCTAGCCGACCTGATGACGGTGCGCGAGACCGTCGGTAAGGTCGCGGGCGCACGCGTCGCCTACATCGGAGACGGCAACAACGTGTGCACCTCGTGGCTGTACGCCGCCGTCATCTGCGGCCTCGACCTGCGCATCGTGGCGCCCCCGGGGTACGAGCCTGCCGCGGCAGTGCTCGACAAGGCCGGGCGACTGCGCGGCAACGGCACCGGCTTCTCCGTCGGGCACGACCCGGCGGCCGCGCTGCGCGACGTCGACGTCGTCTACACCGACGTCTGGACCAGCATGGGGCAGGAGGCCGAACAGCAGCGCCGCCGTGAGGACTTCGGCCACCTCCAGGTCAACGAAGCGCTGCTCGCCCTCGCTCCACCGCAGGTGCGGGTCATGCACTGCCTGCCCGCGCACCGCGGTGAGGAGATCACCGGCAGCGTTCTCGACGGTCCTCGCTCGGTGGTCTTCGACCAGGCGGAGAATCGTCTGTGGGCGCAGATGGCCCTGCTTGCGCTCGTGTTCGAGGGCGTGCCAGAGCGCAGCGCGACGACCGCAGAGGTGGCCTCGTGAGCTCGCCATGGCGCGACGCTCTGGTCTTCCTCCAGAACATCGGCTGGCGCGACGTGCTCGACGTGGCCATCGTCGCCGTGCTCCTGTACCAGCTGCTGAAGCTGATCCGCGGCACCCAGGCCGTGCAGCTGCTCGTGGGCCTCGGGGTGATCGTCGCCGTCGGCCTGGCCGCCGAGGCGCTCCACCTCCGCCTCCTCCAGTTCATCTTCGCCAACGGTGGCCAGGCGATCGTCATCGCAGCGGTGATCCTCTTCCAACCCGAGCTGCGCCGCGCCCTCGACCAGGTGGGCCGGCTCGGGCCGGTGCGCTCGCTGCTCGGCCAGCACGCTGGAGCTGACGCGCAACGGACGGTGGACGAGGTGATTCGGGCCGCCTCGTCACTGAGCGAGCGCAAGACGGGCGCGCTGATCGTGTTCGAGCGCGAGACGGGGCTCGAGAACATCGCCACCACCGGAGTGCGCATCAACGGTGAGGTCACCGCGGAGATGCTCGCCACCATCTTCTTGCCCGGCACCTCTCTGCATGACGGGGCGGTGATCATCCACGAGTCGCGGTTGGTCGCGGCGGGCTGTGTGCTGCCGCTCGCCGAGACCATTCCCGGCGTCGGGCGCATGGGAACCCGCCACCGTGCGGCGGTCGGGCTCACACTCCAGAGCGACGCTGTGGTGCTGATCGTCAGCGAAGAGACCGGCCTGATCAGCGTGGCGCACGAGGGCCGGATCACCCGCGGGCTCGACGCCAAGGCCCTGCGCGCCACGCTGATGACGATGACCGGAGTGGACGCGCACCAACGCCAGGGAATCATGCCGCGGCCGTCTGCGCTGCGGGCCATCCGCCGCCGGACCCACTCGTGAGGGCGCCGGGTTTCGCGACGCGCAACATCAGGCTCAAGGGACTGGCTGCGGTGCTCGCCGCCGTGCTGTGGGCCGGCGTCGCCTACGCTAGCAATCCACCGGACACGCGCACGGTCTCGGTCGCGGTGCCCCAGGAGTCGGCGTCGGTGGCGCCTTTCACGTTGGTCCGCGCCATCCCCGACCTGGTGGTCAGGGTCAGCGGCACCCGCGAGCACCTCAACGCCTTCCAGCCAGCAGACCTGGTGGTCAGCGTCAACTACACCGTGATCCGCCAGGCGGGAATCCAGGCCCTCCCGGTGTCCGTGATCAACAACGATCGCGATGTGGCGCTCGACAACCCCCCGACGACGATCACCGCGGAGGTCGATCGGGTCGCCTCGCGAACCGTTGCTGTCACTGTCGACTACAGCCAGCACCCGCCCCCGCAGGGCTACGTTGTGAGGAACAAGGACACGGCGCCCAGGGACGTCACCATCATCGGACCGGAGCACCAGCTCGCCACCATCGAGGCGAAGGTGACGGTTAATCTCGCCACCCAGAAGACCAACTTCCAGGCCGATGAGACAGTGGTGCCTGTTGACGCTGGCACTGGGCAACGGGTTGGCAGTGTTGGCATCACCGTCGCGGGCCAACGGCAGACCAGCGTGCTCGTGACGATCGAGGTGGCTGCGGTTCTCACTTCACGGGCCAGCGCAGTGGTGCCCAAGGTATCGGGCTCCGTCGGTCCGAGCCATTTCCTGGAAGCGGAAACCGTCAGTCCGGCCACCGTTGTCCTCAATGGCCCGCAGGATCTCCTCAACGCCCTCGACTCCGTCGCGACCGAGACGATCTCCTTGAACGGCATCATCGGCACGTTGAGCGTCACCGTCAATGTGGTGCCCCCGGCCGGCGTCACGGCGTCACCGGGCAGCAGCGCAGCGACCGAGCCGCAGACCAGCACCGCGTAACGGCGGTTCTTGCGCAGCTGGCGCGGTGTGATG
>QHBU01000262.1 GCA_003244045.1 Candidatus Aeolococcus gillhamiae
GTTCGGCGGGCCGGGCGGGTTCGGCGAGGAAGGCGCGCCGCCACGCCCCGGGGGCGCCTGGGGGACCCAGGAGAGCGAGGCGGGAGCCCAGGGTGCTGCGTGGTCGCCAAAGGGTCAATCGGGTGGTGATCAGCCTGCAATAAGCACGGTGCGCGGCGACGTCTTCGCCGGCACTGCCACGGCCGCGACCATGACCGACGCCGCACCAACCGAGGGACTGCAGGCCCTCGTTGCCCATGACCCGAGCTTCGACGAGGAGGCTCTGCTCGAGCAGGTGCAGCGCGGCTTCTTCGTCGTCCAGGAAGCCTGGACCGAGCGCAAGCCTGACCTGAGCAGGCGGGTGATGGCCGACGGGCTCTGGCAGCAGCACCGCGTCCAGATCGAGGGCTACCTGAACAGCCACAAGCGCAACGTGCTCGAGGATCTCGCTGTAGGCGACCTGCGGATAGTTGCCGCGCATTCCGACACCACCTACGACACCATCGTGGTGCGGGTGTGGGCTTCTTGCGCCGACTATGACGTCGATGACGAGAGTGGCAAGGTCATCCGGGGCAACCGGCGGGTGGGCGAGTGGCAGGAGGACTGGACGTTCCAGCGCTCGTCGAAGGCGACCACGAAGGCTGCCGGCGGGACCTTGTCGTCCAAGTGCCCCAACTGTGGAGCGCCGCTCGACTTGGACCTCGAGGGCGTCTGCAAGTACTGCAAGGCGCCGGTCATGTCTGGCGACTACGACTGGGTTCTTGCGAGGATCTCCCAGGTCGACTACTGATCCCAGGTCGGGAGCGGGCTCACCTCGCCGCGGCGGGGAGGGGAATCAACGAGGAGGGCGCTGAGCCCGCAGCTGCGGGGGTTGCGACCGCGGCGAGCGGCAGTGGAGCGAGGTTCGGGTCCTGCCCTTGGGGTCCTGCCAGACCGGCGGCGGCGAGCCGTCCCGGGATGGCCCAGTCCAGGATCTGCTTGTAGATGCCGAGGATCTCGACGCCGTATTGCGGGTTCGTCGCCCACGTCCCCGCGAGCGCCATCCACGTCGGGCAACACCCGCCGATGCCGACCGGTCCGATCAGCGGCGTGGGAACCTTGTTCGGGGAGGCGAAGGCATCGAGGAGCTGCATCTGGGCGGCCACGCCCGTCACCACGTCGGGAAAGGTCCACCCGTGGCTGCAGCTGTCACACGCCCCGATCCCGGCGAAGTTGTTGTCGCCGGGAGCCAGCTGTCCGCCGCTCGGGAACGAGAAGTATCCCGTCTCGGCCACCGATTGCGCGAACGCGACGTCGCCCCGGGCCCCGGTCTGCGCGCTAGCGGCTATGTAGTCGGCGGCCAGCTGGGGGATCGGGGTGGTGATGGCCGGGGAACGGCCGGTGGAGGCGAACCAGCCAGCGAGCTCAGCGGCGCTGAGGACGGGGGCGCCGAGCACCCCGAGGTCCCTGAGCGAGGCGGGGCCGCCCTGGGACACGCTCGCCGCCCTGACCGGCTTCTTGGGCCCGGCTGGCGCCGTCACGGGAGGCGTGCCGGCCGTGGCCGTGGACTGTGCGAGGAGCTGGTTGGTCAGAGCGGCGGCGGGGCTCGACGCGGCCTCCGCGGCGGAGGCCACCGCCTGCTCGGCGGTGGCCACAGCGGCCGAAGCTTGGTCGACCGCGGCCTGTGCAGAGTCGACGGCGGAGCTGGCGTCCCCAAGCTCGCGCTCTGCGCCTCGAAGCCCGCGGCGGGACTGCTCCAGGAATGCCTCGTTGTGGCTCACCAAGACGCTCATCAGCTCGTTGGCGTCGAGGGCCAGCACCCCGCTGAGCCCCAGCGGTGCGCTCACCACGCCGGGATCGGCGGTCACCGGCCCGGCGGCGGGGGAGGCATACGCCTCACCGGTGTAGGCGGCCACGGCGAGGTGGGCCATCCGTTTGGTGGCATCGCTCACCGCAGCTTGGGCTTCGCGGTGGCGTCCAGCCGTCGTCTGGGCCGCCTGGCCCAGCGAGGCGAGCTGGGTCTGTGCCTTGGCCAGGGCCTGCTGGGCCACGATCCGGCCGCCCTGGGCCTGTTGATAGGTGCCGATGGCGGCGATCTGGGCCAGATCGCCGTTGACGCCGGTGAGCACCGGCCCCGGGTCGACTGCGGCTGGCGCGGGCTGGCCCGGGCCCGGCGGGGCAGTCGTTGGCGGTCCACCGGTGGGCACGGATGGGACCCCCGAGGACGGCGGTGCGCTGCTGCCAGGCGCCACAGTGGTGCTCGGCTGCTTCGGCGTCGTGCCGTGCGCCGGGGAGGTGGTGGTCGGTGCCCGGGGCACCGTCGTTGTCGGCCGCGGCGCGGTGGTGGTCGTCAAAAGAGGGAGCGTGAGCCCGGAGCCGGAGGTGGCCTGCGCCGGCGCTGAGATGAAGGCGGCCAGGCCGATCGCGATGGTGGCGACCACCGCGCTCCAACCGGCGAGCGTCGAGCGGGACCTCAACGCGCCGTGGTTCTACGGGCCAGGTGTTGGCCCTGTGACATTTCCGGCTGGCACACGGTGGATCAGTTTATCCCGGGTCGCTTCACCGCTGGAACACCGCCGATCGCTCGTGGGCGCGACGAGTCTTTCCCCACCTCTCAAAGGTGCAGGCCGCACTCGGTCTTGTCCTGTCCGGACCACCTGCCCGACCTCGGGTCCTCGCCCTCGCGCACTGGCTGTGTGCACGGCCAGCACCCGATTGACGGGTAGGCCCGCGCCAGGAGGGGGTTGGTCGGCACGCCGTAGTCGGCGATGTAGCCGGCGACGTCCTGATCGCTCCACGTCGCCAGCGGGTTGACCTTGACCAGCCCCCTGAGGTCCCTCGCAACTATCGGGGCGCTCGCCCTCGTCGGCGACTCGGCGCGGCGCAGCCCGCTCATCCAGGCCAGCTTCGCCACCAGCGCCCGGTCGAGCTGGTCGACCTTCGCCGCAGAGCAGCAGTTGGCGGGATCGGCCTGCCACAGCTCCACCGGCTGCGGCGGCACCGTCAGCACCCGAAGGTTGAGACCGTAGTGTCGCCGGACGACTTCCACCGTCTCGAGGGTCTCGGGGAAGTGGTACCGGGTGTCGATGAACACCACCTCGATCGACGGCTCCACCCTAACGGCGAGGTCGATCAGCACCGCGTCGGTCATCGAAGCCGTCAGGCACAGGTGGGGGTGAAACTGCTCGACCGCCCACTCGATCACCGCAGTTGCCGCCTGGTGCTCGAAGCCGCGGCTGATCTCGGCCAGCTCCGCGTCCGACAACTCCGGCACCCGGAGGTGGCGGCTCAGCTCGAGGAGGCTCATAGCTGCCGCCCCAGCCGGCGAGGAGCGGCCATCACCCTGCGGCGCATTCGCCGACGCCCACCTCGGCCACGTAGGGCCCGGTCTCGTCGAAGTCGATGTAATAATCCGGGCGCTCCTCGGGATCGGGCCAGGAGTCCAGGTCCTTCAACTCGGTGCCGACGGTCTTCGCGCCGCCCACCCGCTCGAGCCAGCCGGCGAAGGCCTCGCCCGGCTGGCGCTCCTCGGCGAAGCGGCCGACCACCCTTACGGTGGCTTCGGCGGCCGCCTTCGCCGGCAGGCGCAGAGCCCGGTGGCCGAACTCGATCTGGGTGTCGCCGACGTGGCCGCCGAGCAGCATCTGGTAGCCCGGCGCCGGGAGGCCGTGCGCCCTGCGCTCGGCGCCCTGGAAGCCGATGTCGGCGACGTGATGCTGACCACAGCTATTGGTGCACCCGGAGATGTTGATCCTCACCCCGCCGACGTCCGCCAGGCCCGCCTCTTCGAGGGCCCTGCTGATGTCGTCGGCGAGCCCGCGGCTCTGGGTCACCGCCAGATTGCAGGTGTCCGCACCTGGGCAGGCCACCACGTCGCGGGCCAGCTCGGC
>QHBU01000263.1:0-303 GCA_003244045.1 Candidatus Aeolococcus gillhamiae
GCGAACAGACCGGCGACATCGGTGGCGCCGTCGATGTTCGTGCGCACCCCACCGATCATGTAGTGCGCAGCGGGTGCTATCGGGATCGGCTCGGTTGCGATGTCGATGCCGTGCTCACGACAGGTTGCGGTGATGGTCGGGAAGCGATCGCGCACTCGCCCACCGAGAGGCCGACAGTCGAGCAGGACGTGGTCGGTTCCGTCCTGCAGCAGATGCTCCCAGATGGCTCGTGCCACCACGTCGCGACCGGCCAGCTCTCCGCGCGGGTCGGCGTCGAACAGGAATCGTCGCCCGCCTGCATCG
>QHBU01000263.1:379-27539 GCA_003244045.1 Candidatus Aeolococcus gillhamiae
GGATGGAACTGCATGAACTCCATGCTCACCACCTCGGCGCCGATCTCCCACGCCAGCGCCACGCCGTCGCCGGACGCGGCCGGTGGGTTGGTGGTACAGCGCCACAGCTGGCCGGCGCCGCCGGTCGCCAGGATCACGGCCCCGGCGCCGAGGACGCGCGAAGCCCCGGCTCGGTCGGCATCGCGAACCTCGACGCCGGCACAGCGTCCATCGCTGTCGTGCAGCAGGGCCACCACCCGGGCGTTCTCCACAACTGTGGCGCCACTGTGGCGCAGGCGTCGCAGCAGGGCCGTTTCGAGCTCGCGTCCGGTGGCGTCGCCACCGGCGTGCACGACGCGGTTGCGGCTGTGCGCCGCTTCGCGGCCGACCATGAGGTCGCCGTCGCTGCTGTCGAAGCTCGCGCCCCAGTCGGCCAGCTCGCGGATCCGCGGCGCACCGTCGTCGACAAGAACGCGCACCGCACGCTCGTCACACAGTCCGCGGCCCGCAGCCACCGTGTCATCGAAATGCAGGTCGACGGTATCGTCGCCTCCGACCGCCGCGGCGATGCCACCCTGCGCCCAGCGGGTGGCGCCGTCGTCCAGCGCGCCCTTGCTGAGCACGGCGACGCGGGCGCGCGGTGACGCGGTGAGCGCTGCGGTCAGACCGGCGATCCCGCTACCGACGACGATGACGTCGTAGGTCTCCCCCACTGTGGCAAGCGCGCTGTTCAGGAGACAGCCACCTCATCGCGCACGCGGTTGTCCGCGTCCACGAGAACCACGCGCGGGCTGTGCGCCATCAGCTCGGCGTCGGTCATCTGGGCGTAGGCGATGACGATCACGACGTCGCCGCATCCACCGATGTGCGCCATGGCGCCGTTGAGCCCGACCTGTCGGGGTTTGCCCTCGATCGCGTAGGTGATGGCGCGCGAGCCGTTGGTGACGTTGACGACGTGGACCTGTTCGCCCGGGACGATGTCCGCGGCCAAGAGCAGCTCAGGTCCGAGCGAACAGGAGCCCTCGTAGTCGAGGTCCGCGTCGGTCACCGTGGCCCGGTGGATCTTGGCTCGGAGCACGACGCGCCGCATCACTCTCTCCCATGGACGCCGTTGACCCCCGGGACCTGTGAACCCTGCGAACCGGCGGCGTCCAGCGGAGCCTCGTCGATTCCCAGTCGGATCACGTCAATCAACCGAGTGCTTCCTATTCTACCAGCGACCAGAATTTGGCATCCGGGGCCGGCCACGTCCAGCGGGCTGAAGCTGTCGGCGTCCACGGCGGCCACGTAGTCGACCGCCAAGCCGGCCGCCTCCATGGGCCGTCGGACCAGGTCGCAGAGCCGGGCGGTGCCGTGCTCGCCCTCGGCGAACGCGGTCACCGCCGCGCTCAGGCCGGTCGGTATCGCGAGCGCTCGGCGGCGGTCGTCGGCATCGAGATAGAGGTTGCGGCTGCTCAGCGCGAGGCCATCGTGGTCGCGCACCACCGGGCAGACGGCGATCTCCACGCCGGTGTCGAGGTCGCGGGCGAGCCGGCGGACCACCGCGCATTGCTGGGCGTCCTTCTGGCCGAAGTAGGCGCGGTGGGGACGGCAGGCGATCAGCAGCTTGGCGACGACCAGCGCCACCCCGTCGAAGTGGCCGGGCCGGTGCTCGCCCTCAAAGACGTCGGTGAGCGAGGGGTCTACGCGGACCGCCGTGGCCATCTCGGGGCCGTACATCGCATCGACGGCGGGGACGAAGACCGCGTCGACGCGTTCCTCGGTGAGCACGGCGATGTCCTGGTTGAGCGTGCGCGGGTAGCGGTCGATGTCCTCACCGGCTCCGAACTGCAGCGGGTTGACGAAGATGCTGACCACCACGCGGTCGCAATCGGCGCGGGCGCGCTGCAGCAGGCTGCGGTGGCCCGCGTGGAGCGCCCCCATGGTCGGCACCAGCCCCACCAGCAGCCCGGCCGCCCGGCAGCGCTCCGACCACCGTCTCAGTTCGTCCGGGGTGTTCAGCTGCCGCGGCGGCTCCGGGGGACGGCGATCAGTGGTAGCTGTGCTCATCGTCGGGGAACCTGCCGGCGGCGACGTCCTCGGCAAAGGCGCACGCCGCGGCGATCACCTGGTCGCCGATCTGCGCATAGGCCCTGGCGAACTTGGGCATCGGGCCGCGGGTGATGCCGAGCAGGTCGTAGGCCACGAGGACCTGGCCGTCGCAGTCCGGCCCCGCACCGATGCCGATGGTGGGGATCGAGACCGCCCGGGTCACGGCGGCGGCGAGGTCGCGCGGGACGCCCTCGAGGACCAGGCTGAACGCGCCAGCACCCTGGAGGGCGCGGGCATCGTCGAGGATCCGCTCGCGGTCGTTCGCGGAGCGGCCCTGCACCCGGAAACCACCGAAAGCGTGGACGGACTGCGGGGTGAGCCCCAGGTGGCCCATCACCGGGATACCGCATTCGACGATCCGCGCGGCGACGTCGACGACCCAACCGCCACCCTCCAGCTTGACGGCGTGCATCCCCGCCTGGACGAGGTCGACCGCATTGGCGACCGCCTGGTCGACCGAGCGGTGGTAGGAACCGAACGGCATGTCGCCCACCAGCAGCTGGTACGGCGCACCCCGCGCCACGGCGCGGGCGTGGTGCACCATCTCCTCCATCGTCACCGGGAGGGTGGTGTCGTAGCCGAGGTGATTGTTGCCAACACTGTCGCCAACGAGGATGGCGGGCACCTCCGCCGCGGCGAGCAGCCGGGCAATCGCGACGTCGTACGCCGTGACCATGACGAACCGTTCGCGGCGCTCCTTGCGAGCGCGCAGGTCGTGGATGGTGACCGGCACCGTCGTCAGGCCACCCGCGGGTGGGCCACCACCTTGGAGGACGAGCGGGTCGTGCGCGGAGCCGCGGCAGCAAGGGTGTCCGCCACGGCCTCGCGGCCGGCCGGCCCGGCCAGGGAGAGGGCCTCCAGTGACAGACGCCGGTAGAGCTCGCGCGTGTTGGGGTCGGCGGTGAGGACGTCGAGGTGGCGGGCGACCGTGGTGGCGTCGCCGCGGACCACCGGCCCGGTCAGCGCGCCGGCAGGTCCGCCCTCGCGGGCGTTGCTGACCGCACCGGCGAGCAGGGCGACGAGCGCGCGGTGCGCATCTGCTCGGGCCACACCGGCCTCCTCGAGCAGGCTCGTGGCCCGTGCCAGCAGTGCCAGCGGGGCGTTGCCGGCGAGGACGGCGGCCGCGTGGTACAGCGCGCGGCCATCCGCCGGGACGTCAATGGCGTGGCCGCCGAGGTCCGCGACCAGCCCGAGGAGGGTGCTGCGCAGAGGCTCCTCCGCCTCCACGGCGAAGCTCGACCCGCGCAGCAGCGGGGCGCTCCTAGCACCGGCGAGCGCCTGCAGCGGGTGAAACGAACCGACCTCGGCGCAGGTGAGGCGCAGCGCCGCGAGCACATCAGGCCCATGAGTGGCGCTGCAGTGCACGAGCGCCCGGGCGCGCAGCGCGCCACCGGTGGCGGCGACGGTGGCAGCCACGCGCACGATCTCGCCGTCGGGCACGGTCGCGAATGTGAGATCAGCGGCACACATGGCGGCCAGCGCGGTGGGGACAACCTCCGCCCCGGTCGATGCGGCCAGGTGGGCGGCATGCGCCGGAGTCCGGCTGTGCACGGCGACGATGCGGTGCCCCGCGTCATGCAAAGCGGTCGCCAGGGCGGATCCCGCCCGGCCGGCCCCAATGAAGGCAAGCGCCAACCTCGCCTCAACCTCGGTCGCGTCCACCGTCTCGGTCACCTCGTGATCCAAGCGTTGCCTGCTGTCGCTCGGCGCAGCTCCGGTGCGCTTACCTCACGGCGCCTAAGCGTCCGCGGGCTCACCGGTGAAGTGCCGTTCGCCGCAAGTGTAACGCCGGGTACGCGCTATATTCGGTGCTCGGCGCGACCGGTCCAGCGACGTCGGGGTCGCCTGGGGCGCTACGCTCCGGCGGCCGCCTCTGAGGGCGTCTCGCCGTCGGCGGCTGCCGCCGGGCCGCCCTCCATGTCGGCGATCATCTTCTTCATCTCGGCTGCTTCCATGGTCTCCACCTCGATGAGGCGGGCGGCCAGGGCACGGAGGATGTGCTCACGCGGGCGGAGCACCTCCTTGGCTTTCTGGAAGGCGGTCTCGACGAGGTGGTGCACCTCCTGGTCGATCTCGCTGGCGATGTCCTCGGAGTAGTTGCGCTGCTCGCCGAGGTCGCGGCCGAGGAAGACGAGCTCCTCCTTGGTCCCGAAGGTCAGCGGGCCGAGCTTGTCGCTCATCCCCCACTCGGTGACCATGCGGCGGGCCAGCTGGGTCGCCTTGCGGATGTCGTCGGAGGCGCCTGTGGTGATGTTGTTCTCCCCGAGGATCAGCTCCTCGGCGCAACGACCGCCGAGGATCTGCGCGAGCTGGTCCTCGAGCTCGGCCTTGCTGACCAGGTACTTGTCCTCCGACGGGAGGCTGAGGGTCCAGCCAAGCGCCATGCCGCGACTCACCACCGAGATCTTGTGGACCGGGTCGGTGTGCTCGAGCAGCATCCCCACCATGGCGTGGCCCATCTCGTGGAAGGCGATGGTGCGCTTCTCGTTCTCGAGGATCACGCGGCTCTTGCGCTCCGGACCCGCGATGACCCGGGCGATCGCCTCCTCCAGGTCGGCCATGATGATGACCTTGCGGTTGTTTCGCGCCGCCAGGATGGCGCCCTCGTTGATGAGGTTGGCCAGGTCGGCGCCCGAGAACCCCGGGGTCTGCTTGGCCAGCACTTCGAGCTCCACCGACGGGTCGAGCGGCTTGTTGCGTGCGTGGACCTCGAGGATGGCGCGCCGGCCGCGGATGTCGGCACGGTCGAGCATCACGTGTCGGTCGAAGCGGCCGGGGCGCAGGAGCGCGGGATCGAGGACGTCGGGGCGGTTGGTGGCCGCGATCACGATCACGTGTGTGGCCGTCTCGAATCCGTCCATCTCCACGAGCAGCTGGTTGAGGGTCTGCTCGCGCTCGTCGTGGCCACCACCCAGCCCGGCGCCGCGCTGGCGGCCCACGGCGTCGATCTCGTCGACGAAGACAATGCACGGGGAGTTCTTCTTGGCCTGGTCGAAGAGATCGCGGACGCGGCTGGCGCCGACCCCGACGAACATCTCGACGAACTCGGAACCGCTGATGCTGAAGAAGGGCACCCCCGCCTCGCCGGCGACGGCCTTGCTGAGCAGGGTCTTGCCGGTACCCGGCGGCCCTACCAGGAGCACGCCCTTGGGGATGCGTGCCCCAACCGCGGTGAACTTGTCCGGGTACTTGAGGAACTCGACGATCTCGCTGAGCTCGGTCTTCGCCTCCTCGACACCGGCGACGTCCGCGAACGTGATCGCCGGCTTGTCGCCCGTGAGCAGGCGGGCACGGCTGCGTCCGAAGGACATCGCCTGGTTGTTGCCGCTCTGGGTCTGGCGGAAGATCCAGATCAGGAACAGCGCCATCAGCGCGAAGAAGACTAGGTTGGGCAGAAGTGCCAAGAGGAAGTTGCTCCCACTGCTGGAGTCGTTGCGGAAGTTGGTGTAGCCATTATCGGTGAAAATCTTGAGCGCTTCGGCACTGGAACCGACAGTGGTCTGGTACTGGTCGCCATTGGCGTCGTACCACGCGACCGTGGTGCCGTCACCGTTGATGACCGCACGCTGGTTCGCCTCGCTCGACAGGGTGTTGAGCTTGTCGGTGCTGTGTGCCTTGTAGTTCTGCGCCGCCTGGGCCAGTACGCCCGAGTCGCGGGCGGTTGCTGAGCTGCCCTGTGCGCCGTGGACGAGCACGTAGACAATGAGGATGAAAACGACCGCAAGGGCACCGTAGGTGATGCCGCGACGAGGGGTGCGCATTGGCCGCAGTCTACCAGAGGGTCTCCGTTTGACCCCCCTGAACGAAGTGCGTTGAAAGCCGTTTCAGGGCACGGACAAACCGGGCTTGCTGAACTGTTTCAGCCGTTCAGCAGTCGGCGCTGATGGTCGGCCAGAACGCAGAGGCGCCGCCGCGCAGCCGGGAAGACCTGCTCAAGCGCGGGCAGCAGCTCGTGACGGACCCGGGCGCGCAGGAAGCGGCGGTCGTCGTTGGTCGGGTCGTCGACGGTGGGCAGCGCCAGCGCAGCGCAGTAGGCGTCGACATCGGCGCGCCAGACGCGCAGCAGTGGCCGCGCCAGCCGCCCGTTGCGCTCCCCCATCGCCGCCAGCGCTCGCGGCGTCGCCCCGGACAGCGCACGCATCAGTACGGTCTCAGCCTGGTCGTCGGCGGTATGCGCGAGAGCGATCGCGGTCGCGCCGATGCGGTCGGCCAGTTCCGCAAGCGCGGCATGGCGGGCGTCACGCGCGCGGTCCTGCAGCGATGATCCCCGCAGCGCCACCGTCACCGACAGCGCGGTGAACGGCAGCTGACGTTGTGCCGCTGCCGCCTCGACCACGTCCGCCTCGGCGCCTGAATCGTTACGCAGGCGGTGGTCGACGTGGGCCACGTGGAGCGTGAGCCGGCGGGGCGGCGCCAACCGCGACAGCGCATCGAGCAGCGCGGTCGAATCACGGCCCCCGCTGCAGGCCACCACCACGGTTTCGCCGGCCTTGAGCACGCCGCGTGCATCGATGGCCACGGCAACCGCGCGACGCAAACGCCCGACCGCGGCTGCGCGCTGCCGCGGCTCCAGCGTCGATCCGTGAACGCTCATCGGCCGCCTGTTGTCGGCGTTGGTGGCGGCACCTGGATTCGAACCAGGGACATACCGGGTATGAGCCGGGTGCTCTACCAACTGAGCTATGCCGCCGAGAGGAAGGGAAATTGTAGGCGAGGGGCGAACAGGCTCCCCTCGGGCCGCGAGCACGCGAAGCCGGCGCGATTCATCGCGCCGAGTGGGGTGTGAGATGCGGCGGCGATGCGGAGCGACAGCGGCGCGCGAGGCGCGCCGAGGAGTGGGTGAGGTACATCGGATTCATTCCGACGCACCGAGGGCGAGGATCTGCCTCGCCCTGTGAGAGATGCCCCACGCGGCTGTGCCGCGCGGGGCATCTATTGCGGCGGCCGGACTCGAACCGGCGACCTTCGGGTTATGAGCCCGACGAGCTGCCACTGCTCCACGCCGCCCCGGCAGTTTAGCGCACCCGGCTTCAGCGGCCCCGCTGGTCAGGCCGGGACGCGGGCCAGGCCGACACGCGCAACACCCCCGGCCACCTCGGTCTCGTGGACGCTCATACCAGGCGGGACAACGCCGATCTCGAGGTCCGCCGCCAGCGTTTCCGAGGAGAGGTAGTCGCGATGCTCGTCAACCGCGGCAGCGTACGCGGCCGGGAGTTCGACGACCAGGTGGATGTGGTCGGCGAGATGGAGGCCGGCGTCGCGCCGCGCTGACTGCACCAGCCGCACGACGTCCCGGGCCAGCCCCTCGCGCTCCAGCTCAGGGGTGACGCTGAGATCGACGCTCACCGCACCCGTGGAGGACTCGAGGACGCGGGTGCTGGACTCGTCCTTGGGCCGGATGGCCAGGGTGAAGTCGCCGGTCCCGAGCCGGTGCCCGGCGACCTCCAGGCCGTCCTCGACGAGGCGCCAGTCGCCCTTGCGAGCCGCGGTGAACACCGCCTGCGCGTCCGGCCCGAGGCGCGGTCCGACCACGGCCGCGTTGACGGCGAGCACCCGCCGCGCGATGGTGTCAACGTCGGCGATGAGCTTCACCTCCTTGACGTTGACCTCGTCGGCGATCAGCTCCTTGTAGGCCTCGAGCAGCCGCGGGTCCGGCACCGCCACTGTGATCGACGGAAGCGGCAGGCGAACCCGCAGGTTGGCAGCACGGCGCACCGAGAGCACCGCCGAACAGACGTCGCGAACCGCATCCATGGCGGCGACCAGCTCGGCGTCGGAGGGCAGCGAGCGCGGCTTCGGGAAGTCGGTGAGGTGGACGCTGCGCGCTCCTGTCAGGCCCCGGTACACCGTCTCCGTCATCAGCGGCAGCAGCGGCGCGGCCAGGCGACAGAAGGTGGTCAGTACCGTGTGGAGCGTGTCGTAGCAGTCCGTCTTGTCGTCGTTCATTCCGTGCGTCCAGACCCGCTCGCGGCTGCGCCGGATGTACCAGTTGTTGAGCGCGTCGATGAACCCGAGCAATGACTGGCAGGCACCGTCGAGGTCATACGCGTCCATCTGTTCGACGACGTCGGCGACGAGCGCGTCGGTCTTGGCGAGGATGTAGCGGTCGAGCACGCCGGAGGCGTCGCTGCGCGCGCGCGCGCGGTAACCGTCGATGTTGGCGTACTCGCAGAAGAACTTGTACGCGTTCCACACCGGGATGACCACCTGGCGCAGCCCGGCGACAATGCCGCGCTCGTCGGCGACCAGGTCCTGGCCGCGCAGCACCGGGGAGCTGAGCAGAAACCAGCGCATGGCGTCGGCGCCGTGGTCGGCGAACATCTCCTCGGGGTCGGGATAGTTGCGCAGCCTCTTGCTCATCTTCTGGCCGTCGTTGCCGAGGATCACGCCGTGGACCACGCAGTTGCTGAACGCCGGCTTGTCGAAGAGGGCGGTGGCGAGCACGTGCAGGTTGTAAAACCACGCCCGAGTTTGGCCCATGTACTCCACGATGAAGTCGGCGGGGAAATGCGAGGCGAACCAGCGCTCCTGCTCGAATGGGTAGTGCACCTGCGCATACGGCATCGAACCGGACTCGAACCAGCAGTCGAGCACCTCCTCGACCCGTCGCATCGTCGAGCGCCCGGATGGATCGTCAGGGTTGGCCCGGGTGAGCTCGTCGATGTGGGGACGGTGGAGATCCGCCGGGCGCACCCCGAAATCGCGCTCGATCTCGTCGAGCGAACCGTAAACATCGATGCGCGGGAAGGCGGGATCGTCGCTCTTCCACACCGGGATCGGCGATCCCCAGAAGCGGTTGCGGCTGATCGACCAGTCGCGCGCGCCAGCTAGCCACTTGCCGAAGGCGCCGTCGCGCACGTGCGCAGGGACCCAGTTGATCTCCTGGTTGAGCTCGAGCGCTCTGTCCTTGATGGCGGTGACCTCAACGAACCACGAGCCCACCGCCCGGTAGATGAGCGGGGTGTCGGTGCGCCAGCAGTGCGGGTAGCTGTGCTCGAAGGTCTCGTGCCGCACCAGCGCGCCGATCTCGCGCAGCCTGCGCACGATCTTGGGGTTGGCCTCGAAGACCTGCAGCCCCTGCCAGTCCGGCACCTCGGCGGTGAACCGACCGCTCTGGTCGACGGGCACGACGACGCGAATGTCGTTGGCCTCGCAGAGCCGCTGGTCGTCCTCACCGAAGCCGGGGGCCATGTGCACCGCCCCAGCCCCCTCGTCCTCGGCGATGAAGTCTGCGGCGAGGAGGCGGAAGCTGTTCGGCTCCTCGTCGAAGAAATCGAAAAGCGGCGTGTACGACCGTCCCACCAGGACGTCGCCGCGCACCGTGTCCACGCGGGTGGCACCGGCGAGCTCCTCGGCATAGCGCTCCGCGGCGCGCTCGCCGATGATCCAGCGCTCGCCGTCGCGGTCGAACACCGCGTAGTCGATGGTGGGGTCCACCGCGATGGCGAGGTTCGACGGGAGGGTCCACGGCGTCGTGGTCCAGACCAGGAGAGACGTGGGGACCGGGTCGTCGGGGAGCGGACGCAGACGGAACTTCACGGTCACGGCGGGGTCCTGGCGCGGGCGATACGCGTCGTCGAGCCGGGTCTCGAAGTTGCTCAGCGGGGTCTCGCACTCCCAGCAGTAGGGGAGCACGCGGTGGCCCTCGTAGATGAGCCCACGTTCCCAAAGCTGCTTGAACGCCCACATGACGCTCTCCATGTAGGAGATGTCCATGGTCTTGTAGTCGTTGTCGAAGTCCACCCAGCGCGCCTGACGGGTGACATAGCTGCGCCATTCCTGCGTGTACCGGAGCACCGAGCTGCGGCAGTGCTCGTTGAAGCGGTCGACCCCGTAGGCGTTGATGGCAACGTGACCGGAGATGCCCAGCTCACGCTCGGCCTCCATCTCGGCGGGGAGGCCGTGGCAGTCCCAGCCGAATCGTCGCGACACCCGGTAGCCGCACATCGTCTTGTAGCGGGGCACCGCGTCCTTGACGAACCCGGTGAGCAGGTGACCGTAGTGAGGAAGCCCGTTGGCGAATGGCGGACCGTCGTAGAAGACGAATTCGCGCTCGGGGCTGCGCTGCTCCACCGACGCGGCAAAGGTCTGGTCCCGCTCCCAGTAGGCGAGCACCTCCTCCTCGAGAGTGGGGAAGTGCGGCCGCGGGTCGACCTCGGGGTATGGCTGCTCGCTGGGCGGCACCGTCATAGCCTATCGGAAGCCGGCGGACGGCCCCGCAGAGGCGGCGTCAGTGCGCGCTCGGTGAGGGCATCACGAAGACGAGCGGCGTCGGCGACGGGCGCGGCGTGGCTGAGGCCGCGGGCGACGAGCTCGGCGAAGTCCCCGGGCTTGCTGACGGCGATGGCGACGGCGACGGCGCGTAGGTTGGCAGCGCCGCGTTGATGCCCCCGCTCGCGGGTAATGCAGCACCGGGTGTGGTGATGATGAACATCGTCTCGCCCGGGAAGACGAAGCCCAGCCGGCGCGCCTGACCCTCGAGCCAGGCGACGTTGTTGGTCTCGCCGATCTGCTGGCTGCGCTGCGCGATCTGCTGTTGCAGCGTGCTGTTCTGCGCGTTCAGGGAACGCACCCGGGCGTCGAGCGCGTTGCTCTGCGCGGCAGCGGAGAACACGGCGTAGGCGGCCAGACCTGAGAGCGCGGCCAGCCCGGCGATGACCAGGCGGCGCAGCGGACTCGCATCCGGTGCGATGACATGACGAAGAATGGGTCGGCCCTCGAGAGCGTGTGCAGGAACTGGCCGTACGACCGTCCATAGAATGGACGCAACGCGTCATTTTGACAAGGTCGGCCGATTCAGCGCGGCCGGGACGTGGCCTCCCAGCGCCGCCGCCACTCGGCCTGGTCGAGGTCGTGCAGGTCGACGCCGTCGCTGCGCGCCTCCTCCTCCAGGACATGGAAGCGATCGACGAATCGGTTGGTACGCGAGCGCAACGCGTCCTCCGGGTTGACTCGCAGCCGGCGCGCCAGCGCCACGGCGGCGTACAATAGTTCGCCCACGGCTTCTTCGAGCGGCGCGGCCGGCCGGCACACCTCCACCGTCCAGTCCTGCCCTCGAGCCGGCGCTGCCGGCGCCCCCTCGGCTACGCTGGCCAGGCGTTCGAGCGCCGTCCTGGTGGCGTCCAACGCGTCCGTCGTGCTCGGCATCTCGTCGAAGCCCAGTCGCGCCGGGCGCTTCTGAACGCCGTGCGCGAACGCCAGGGCCGGCAGCGCGCTGGGGATCCCCTCGAGCAGCGACAGCCGTTCACGCTTCTCGGTGCGCTTCAGACGCTCCCAGTTGACGACCACTTCCGCGGCCCCGCCGACAGCGGTGCCGGCAAAGACGTGCGGATGGCGATGGATCATCTTGGCGCGGGTCACCTCGGCGACGTCACCGACGTCGAAGCCGTCGTCGGTCTCGGCGGCGATCGCGCAGTGCATAAGCACCTGGAGGAGGACGTCGCCGAGCTCTTCGCGAAGCGTCGCCACGCCCTGCGCATCGATCGCCTCGAGCAGCTCATACGTCTCCTCGAGGAGGTACGGCCGCAGGCTGGCATGAGTCTGCTCGCGGTCCCATGGGCACCCGCCTGGGGCGCGGAGGCGCTTCACGACTTCGTTGAGTGCGCGCAGCGAGTCGACGGCGGCGTCCCTCATCGCTCACAGCGTACGCAGTTGCCGGTATCCGACGCGCTGCGCCAAGCCGCCTTCATGAGCGTGGCGATGTCGTCAAACATCCCACCGGCAGGGGGCACATCTACACTCGCGGCAGGACCCCTGCACGAGGTTGGCCGACACATGGAGCCCGAGGCGCCCACCGACGACCTGCTCGCCCTCACACTCGAGCTCGCCGGCTCGCTGGACGCCCGCACGGTGATGGGGCGCATCCTCGAGCGCAGCCTCACGGTGGCTGGCGCAGACCGGGCCACTCTCTCGAGCTTCGTCGGGGATGGGCTGGTCATCGAAGCCTCGGTTGGCACCGGCGGGGAGGTCACCTGGGTGGGGCGCGCGTACCAGACGGAGTCCCTGGCGCGACAGCCTCTGGTGCAGGAGCTGTTCGAGACGCGCCAGACGGTGCTCGGTGGTCCGATGACGACGTCCCAGGCGCACACGGAGTTTCGCGAGGCGCTGGACAGGGTGCTGCACACCGCCACCGTTCCGGTACTCGAGGCGGGCGAACTGGTCGGCATGCTGGTGCTCTCGCGCTACGCGGACCAGGCCTTCGTGGGCTCCGACATCCCCAACCTCACCGCCTTTGGAGCCCTCGCGGGCCTGGCACTGCGCAACGCCAAGCTGTATGAGGACGCGACCGCAGCGACCCGCCGCCTCCAGGCCGCCGCAGAAGCTGCGGCGGACGTGGCCACCCTGCAGGACCTTCCCGCGCTCCTGCAGCGGATCATCAAGCACGCCTGCCAGGCGGCCGGGGCCGACTCAGCGGCGGTGATGCGCGTCGAGGCCGACGAGGGCGTGGTCGAGGCCACGTCAGGGATCGCCCCACTCGGCAGCAGGTGGCCGCTTGCTGCGGAGATACGCGACGCCATCGACGCCGGCATGCCGATCCAGGTGGCAACCGCACAGACCGACATCGAGGCTGCCCTGGAGCCCTATGCGTCGCCGTACAGCCACGCGTTGGTCGCGCCGCTGCGTTTTTCGGACGACCTGCTCGGCATCCTCGTGATGGGTCGCCACCACGGTCGCGAGCCGTTCTCGGCCGGGGACATCGCCGGCCTCCGTCATTTCGTGACGCCGGCCGCGCTGGTGCTCCACAACGGTCGCCTGGTGCACCGCCTGCGCGAAGCGGAGAAGATGAAGCGCGACTTCATGAACATCGCGGTGCACGAGTTGCGCGGTCCGCTCACGGTCATCGAGGGCTACACCGAGCTGCTCATGGCTGATGAGGCCGTGCACCTCGACGAGGAGTCGGCCAAGCAGCTGGCCACGATCCGGCGCCAGGCTGCACATGCACGAACGCTCGCCCAGGACCTGCTCACCCTGGCACGCATCGAGAGCCACGATCTCGGCGTCGCGCACGACCGCCTGATCGTCGGTGAGCTTGTGACCGCGGCCATCGAGCGCGCTCTGCCGCGGTCACGGCTTCGGTCGGGAACAATCGAGATGCACGGGGTCGAGGCCGTCCAGGCGGTCGGTGACACCGCCCTGGTCTCACGCGTGCTCGACAACCTGCTCGCCAACGCCATCGCGTACTCGGTGAGGCGCCCGGTGATCACGGTGACCGTCGCCGCCGAGAATCGCACCGTCGCGGTGCGCGTGCAGGACAACGGGCCGGGCGTCGGCGAGGACGAACGCGAGCGCATCTTTGCTCGCTTCGCCCGTGGCGCAGGCCACGGCGCCGTGCAGGGCTCGGGCCTTGGCCTGTACCTGAGCCGGGAGTGCGCGCAACGCATGGGTGGTGACCTTGTCCTCGAAGAGAGCGGCGCCGAGGCGGGCAGCCGCTTCCTGCTGACCCTCCCCGCCGCCTAAGTGCCGACCCTCCCCCGGATCCTCTGCAGGCGGCCAAGCTCGCGCAGCACGCCGAGGAGAACCTCGCGCCAGTCCGCGCCACGGCGCGCCGGCGCTGTTGCCACCACGATGCGCGTCGCCGTGGCGGTCGCCTGGCTGCGCCACTGGTTGACCGCGCCTGCCAGGTCGACGCCGTGGTCGACCGCCAGCTGCACGCGCACTCCCCCGTCGCCCGACTCGACCGCGACCACGCCGGCTGCGGCGGCGAGAAGGCGGACGCGCAGCGAGGTCACGAGTGCCTCGGCTGCGTCGGGAAGCGGACCGAAGCGATCGACGAGCCCTCGCGCGGCGCGCTCGAGGTCGGTCTCGGTCGCGCAGGCGGCGAGCTCCTGGTAACAGCGCAGCCGGAGCCGCTCATCGGTCACGTAGCTCACCGGCAGGAACGCTTTCACAGGCAGAGAGACGCTGACCTGCGCCGGCGACTCCACGATGGGCTTGCCCTGCAGCGCGGTGACCGCCTGGCGCAGAAGCGTGTTGTAGAGCTCGAGCCCGACCGCGGCGATCTCGCCGTGCTGCTCCTCGCCGAGGAGGTTGCCCGCGCCGCGGATCTCGAGGTCGTGCATTGCCAGCTTGA
The DNA here is from genome assembly GCA_003244045.1 of Candidatus Aeolococcus gillhamiae. Classification (GTDB taxonomy): domain Bacteria; phylum Chloroflexota; class Dormibacteria; order Aeolococcales; family Aeolococcaceae; genus Aeolococcus; species Aeolococcus gillhamiae. Next base: position 14,520 of record QHBU01000263.1, read on the forward strand.
AGCCGGCTCCGAGGTCCTGCAGCTCACCGATCACATCGAGGCGTTTGTCGGCCTTTTCCGTGAGCGACCGGTCGGGCGGGTACAGAAGGTAGGCGTAGGCGCGCTGTCCAGCCCGGCCCACCCGCCCGCGCAGCTGGTAGAGCTGGGCCAGGCCGAGCCGGTGCGCGTCGTTGATGACGATGGTGTTGGCGTTGGGGATGTCCAGCCCCGACTCGATGATGGTGGTGCAGACGAGCACGTCGATGCTGCCCTCGCCGAACTCGCGCATGACCTCCGCCAGCGAGTGCTCCGGCATCTGGCCGTGGCCGACCGCGATCCGCGCCTCCGGCACCAGCCGGCGCAGCTCCTCGGCGTGCCTCTCGATCGTCTGCACGCGGTTGTGCAGGAAGAAAACCTGGCCGGCGCGGGCCAGCTCGCGGGTGATCACCTCGCGAACCAGTGACTCCTCGCGGGCGGTGACGTAGGTCTTGATCGGCTGCCGCTCCTCGGGCGGGGTCTGGATGACCGAGAGGTCGCGGATGCCCGCCAGGGACATGTGCAGCGTGCGCGGGATCGGCGTCGCCGAAAGCGACAGCACGTCGACAGCCACACGCAGCGATTTGAACTTCTCCTTCTGCAGGACCCCGAAACGCTGCTCCTCGTCGATCACCACCAGGCCGAGGTTACGGAACTCCACGTCGCGTTGCAGCAGCCTGTGGGTGCCGACGACGATGTCGACACCGCCGTTGCGCAGTCCCGTCAACGTGTCGGCGATGTCCGCGTCGCTGCAGAATCGCGACAGCTGCCGCACCGTGACCGGGAAGGGAGCGAGGCGCTCGCTGAAGGTCAGGAAGTGCTGCTGCGCAAGAACGGTTGTGGGTACGAGCATCGCCACCTGGCGTCCCTCGCCGGCCGCCTTGAAAGCGGCGCGCAAAGCGAGCTCCGTCTTGCCGAACCCGACGTCGCCGCACACCACGCGATCCATCGGTCGCGAGGACTCCATGTCGCGCTTGATCTCGTCGAGCACCATCTCCTGGTCTGCCGTCTCCTGGTAGGGGAACGAGGCCTCGAGCTCGCGCTGCCAGGTGCCGTCGGGGCCAAAGGCGTGACCGTCGGCCATCTCGCGGCGGGAGTAGAGCGCCAGCAGCTCACGCGCCACCTCCTCGGTCCGCTCCTTGACGCGCCGCTTGACCCGCTCCCATTCGCCGCTGCCCAGCCTCGAAAAGTGCGGGTGCGAGTCGGCACCGCCCACGTAGCGGTCCACCCGGTCGAGGTGGTCGACGGGGACGAACAGCTTGTCGCCGTCGGCGTACTCGATGGTCATGTACTCGTGTTCGCCGAGCGCGTCGCTCACCGTGCGCATCTCGAGGAAGCGGCCGATCCCGTGATCGCGGTGTACCACCACGTCGCCCGGCGTGAACCGCATCACGAACGCGCTCGCTGCGGCATTGCCCGAGGCGGCGCGCCGCGCGCCTCGTACCGACGTCGATTCCGCGCGCCTCGCCCCCCGCGCCAGCGGGGAGCCGCGCCGTTTCACGGCGCCGAACAGCTCGTGATCGGTGTACACGTCGAGGCCCATCTCTCCGGTCGAGAACCCCGCGGAGAGGTCGCCCCCGGTCACCGCGAAGGCTCCCGGTGGCAGCGTGGTGAGGTTGCCGTCGATCTCCGCGATGTCGACAGGGTCGACGCTGCCGTCGCCCAGCAGCTCCTCGACGCGGTGCTGCTGCCGGCTCACCACCAGCACCGACGCGCCGGTTGCGGTCACCTCCCGCGCGGCTGCGGTGAACGCCTCGATGCGCCCGACGTAGCTGTCCACGCCGTGCCAGTCCAGCACCACCTCCCCGTCCGTCTCGCGCACAAGCTCGATGCAGCGGTGCTGCTCGAGCGCGGCCAGCAACGCAGACGGCGTGAGCAGGCCGGTGCGCGCCCCCGGGGGCAGCTCACCGCGCTCCTCCTCCTGGGTGCGCAGGTCCTCGATCTCGTCCGCATGACGCTGGGCGCTGCGCAGCACCGCCTCACGACCACCGGCCAGCAGGACCACGGCGGAGTCGCCGGCGTGGTCGAGCAGCGTCGTCGGCGGCGACTCGAGCAGGTACGGATAGAAGAGGTCGACGCCCTCGTCGTACGCGCCCACGCCGAGCTGCTCGCGGTCGCGCTGCCACGCCTCGCGCACCTCCGGACGGCACGCCGAGATGTCGAGGCGGTCGACCTCGCGGACAGCACGCTCCACGGTGACGGCGCGCAGGTCGAGCTCGCGCGCCGGCCACAGCGCGACCTCCTCGAGCTTGGCGATGGACGTCTGCGTCTCGACATCGAAGGCGCGCAGGTCCTCGACCTCGTCGCCGAACCACTCCGCGCGCCAGGGTCGCGCCCGGTCCAGCCCGAACACGTCGACAATCCCGCCGCGCACCGCCATCTCGCCCGGTCCCGAGACCGCGCTCACCCTGCTGTAGCCGAGGTCGGTGGCGCGGCGGATGAACTCGTCCCGTGAGCGCCGCTCGCCCCTGCGCAGCTGGATCGACTCGCCGCGCACCACCTCGACCGGCAGGGCAGGCCGGAGCAGGCCGGCCGGCGACGCCACGATCAGCGGCGCGCTTCGCTGGGCGAGGAGCGCAAGGGAGGCGAGGCGGTGCCTGGTCACCTCCTCCGACGGCGGCACGCGGTCGAACGGTGGCGTGTCGGCGGCGGGAAAGAGGCCGAGGCCGTCCGTGCCACCCCACAGCGCAGCGTCGGAGCTGAGCAGCTCAGCGTTGCTGCCCACCAGCACAACCGGGGCACCGGTCGCCTCACGCATCCACCAGGCCAGCAGCGCGATGGCGCCAGCCGGAACGCCCCCGACGCGCCCGTGCTCGAGGCTGCGCAGCTCGCGCAGCCCGGCTGCGGCGTCGAGCCGCCCGCGCAGCGTCGCCGGCTCAGTCGTCAGGGGCACGGTTGTATTCGCTCATCGCGGGTTCCAGGCCGTCGCGCACCAGCGCCATGACCGCCGCCGCCGTCCGCGGCAGCACCGCGGCCAGCCGGTCGCGTTCCTCGGGCGTGAAGCGGTCGAGCACGTAGTCGATCATCTGGTCGCGCTCGACAGGTCGCGACACGCCGATGCGCACACGCAGGAAATCAGGGGTGCGCAACGAGTCGACGATCGAGAGCACGCCCTTGTTACCGGCGGCGCCGCCGCCGCGCTTGAGGCGCAGACGGCCCAGGGGAAGGTCGACGTCGTCGTGAACCACGATGAGGTCCTGCGCTGGCACGCCGTACGTCGCCAGCAGATGCACTGCAGCGCGGCCGGACACGTTCATGAAGGTCTGCGGTCGCGCGGTGACGATGTCGTAGCCGCCGACCTGGCCCTCGCGCACCTTCGCCGGCCCCTCGCGGCGCTCGCGCCCGAAGCGACCGCGCGACTCCAATTCGGTCAGGCACATCCAGCCGACGTTGTGACGGGTTCGCGCGTACTCCCCGCCTGGATTGCCGAGCCCGACGATCAGCGACGCCATCAGCGGGCCGGCACCAGGTCGGGGACAGGCTGCCCCGCGAGGAGAGCACGCGTCGCCTCAGTCATCGACGCCGCGTCGCTCGCCTCAGCGTGGTCGTGGCCGAGACAGTGGAGCAGGCCGTGCACGGCGAGCAGTCGCAACTCTGCGGCGCCGTCGCCACCCGACTCACGATCCTGGTCGACGGCGCGCTCGACACTGATGGCAAGGTCGCCGACGCGGCCGGCCTCGGCGGCGGGAAAGGCGAGCACATCGGTGGGCGCGTCGGTGCCCAGGAAGCGCGCGTTCAGAGAGCGTAGCTCCTCGTCGTCGGTGAGCCGAACTGCCAGGGACGCGCGCGCGGGCACCCCGAGCGCGTCACCGCTGGCACGCAGCAGCGCACCGAGGCGCGCGCGCCGGATCGCCCCGCGATGGGTCGCGAGGGCCACGGAGTCGGCAGACCGGATGCTCACTCTCATCGCTGCGCGGACGACGCACGAAGCCCGGCGCGTCGACTGTGCCGCGCATCGGGCCCCTGGTGAATGCGGTCAGCCTGCCTTGGCGCGACGCTTCTTGGCGGCGACAAGCTTGCGCTTGCGACGGACCGACGGCTTTTCGTAGTGCTCGCGACGACGAACCTCGGAGAGGATGCCGTTCTGCTTGATCTTCTTGTTGAAGCGTCGCAGAGCGCTCTCAAAGGTCTCGCCCTCGCGGACTTTGACCTCCGACACGAGTCGGAATCACCTCCTTCGGGCCGCCCAGCCCGGGCAGCAGGAATACGTCAGGAATCTGGCTGTTGCACTGCAATTGTACTCAGCGCCGGGGTCAGGCCGCCCGGGCCACGAACGCGCGGGCGGAGCGTGAGCACGGCGGCGACTGCGGCAACCAGGTTGACGACAACCGCGATCGCGAAGGCGCGGCCCGCAACCAGCCACCACGAACCGGGCTTCGCAGCCCTCCGACCTCAGACGGCCGGCCACCAGGCCCGCGCAGAGACCGGTGACGCCAGTCACCGCGTACATGATCCCGATGCTGCCGTCGCCGGTGTGGAGGTGGCTCAGCAGCCACACCGGCATGCCCACGCTGAGGATGCCGAACGAGATGTTGGAGATGGACGTCACGAGTGCGAGGCCGCGCAGCTCGCGATTGCGAAAGAAGTAAGCGCAGTCCGGCGAGCGCGTCGCGCCCCAGCGAGGTTGTGGTGGCGCACTCGAGCTCCGGTTCCCTCATGGCCAGCAGAACCGCCGCGCCGGCCAGGTACAGGGCGGCGGTGGCCAGCAAAGCGACCTGGACGCCGGCGAGCCCGACCAGCAAACCCGCCACCGCCGGGCCGGCGATCGATGCCACCACGTAGCCGCCACTGTCGACGGCGTTGGCGCGCTCCCACAACGGACGCGGCACATGATCGGGAACAGGGATCGCGTGCCGGAGTTGCTCAGGGGGTTGGTCAGGGAGCTGACCGCGACTATCCCCAGCAACAGGCCGACAGGAAGACGCCTGCATGCTCGCGCCCGTTCGGGCAAAGAGCGACGCCGCGCAGAGGCGGCGAAACCCCGGCACGACGAAGAGGGCGCGATACGTCCGTTGATCGAGTGACTGCACGCCTCCACGCTGCCACATCGGGAGGGATACCGGTCTCCGCCGTTCCTCTACGGGATCGGCGTCCCGTGACGGCCGTCACCTCGCGCGAACCTCTCCGCGCCCTGCGCTGTCTCGCCGCTGGCGATGACCGCGAGGCCGCGGCGGGTCTCGTTGAGGAGCGCATCGGCGGTGCTGAGCGACCACTGCTCGTGCACCGACATGCGGTCGCTGCGCAGGCACGTCTGCGGCAGCGCGGCCAGCTCGTGCGCGAGGGTCAGCGACGCCGGCAGTGCGTCGCCCGTGGGAACGAGGCGATTCGCGAGGCCGATGCGCAGCGCCTCCTCGGCGTCGACGGGCCGGCCGGTGAGGATCATGTCCAGCGCGCAGCCCTGGCCGACGAGTCGGGGCAGACGAATCGTGCCGCCGTCCATCAGAGGGACACCGAAGCGCCGGCAGTAGACGCCGAACACCGCCCCCATCGCGGCCACGCGCAGGTCGCACCACAACGCCAGCTCGAGACCGCCGGCGACTGCGTGGCCCTCGACGGCGGCGATCACCGGCTTGCCGAGCAGCATCCGCGAGACCCCCAACGGCGCATCCCCCTCCTCCTCGGTGCGCATGCCGACGGCGCGCAGGTCGGCCCCGGCGCAGAAGCCGCCGCCGGCGCCGGTGAGCACCGCGGTCGAGAGCGTCGCGTCCGCATCGAAGTCCCCGAAGGCGGCGACGAGCGCGTCCGCGGTGGTGCGGTCGATGGCGTTGCGTACCTCGGGACGACTGATGGTCACCACCAGCACGTCGCCGTCGCGGTCGAGGAGGACGGAGGTCATGCCGCGATCTTCGCGCCAACGGCGCGCCGAGCAACGGACGGTCCAGGCGGCGCGGGCCTGGTGCTACGCTAACGCGAATCGTACATCCGTTCGGAAACGCTCGAGGATCGATGCCCTCCGTCCCGCTCGACCGCGACCAGCAGGACGCCGTCGCCCACCGGACCGGGCCGTGCCTGGTCCTGGCCGGCCCCGGCAGCGGCAAGACGCGGGTGATCGTGGAGCGCTTCCTCGCGCTGGACAGCGAGGGCGTGGCTGCCTCCGCGCAGTTGGTGCTCACCTACACGCGCAAGGCTGCGGCGGAGATGCGCTCGCGTACCGAGGCTGCGCACGGGCCGTTCGCCGGTGAGCCGCCGCTGAGCAACTACCACTCCTTCGCCGGCCGGGTGGTGCGCGCGTGGGGCTGGCTGGCGGGCATCTCTCCGGCCTTCCGTATCGCCGACGAGGCGGAGCGCTGGCTGCATCTCGAGGCCGTGCTGGCGTCGCTGCGGCCGCGCACGCTCTGGAATCCGGTGCGGCCCCACGACCTCGTCGACTCCATCCTCGACGTCATCGGCAAGGCCAAGCAGGAGCTGGTCACACCGGAGCGCTACGCGGAGTGGGCGACCGCGGCGCTGGCCGCCGACGACGACCCCGCGGCGCGCGCACTGCTGCAGCGGCATGAGGAGATCGCCGCCGTCTACGCGGCGCTCGATGAGCGCTACCTCCGCTGCGCCGTGCTCGACCACGACGACACCATCCTGCGCGCCGAGCAGTTGCTGCGCGAGCATGACGCACCGCGCCATGCACTGTGCGATTCGATCGAGTACGTCATGGTCGACGAGTACCAGGACACCAACTACGCGCAGGCGCGACTGGTGGAAACGCTGGTCGCGTCACACCGTAACATCCTCGTCGTGGCCGACGACGACCAGGCCATCTACAAGTTCCGCGGCGCCAGCCTGGCCAACCTCGATAGGTTCTCGCGCACCTACCCCGAGCACGCCAAGGTCGTGCTCTCGCACAACTACCGCAGCACGCCGGCCATCGTCGGCGCGGCGGGCGCGGTCATCTCTGTCGCCGATCCCACGTCGCGCATCGCCAAGAGGCTCACCGCGGAGCGCGCCGCGGGTGACGCCGTGGAGCTGTGGGAGGCGCCCGACGAGCGCAGCGAGGTTCTTGGCGTGGCGGCCGAATGCCGGCGACTCATCGAGAGTGGGACACGCGCCGCCGACATCGCGTGGCTGTTTCGCCGCCACGCCGACATGCGGGCTGCGATCGGCGCCCTTCGCGAGGTGAGCGTGCCCTACCAGGTGCAGGGTGGCCGTGGCTTCTTCACCCAGCCGGAGATCAAGGATCTCCTCGCTCTGCTCAGCGCCGCCGCCGACCCCGCCGACACGCAGGCGCTTCTTCGCTGCCTGCAGCTGCCGTCATGGACGGTGAGCAACCGCGGAAGGCTCGCGCTGGTGCAGCTGTGCAGCGACCACGACGCGCCACTGCCGGGTCTTCTCGGCACCGTGGCGGCGTCGGCGCTCGACGAGCAAGACGCCGCGGGAGCCGCGCGCTGCGTGGCCGACGTCGCGGCGCTGCATGCCATGACCGCCCGTGAGGACGTCCGCGAGATCTTCTACGAGGCGCTGGAGCGAAGTAATTTCCTCGGGCTGCTCGACCAGCAGAGTGAGCTGGCGCGCATGCAGACCGGCGCCAACCTCAACAAGTTCGGCGAGTTGCTGGAGGCCTTCGCCGACTGGAGCGACGACCACCGCCTGGCTACGGCACTGCGCTACCTTGAGGTGCTGCGCAACAGCCGCAACGCCGACGAGCTGGCCACCATCGACGCCGTCGACGACGGGGTCATGCTGCTCACCGCCCACTCGGCCAAGGGCCTGGAGTGGCCGGTGGTGATCCTCTCCGGCTGCGTCGAGTCACGCTGGCCGGGACGCTGGACCGTGTCTCCTTCGACGTTGGCACTACCAGCAGCGTTGGTCCCCGAGCTGCCCCCAGACGGCGATGCCGTCATCGACGAGGAGCGCCGGCTGTTCTATGTCGCGCTGACGCGCGCGCGCGATCGCCTCGTGCTGGCGCGTGCGCGCCGCTACCCGCGAAGCTTCAAGGACGAGGTGCCCTCGCCGTTCCTCGGCGCGGTCGCCGGCCGCGGGGACGCGTGGCTGCGCGAGGTCCCGGCGGCCGCGCCGTTGCACCCGCGCCCCGCCCGGGCTTCAGGGGGTCGGTCCGGTGAACGTCTCTCGGTGGGAGTTTCTGACATTCGTGTCTTCAAGCAGTGCCCGCGCCGCTTCGAGTACCGGCACCGCTACAGGCTTCCGGTGCGCGACTCGCTGCAGAGCTGGTACGGGACGCTCATGCACACCGTCCTCCAGAACGCTGCGATGCGACGCAACGCCGGCGAGGTGGTCGACGCGGACCGCGTGGCGGCCATCTGGAACGACGCGTGGGTGGCCACGCGCGGACCCAAGGGGAGCCACCCGGAGTTGCGCGAGCTGGGCGAGCAGCAGCTGCGTCGCTATGTCGAAGGGAGCGCCTGGCAGCACGCGTCGGTCACGGCCGTCGAGGAGAACTTCACCCTGGCGCTCGACCACGCCGACGTGCATGGTCGCTGGGATCGCCTCGACAGCAATGGCAACGGAGCCGTGACCGTGGTCGACTACAAGACGGGACCGCCGCGCGACGAGGAGCGTCTGCGCCGCGATATCCAGGTGCGCGCCTATGCGGTCGCCGTCTCACGCCGGGAGCACAGCGACGACGTTGCTGTCGAACTCCACCACCTCCAGACCGCCGAGGTGACGCGCGTGGCATTCACCCGGGAGCAGCTGGAAACGTCCTACCGGTTCCTCTCGGTCACGGCCAAGGACATGGCCGCAGCTTGGCGGGACGGTGACTTCCCGCCGCATCCGTCCGCGTGGAACTGCACGCGCTGCGAGTACCGGACCGTCTGCGACGAGGGACGCAGCACCGAGCAGAGCTGACAGTCACTCACCAGCCGCTCAGGCGACGGCGGTCCAGCGCCTCCAGTCGGGGGCGCCACTGATCGGTCCCTCGGGCTCGACATCCTCGGGGAGCTCGGTGCGCCACGGCAGCATCAGGTCGAAGACGATCTCCTGGATGGTCCAGAGGATGTCCATGATCTCGGTGATCTTGATCTGGCGGCGGTTGATCGCCTCCTCGACTGCGGCCAGCGCCTCGCGGTCACCGGTCTTCGAGACTGCGCTGCGTGCGAAGCTGAAGACGTCCTCGGCACGCGATTTGAGGTCGGCCGGGGTCTCCTTGATGCTCTGGAGGTGAATCTCCTCGCAGGCGCTGATCACCTCGTCGACGCGCTCGACGAGTCGGCGCAGGCGGGTGCGCTCGATCATCTCCCGGTGATGACGCTGGCGTGCGTCATGGACCTCCTGGGTCGCATTCTCAATCAACAATTCAATCTCCTCGGGTTGGCGCCGCAGGCCGTGACAACGGTTCTGTAGACGTTTCGGTCACCACTGAACTCAAGATTATCGGCCGCCAGCGTTGACATCAAGAGCACTTTTCGGATCGAATTGATGCATGGATCGCATCAATGCCGACTCCCTGAGGACCTTCCTGGAGGTCGCCCGGGTCGAACACCTGGGCAGGGCGTCCGAAGCATTGCAGGCGGATCCATCAACGGTCAGCCGCAAGATCGCCCGCCTCGAGCAGGAGATCGGGGTTCCGCTGTTCGAACGGATCGGTCGTTCCATCCGTCTGACCCAGGCTGGGAAACGGTTCGTGGGCCGCGCCGAGCGCCTGCTCAGCGACCTGCGCGAAGCCGTGGCCGACGCCGAGGGCGCGGTGTCCGCCGAGTCCGGGGAGGTCCGGGTCGGCTTCCTCCACACCGTCGGCGCGAGGTGGCTGCCGCAGAAGCTGGCGCGCTTCCTCCAGGCCCATCCCGGCGTGCGCTTCATCCTCGAGGAGGGCACCACCGCCGAGGTGGCCAGCGGGGTTCTGGCCGGTGACTTCGATCTCGGCATCCTGGGCCCCCCGCCGGTCAACACACCGGACCTCGAGACCGTCCCGCTGTTCCGGGAGCGCGTGGCCGTGGTCGTGCCCCTCGGGCACCGTCTGTCCGGACGCACCTCCGCCGCTCTGAGCGACCTCGGCGACGAGCCGCTCATCCTGCCCCGCTCGCGCAGCGGGCTGCGCAAAATCATCGACGACGCCTTCGCCGCCCAGGGGCTCACCACCAAGGTGGCCTACGAGGGGGATGACTTCAGCATCGTCCAGGGCCTGGTCGAGGCCGGGCTGGGGATCACCCTGATGCCGATGCCACTGCCGTCCGCGTCGGGGCGGGTCAACGTCATCCCTCTGCGCGATCCGCCCATTGCCCGCACCATGGCCCTGGTCTGGGACCGGCGACGCACTCTGCCGCCCGCGGCCCTCCTCTTCTCGCGCGAGCTGGTCGGCGAGGTGGCCGACCCGTACGAGCCTCCGCCGGGCGGATGAGCCCGCAGCCGCAGGAGGCGGCCGTCTGCCTGCCCCGTACACTCGAGCCGTGGTCCTGGTCCTGGTCGCCGCCATCGTGCTTGCCGCCGCGATCGGCGTCGCTGCGCTGATCGTGCTCGGTCGCTCTGCGCCCCGCGCCGCCGGCCCCGGCCCGGTCGCCGACGACCCGTCGGCAGCAGCGCGAGCCCGGTCCGAGGCGGACCGCATGATCGCGCAGGCCCGCGAGCAGGCCCTGGCGTCGCGCGAGGCGGTCCGCGAGGAGGTGCTGGTGCGCCAGCAGGCGGTCGAGGCCACCGAGGCGCTCATCGAGGAGCGTGAGCGCATCTACCGCGACCGGCGTGCGGTGTTCGACGACCGTCGCCATCTCCACAAGAAGCGCCGGGAGGAGATCGACGAGCGCATCGCCGCCGTGGCCGCCGCGCGAGCGGAGGTGGCGGCGACGTTCGAGCGCGTCGCCGACCTCGACCGCGACACGGCCACGAGGCTGGTCCTGGAACGGGTCGACAACGACCTCGCCGGCGAACATGGGGCGCGGGTCGAGGCGACGCTCGCCGAGCGCGTCGGCGACACCGAGCCGGCGGCGCGCATGCTCATCGTCGAGGCGATGGAGCGGCAGTTGAGCGGCCACGCCGACGGCGTCGCGCGAGCCGCGCCGCTCTCCCTCGAGGAGCTCGACGAGCACGGCAGGGAGCGGCTGCTCAGCGCCCTGTCGGTGATCGCCGACGACACCGGCATGGAGCTCGGCGTCGACGAAGACCGCGCCCAGGCGACGCTGCGGGGTATGGATCCCATCGGTCGTGAGGTGGCCCGGCAGGCGGCGCTGGAGGTGGTCGACCGCAAGCTGCAGGCGGCCGACGTGCCGCCGCTCCTGGTGCGTACTCGCGGATCGCTCTCCAGCAGGGTTCGTCAGCTCGGCGAGCAGGCGCTGTGGGAGATGCAGATGGAGGGACGGCCGGAGCTGGCGGAGCTCATGGGCACCCTCCACTACCGTTTCTCCTACGGGCAGAACGCGCTGCTCCACTGCGAGGAGACCGGGCACATCTGCGGCGTGCTCGCCGCCGAGCTGGGCATGTCGCAGACGGTGGCGCGCGAGGCGGGGATGCTCCACGACATCGGCAAGGCGGTCGACCACGACGTCGAGGGCTCGCACGCCATCATCGGGGGCGAGGTGCTCCGCGTCCTCGGCGCCGACCCCGGGATCATCCACGCTGTCAAGGCGCATCACTTCGACGAGGAGCCGTCCACCGACCTCGCCATGCTCACCATCTGCGCAGACGCGATCAGCGCCTCCCGGCCAGGCGCGCGTCGCGACACCTTGGCGACCTATCTCGCTCGTCTCGAGCAGCTGCAGACCATCGCCACGCGTCACTCCGGCGTGGAGCGCGCGTTCCCGCTGCAGGCGGGGCGTGAGGTGCGCATCTTCGTGCGTGCCAAGCAGGTGAAGGACGCCCAGGTTGCCGAGTTGAGCACGGAGATCGCTCGCGAGATCGAGAACGAGATGCAGTATCCGGGGATGATCAAGGTGACGGTGATCCGCGAGACCACGGCCACCGCCACCGCTCCTGCACAGATCGCGGCCGTGCAGGAGGCGAACCGGCGTCGCGCCAACGGCGCCGAGGGCGAGGAGCACGGCGCTGCCGTGGACGAGGCCGCCGCCGTCGACGTCCCCAGCGAGGACGCGTGAGGGACTCGGACTAGCCACCGGCGCTCATCCGTGTGCGGCCGCGAAGGCGTCGACGGCCTGCGCGGTGCGTTCGGGTTGCTCGTGGAAGAAGAGGTGCCCGGCTCCGTCGAAGACATCGAGGACGGCGCGGGGGACGCGCGCGGCGAGCGCCTCTGCATTGGCCAGCGGCATCACCGCGTCCTCGCTGCCGTGCATCACCATGGTGGGCGCCGCGATCCAGCGCAGCTGCTCCCAGACGTCGTGACCCCGCGACGCGGCGAGCTGCGCCTGGAAGGCGCGCGCGGCGACGGGCCGACCGGCCCGATCGCGCACCTGCTGCTCGATGAAGTCGGCGTGCTCCTCCTGGAAAGAGCCAGAGTAGAGGACCGTGCAGGCGATCCGGTACGCGTCGGCCGGGGTTCGCGCGCCCTTGCCCAGGAGCGCGTCGATGGACGAGGGATCCGGCTCGCGCACGAGGTGCGCGCCCCCCGGACCGGTGGCAGCGAGGAGGAGGGTCGCCACCCGGTCCGGATGGCGCACCACCAGCTGCTGGGCGACCATCCCGCCGAAGGACGCGCCCAGGACGGTTGCCTGGTCGATCTCCAGGCCGTCGAGCACGGTGGCAGCGTCATCGCCAAGCTGTGCGGTGCTGTATGGCCCCGGGCTCAGCTGGGACGCACCGATGCCGCGCTGGTCGTAGACAGCGACGCGAAACCGCGGCGCCAACAGCGCCACGATCGGATCGAAGACGACGCGAGTGGCACCCAGGCCGGGAATGAGGAGCAACGGTGGCCCATCTCCTATGACGGTGACCGCAAGCTCCGCCCCGTCCGGCGCGGCGACCCGTGTCTCCGTCATTGCGCGCGGATGCTACCGTCAGCACAGTGCGATCCACGCAGCTCGCTGTCGACACCAGCCGAGCGCAGGTCGTCGACATCACCGACGACGTCGAGGACTTCGTCCGTGACGAGGGCGATGGGCTGCTCTCCATCCTCGCGCTCCATGCCACCGCCGGACTGGCGCTGATGGAGAGCGGCAGCGGTTCCGAGGCCGACCT
>QHBU01000263.1:27557-28766 GCA_003244045.1 Candidatus Aeolococcus gillhamiae
TGCTGCCCCGCGACGATCGCTACTCGCACCGGCACGGCAGCAGCGGTCATGGAGCGGATCACCTCGTGCCCGCCCTGGTCAGCCCGTCGGTGACCATCCCCGTGGTGGGCGGTCAGCTGGCCCTGGGGACCTGGCAACGGGTGGTGCTCGTCGACCTCAACCCCGACAACCTGCGGCGCCGGGTGCGTCTCGACCTCCTCGCGGGGTGACCGCGGGCGCGGAGAATAGCCCGATGCCCCAGAGGTTCTTCGTCAACGGCGGCGACATCGCCGGCGACGGCCTGGTGATGGAGGGCGCGGTGGCCAACCACATCGCGCGCTCGCTGCGCATGCACAGCGGCGACTCGATCGTGGTCGTCGACGACCTCAACCGCGAGCACGGCGTCCTGCTGCGCAGCGTGCGCCCGGAGCGCATCGAGGGCGAGGTCAGCTGGACGAGGCCCGTCACCGGCGAGCCGACACTGCGCATCACCGTGGTCCAGGCGCTGCCGCGCGAGCGCATGGAGGACTGCGTCGACCTGCTCGTCGAGGTTGGCGCGGCGGAGATCCGCCCGGTCATCACCGAGCGGGTGGTGACCCGCGCGCCGGGAGATCGGATCCCCAACCGCGTGCACCGCTGGCAGGCCGTCGCCACCGAGTCGGCGCAGCTGGCCGGGCGCGGCTCGATCCCGCGGGTGCACTCCCCCGTCGCACTCGCGGACGCGCTCGCGGCGCTCGACAACGGAACACGCGTGCTCGCCTGCACATTCGACGCTGAACAGTCGCTTGCGGCGCTCGACGTCGACAGCGACAGCCCGTTGGCTCTGTGCGTCGGACCCGAGGGTGGCTTCGGGGCCGGCGACCTGGAGACATTGCGGCAGGCGGGTGCGCAGACCGTGCACATGGGTGCGCGGATCCTGCGCACCCGCTACGCGTCGGCGGTCGGGTGTGCGCTCCTGCTCGCTCGCAGCGGCGACCTCGCCGACGCCGTTGCCGCAGCGCCCGCGCCATGAACCACCTCATGCCGTTGCGGGTCTCGGTCACGGCACTGGGGTGCAAGGTGAACTACGCCGAGATGGCCGACCTCGCCGGGCGGCTCGCAGCCGCCGGCTGCGAGGTTGTTGCCGAGGAGGATCCAGCCGATGTCCGGGTGCTCAACACCTGCACGGTGACCGTCGCCGCCGATGCCACCAGCCGCCAGCGACTGCGGCGATTGCGCCGCGCCGATCCC
>QHBU01000264.1:0-371 GCA_003244045.1 Candidatus Aeolococcus gillhamiae
GCGGCGGGATCAGCAAAGGCCATGTCGGCCAGGGTCTGGCGGTCAATTTGGCCATCGCCGACAACCACCCCGGGACCGAAGCGTTCGATCACCGCGGCGTGGGCCGCCTGACCGGGCTCCACCACCTCGCGGGCCAGATCGTCGGAATCCACTACGACCGCGCCGCGTTCGGCCAGCAGGGCGGCGACCGACGATTTTCCCGACCCGATGGCGCCGGTGAGGCCGACGACCACCACCTGTGGTGGCCTACGCCTCGTACTGCACGGAATGGCGGCCGGCGAGGATCGGCCACAGCCGCTCAGCCAGTAGATGACGGTGGGCGGGGTGCTCGGCGTAGCGGCGGTAGGCGTCGGCATCGTCGAAGTCGGCCA
>QHBU01000264.1:387-2069 GCA_003244045.1 Candidatus Aeolococcus gillhamiae
AAGGCGGAGGTCGGGGCCGAACCGGTAGCTGCGGATGTCGGGGATGCGAGCGGGCAGTGCGCCAGTCCCTCGGAGAACGCCCTCACGGCCACGTCGGACGCGTCCGGCTTCCAGGAGAAGAGCACGACGTGGCGGAGGATGCCCCACGCTAGCCAAGACGGGGCATATACCCCCTGCCGTCACTCCCAGCAGCCGTCACTCCCAGCAGCACAACCCGGCGAGGAAGTCGCGAACCAGGCCCGACCACGACCGGATGCCGGGCAGGTCGGAGGCCACGTGCAGCTCGCTGAGCACGAGGAGATGGGCCAGCGACTCCGCCACCGATACTGGGTGGGCAGGGTCGTCGGCCCACGCCAGGACGAGGGTGGGCACCACGATGGCGTGCACCTCCTCACGGGTGGGCAGGTCTGATGCGGCCGCCCCCCGCAGGATGGCAGGAACGGCCTTGGTGTCCATGGTCAACAGGTGCCGAGCGGTGACATCGCGCTCACTGGGCAGCTCTTGGGCAAAGATCCGGGGCTGGGGCCGGCGGCGGAAGTCGTCGGCCCACGCGGGCAGGCCATGGCGTTCCACCACCTGGGCCGCCTCTTCGCAGTTCTCGACGTCGGGGGCCCGCTCCTCCCATGCCCTCGGGGGGACAACCAACACCAGTGCCTGCACCCGCTTGGGCGCCCGCAGCGCGGTCCATAGAGCGACGGCGCTACCCATGTCGGCACCACCCGCCACGAACGGCCCGGTGCCGCCGGCGCGCAGCATGTCGTCGACCATGCACGGCCAACGGAAGGCCCGGTCGTAGTACTGCATGGCCGCGGTCTGGCCATGCCCCCGAGCGTCGTAGCGGACGACCCGGGCCACCTCCTCGGGCACCGACCAGTCGAAGAGCCCGAGCTCGTCCTCGTGGGCACGCGAGCTGGCCAGGCCGTGCGCCCACACCAGAGCACACCGGGACATGCCCTCACAGTGGACGAGATCGCCACCAACATCAATAGGGGCTTGCCGCATCTAGATGCAGCGGACATTCACAGGCGCACGTACACGACCCAATCATCGTCGTCGAACACCTGACGCCACCGGCCGTTGAGCGCCAGGATGGTGGCCAGGGGGAGGGTGCGGTCCCATAGAACCGTGTCGACGTCGTAGTGGTCGAGCACGCCGAGGGATTCGGGCCGGCCCGCCACCAAGCGGCGGTAGTCGGTCGACACCTGTACCGGGTACATATCGTAGCGGTCGTCGATGAACACCTTGGCCCGCCTCCCGTAACGGAGAGTCAGGTAGTTGCCCACGAAGTCCTGCTCGGCCACATGATGGGACGGGCCCAGGTAGCCGTTGGCATCGAGGAACGACACCGCCTTCTCGGGGTACAGCCGCACGCTCAGTGGCGGCTTGTCCCAGATCGACGCCCCGAACAAGATGAACAGCACGACGATGGTGGCCAGCACCGCCCGGTTGGCCCGTGCCCGTGGCGGGGGGCCGAGAAACGCGGATCGGGTCGGCCGGTCGGCCCCGTCGCCTCGCCGCAGAGCTCGTCCGACCACCGGTGCGATCACCACCGCGGCCATGGGCAGGTTGCGCGCCGCCACCAGGCTGATAGCCACGAAGGTGACCACCGGCACCAGGTCGCGCCAGGCCACCCTGGCGCGCACGAGCAGGGCCAGGGCGACGACCAGGCTGACAAGAGCCAA
>QHBU01000265.1 GCA_003244045.1 Candidatus Aeolococcus gillhamiae
ACCACCATGTCGACCGGGATCACGTCGACCGTGCCCTCCGGGATTCCCGGGAACTCCGACAGCAGGCCGCGGCCGTAGGCGATGATGACCGGCTCGGCCATGCGAAAGCCGCGGATCCAACCGGGGCTGGGCTCGGCCCACGCCGACTCGATGATGGAGGGGCGCACGATGGTGACAGGCACGTCGCCCTTCACCTCCAGCACCGCCCGCTCGGCCAGCGACTTGGTATAGGCGTAGGCGTCGGGCCAGCCCAGGGCCTGGGCCCGAGCCCGGCCGGCGTCGACCAAGCGATCCTCTACCCACTGTTCGCGAAGGCGCTCGGCGCGGGCCGCCAGCAATGACGAGCCTGCTGCCCCCACCTCGCTGTGGGCCTGGCGGGTGAACCGCGTCAGGTGATCGGGGCGGCGGCTGTCGGCATCGGCGTCGGCGCGGGCCCGCAGTGCGGCCTGCACCTCGCCCCTCCAGCTCACGTCGGCGCTGAACGGTGTCTCCGACAGGGGCGCCTCCAGGGCGCGGCCGCGGCGGTTGCCCGCCACGTAGGCCGTTCCCACCGAGATGAGATGGGCAGTGGAGCCCAGCTCCTTGAGGGTCTCGACCACGCGTACCGCGCCCAGCAGGTTGACTTCCACCGCGGCGTCGATGGGCGAGTCGAAGCTCACCCGCGCCGCGGCGTGCACCACCGTGTGGCACCCGGCGACGAGCGCTTTGCCGTCGTCGTCGAGCCCCAGGCCTTCGGTGGTGACATCGCCGGCCACCACCTTCACGCGCCGAGCGATCTCGGCGTCGAAGCGGCCTCCCCAATCGGCGCGCAGCCGGGCGAAGGCGTCGTTGGCGAAGATCTCTCGCCGCGCCCGGGCCTGGGGCGTCGACCGCCGGCCGGGACGGACGAGCAGAACCAGCTCGCACTCGGGGACGCTGCGAAGGAGACGCTCGACCAGGGCCGTGCCCAAAAAGCCCGTCGACCCGGTGACGGCGACGCGCGCGCCGGCCAGTCGGTCACGGATCATCGGCTCTTCTCTACCATCATCTGCCCGGTCAGGCGCCGATCAGCTCCTCGTAGAGGGCCACGTGGTCGTCGACCATGCGGGCGATGGAGAAGTGCTCGTCGACGGCGGCGCGGCACTCGGTTCGGTCGAGCGCTGTCACCGAGTGCACCGCCTCGGCCATCTGCTCCTCGGTCTCGCACAACAGACCGGTCCGGCCATGCTCCACCACCTCGGGGGCAGCCCCCTCGGGGAACGACAGCACGGGCGTGCCGCATGCCATCGACTCGAGCATCACCAGCCCGAAGGGCTCGTTCCAGCGGATCGGGAACAGCGTGGCACGGGCCCCACCCAGCAGCTCCACCTTCCTCTCGAACGAGACCTCGCCCAGGTACTCGATGTCGCCGCCCAGATGGGGGGCGATCTCCCGCTCGAAGAAGAGGTGCTCCCACGGCTCGCGCATCTTGCCGGCCAGCAGCAACGGCACCCCGGCTGCTCGGGCCACCTCGATCGCCCGCTGAGGCCCCTTGTCGGGGCTCATGCGCCCCAAGAACAGGCAATAGTCTCCGCCCGGCCCGACCGAGAACGCATCGGTGTCGACGGCGTGGTGGATGACTTTGGTGATGGGGATGTCGGGCGCCTCTCGACCCTGTGCCGCGGAGATGCCGATGAGCGGGAGCCGTGCCGCGAGGCGGCGGTAGATGTCGGCCAGCTCCTCGTTGAGCGGCCCGTGGATGGTGGTCACGACAGGCAGGTTCGGGTAGCGCTCGCAATACAGCGGCCCGATCATGGAGTGGTCATGTACGACGTCGAAGCCGGAGACGGCTTCGTAAGCCGCCATCACGTGGCGGATCTCCGGTACCGAGAAACCCATGCGCACTCCCTCGGCCACGGGGAGGAGCCACTGGCGGGGTACCGGGCAGGTCGAGTCACCGGTGGCGAACAGGAGCACTTCATGGCCGGCCCGGTGCAGCCCGCGGGCCAGGTTGTCGACCGCCTGCTCGATGCCGCCGTAGAGGTCGGGAGGGATGGGAGCCCAAGGGGGGGCGACGATGCCGATGCGCATGGCCAAGGATTGAAGCACGCTCAGGGGCTTGCTGCGGTGCGCCGGCTCTGATACGCGGGGTGGCGGCAGTGTCGTACCGTAAGGACATGGACGTGCCGCCTCCCTGGGGTCTCGGTGGTGAGTGCCTGGTGGGCATGGTCCGCCACCGGTCGGCGTCCGACCTGCCGTGCGGCCTGGCCCGGGTGCCAGGCCTGTCACTGGTGGTCGGGGCTCGTTACGACCGATCCCCAGTTGGTCCCTATCTGGAGCTGGCGGTGGGCGAGCCGGCGCGCTCGGGCGTCCGAGTTGGCATGTGCGTGACGACCATGGTCGTGACCACGGCCGACGCTCGACACGCCGGCCGGTCCAAATGGGGCATGCCCAAGGTCCTCGGGGACCTCACCTGGGACAACGACGGCGAGACGCGCGTCCTACGCTGGGACGAGCGCGGCCTGGTCTTGCGGGCGACGCCTGTCGGGCCGCCCCTGCCCATACTCGTGCCCTTCCGCTCGCTGCAGCGCCGTGGCGACGGACTGGTTTCAGCCACCGCCTCTTTGCGGGGTCTGGCCCGCCTGGCTCGTGTGGACGTCGAGGTGGCTGAAATCGACCCGCTGGCCTGGCTCGAAGGCCGTCACGTCGGTGCCGTCGTGGGCAGCGCCCGGTTGGCGATGGGCGAAGCCAGCCTCCTCTCCGGGCTACGAACCCCCCGGTGGTCCCAGCGTCCGGCGCCCGATCCTGCACTATTGTCGGGGCCGTCAACCGGGCGATTAGCTCAGCGGTAGAGCGCTGCCTTCACACGGCAGAGGTCGGGGGATCAAAACCCTCATCGCCCACGACAAAGCACCAGGTCGAAGGGGGTGCGATCCCGACGGCACCGGTACTGCACCACCGCTGCACCACGTCTGCACCACATGAGCTACAGGTAAAGCTCGACGACAGTGCCCTCGGCAAGGGAGTTGACCGGCGCGAACATCGCCTCGAGGCGGCCCGTCGTCCGCTCGACCTCGGCGGGAAACAGGTGGCGGTAGCGGTCGAGGACGACTGCGACCGAGGTGTGGCCCGCCCGCGCGGCGACCTCGCTCGGGCTGGCACCGGCGGCGGCCCACAGGCTCACTGCACTGTGCCGTAGGTCATGGGGGCGGAGAGGTGCCAGCCCGGCGGCCTGTAGGGCCGGCCTCCAGAACCGCTGACGCCAGGATCCCGCCCTAAGGGGCCCGCCCGCGGGCCCAGAGAAGACGAGGCCATCCTCGCCAGCCTCTGCGTATTGGGCTAGGTGCTGTACGAGCTCTTCCGTCACCTGGCGGGGGAGTGGCACTGTCCGTCTGCCAGCGCGAGTCTTCGGGGGTCCGAAGTGCATGTGGCCACGGACCTCGACGGCCTGTTCGGCTACGCGCACGCTGCTCCGCAGCGTGTCGAGCCGGCCTCGGCGAAGCCCGGCCATCTCGGACCACCGGAGCCCACCGTAGCTCTTGAGAAGGACGAAGGCGCGGTAGCGGGGTGCGATCGCAGCGGCCAACTCGGCGATCTCCTCGGGGCTGAGGAAGCGCATCTCTTCTGTCTCGATCTTGGGCAAGGGCACCTTGTGGCAGGGCGACGCCATCAGGAGCCCGCCGTCGACGGCCGCCTGAAGGACCTTGGTGGGCCCGGTCGTGGTCTGGGTGTGGCGGTCGGCGCCGTCATAGGCCATCACCTGGGATCCCAGGGTGGTG
>QHBU01000266.1 GCA_003244045.1 Candidatus Aeolococcus gillhamiae
CACCGCTCCCACCGCCACCGCTGTCGCGGCGAGCCCTGTCAGTCCGATGACCAGCGTCGACCGCCGCCTCAGGACACCAGCCAATGCAGTCATGGCGGCAGTGTCGATTGGTGACGCGCCCACGCCGCGGACAACGACTCAGCCCAGGGTCAGCAGGCTCCCGGTGAGAGGGTGCATGTCGCCGCGAGGTAGGTGATCGCGGTCGACCCCGGGGCCTGCGCCGTGAACGTCAGTGTGTATGTCCCGGGGCGCGGGGCGGTCGCCGACGACGGCACCGCGGGCGTCACCGTGATGTCGGACAGCAACGGTGCCGTGGGCAATGTCTCCACCGGCAAAGGAGGAATGCGCGCCCGTACGTGCAGCGACACCCGTTGCGAGACGCCGACGTTGACGCACGCAGCACTGCCCAGGTCCATTATCGCGACGGTCGCGGGCACGGTGGCGAGCACACGCACGGGGATGACGCTGAGCGCTTGTGCAGCGCCGACTGCTGCGCGCGCAGCGGGCGATGTCCCCTGGCAGGGCGTCGCGGTAGCCGTCGCTGTCGCTGCCGGGGTCACGATCCCAGGCTGCGCCGGCTGTCCGCTCGCCGACCCGCAGCCCGCGACCGCCGCGGCCGCCACCCCCATGATCAGACGCCGACAGCGCCACATGCGATCAGTCTGACCCCTGGACTGCGTCATCGGGCATCGTACGAGGCATGGCGGTCACCGACGTTGAGAGGTTGGCGGCATCCGCGGGGTGGCGGCGGCGCGCCGGCGAGCGGCCCGTCCTCATCGCCGCGATCGGGGCGCTGTGCATCTCGTCCTCCGGCGTCCTCGTGGAGCTCGCCGCGAGCGGCGCAGCGACCACCGCCTTCTTCCGCTGCGCACTGGCCCTGCCTTTGCTCGTTCCGCTGGCGCTTCGCGAGCACCGCCGTCTGGGACCGCGAGCCGCGCGGGCACGGACGACGGCCGTCCTTGCCGGTGTGTTCTTCGCTGTCGACCTGGTCCTCTGGACCCACGCCATCAACGAGGTGGGCGCGGGCATCGCCACCGTGCTCGGCAACCTCCAGGTCGTCTTCGTGGCGGCCGCCGCGTGGGTGCTCTTCTCCGAGCGGCCCTCACGGCGGTTCGCCCTGGCGCTGCCGGTGATCTTCGCCGGTGTGGTGCTCGTCTCCGGGCTGGCGGGCCGGCCGTCATTCGGCGGCCATCCCGTCGAGGGAATCGTCTTCGGGGTGGGGACCTCGCTCGCCTACGCCGCGTTCCTGCTCATCCTCCGCGGCGCCACCGGTACCCCTCACGTGGCCGGACCGCTGCTGGATGCCACCGCCAGCGCGGCGGTGGGGTCGCTGGTGCTCGGCGCCGTCTTCGGAAGCCTGACGCTGGCGCCGCCACTGAGGTCACTGGGCTGGCTTCTGCTCCTGGCGGTGACCAGCCAGACGATCGGCTGGATGTTCATCACCTCGTCGCTCCCGCGGCTGCCGCGCGCGATCTCCTCGCTGATGCTGCTGCTGCAACCGGTCGCGGCGCTGGGCCTGGCGGCGCTGGTGCTGTCCGAACGGCCCACCTGGCTGCAGCTGTTCGGCGCGGTGCTGATCATCGGCGGTGTGCTAGCCGTGGCCCGCCACGCGACGCCGGCGGCATGACGCGGCGTCGCTACCCGAGCCGGTAGCGGCGCTGACCGTCCTCACCTACCCGGGTGGTTGCCCCCGCTCGCTCAGCGAGGAAGCGGACCGCGCGGCCGCCGACCGGCGCACCGGCGGAGGTGATCTCGGCGGCGATCTCCGCGGCCGTCGACTCACCCAGCTTGACGAGGACGGCGCGGACCACGTCCGCGGTCACCTCGGCGGGAGTGGCGCGACCCTTGGGGGCGTGGGCGCGGCGGCGGCGGCGGCGGGAGGCCGACCTGACCGCGGTCGTGGCGCGGGCGGCTCGCCGTCCATTGCCGGACGCGGAGCCGGCGGTCTCGAGGAGCGCCACGGCGTCTCTCACCTCGCGACGCAGCGCAGCGTTGTCGGCCCGCAGCTTGGCCACCTCGAGGACGAGTCCTTCGATGCGTCCGACCAGGCGTTGGGCAGCGAGAACCAGCGGCGATTGACGCTCGGCGGAGGTGGACGCGCTGTCGACCTGCAGCATGATGCCGTCGTTCTCCTTCTTTTTAGCGACAGCCGCCAGTCGGCGGGCCGCCCGGCACAAGCTTGTGCCCGAAGGCATTGTGCGCGTTGGACAGGGGGGTGGGCAAATGTGAAGCGCGTTAACACATGTTTCGAAAGCCGCAGGCGGTCCTAGACGGCGCGGTTTGTCGGCGCTCACTACGCTGCTACCATCCGTCGGCGGGGCCATAGCTCAGTTGGGAGAGCACTTGCATGGCATGCAAGGGGTCGGGGGTTCGAGTCCCCCTGGCTCCACCAATGAGAGGAGTGATGGTGGTGCGAGGCCGGCGCCTATGACCGACACAGCGACGCAGATCTGCGAGCTGCTCCACGAGGCATCGGCGACGCACCACCGCGTCTTCCGCATCGTCGACGGCGATGACCCTGATTGGGCGTCGTGGTACGCGGAGTGGCTGATCGACCTCTCCGAGCTGCCCGAGCTGCTGGGCACGACTCCGGTGCGCAGCGAGCTCGTCTACATCCTGGTCGCGCTCGACAAGGAATACTCCAGCGGCGCGCAGAAGGCCGCCTGGGAGGACTTCTATGCACACCGCCTGATCGATCACTTCGTCGCGTCGAAATGACCCGGGGTCGCGAGGTCCACCTCGCCAGCCGTCCCGTAGGTGAACCGACCGTTGACAACTTCGCGCTCGTCGACGCGGAGGTGCGCGCCCCGAGCGACGGCGACGTGCTGGTCCGTAACTCCTTCGTATCGGTGGACCCGTACATGCGCGCCCGCATGAACGACGTGAAGTCGTACCTGCCTCCCTTCCAGGTGGGCGAGGCGATGAACGGCGGCGCCGTCGGCGAGGTGGTCGAGTCGCGGTCGCCAGAGCTCGCGGCCGGCGACACCGTCCTGCACCAGAAGGGCTGGCGCGAGTACGCCACCGGCAAGGCGGGCGAATTCCGCAGGGTCGATCCGCAGCGCGCGCCCCCGTCGGCGTACCTCGGCGTGCTCGGCACGACCGGTTTCACGGCGTGGATCGGGCTCGTCGACATCGCTCAGATGAAGGAGGGTGACGTCGTCTTCGTCTCCGGTGCCGCCGGCGCGGTGGGAAGCGTGGCCGGGCAGGTCGCCAGGTTGCGCGGCGCCGCACGGGTGATCGGCAGTGCCGGCTCAGACGAGAAGGTGCGCCACGTCCTGGACGATCTCGGCTTTGACGCCGCCTTCAACTACAAGGCCGCCCCGGTGCGCCATCAGCTCCGCGCCGCCGCGCCCGAGGGCATCGACGTCTACTTCGACAACGTGGGCGGCGACCACCTCGAAGCCGCGATCAGCGAGTTCAACGACCATGGCCGGGCCGCTCTGTGCGGGGCGATCTCACAGTACAACAACGTCGAGCCGCCGTCGGGGCCGCGCAACCTCGGGTTGGTGGTGCCGCGGAGATTGACGCTGCGTGGGTACATCATCCTCGACCACATGGACCGCTACGGCGCGTTCATCAAAGAGGTCGGTACCTGGCTGGCCAGCGGCGCGGTGCGCACGCGCGAGACGATCGTCGACGGCATCGAACAGGCGCCAGACGCCTTCATCGGGCTGTTGCGCGGCGAGAACACCGGCAAGATGCTGGTGCGAATTACCCCGCGCTGAGGTTGACAATTGGGCGGTACAGCCCGGCTAGCATCTCACCCGTGAACCCGCACGGCGCTCGGCGCAGAAACGGCGCGCGCTCGCCGGTCTGGAGATGATCGAGGACGCCATCTACGCGGTCATCGCCGTCTTCCTGATCGGCAGCGGCGTCCTTCTTCTCCTCGGTGCCGGCATCGACATCAGCAAGACATTCGACATCAACAACATCCATCCGCTGGTAGTGCGCGTGCTCGACGAGACTCTCCTCGTCTTCATGGTGGTCGAGCTGCTGCACACCGTGCGTGTCACGCTGCGCGACCACACCCTCGCTGCCGAGCCGTTCCTCATCGTCGGCCTGATCGCCGGCGTGCGACGCATCCTCATCCTCACCGCCAGCAGCGACACGCTGCACAGCGGCCCGGACTTCGTCGTCTACTGGGTCCAGCTGCTCCTGCTGGTCGTGTTGGTGGTGGCCATGGTCATCGCGCTGTTCATCTGGCGGCGCACGGCGTCGGGCGACACCCCCGCGGATCGCTGAGCGCGGGCGAGCCCGTCTCAGCAACCTCACAGCACTTCGTCAGTTTGTTGCAAGGCAGCGGGGGGCACCATAGCGTCGTGCAGAGCGACGGCCTCGACCCCAACACCACCTCCCCTCCCTCGTCCGGGGCCGCGCCGGCCGGGCCGCCCGCCAACGCCTGGTATGGCGCCGTGCCGCCCCCTCCTCCTCCCCCACCCCCGCTCCCGTGGGGGTTCGCCGGCGAGACCTCCTGGCAGCCGTCGCCCCCTCACCGTGCGCGCAGCCGCCGCGTCGTCGCTGGTGCGCTGGCCGGGCTGTTTGCGGTTGGCGTGGGCGCCGGTGTCACCGCCGCCCGGGTCACCTCGCCGTCGACGCCGAGCTCGACTACTGCTCTGATCCCTTCGGTCACCGTGCCGGGGGGCAGCATCGGAGGCGACACGGGCAACGCCACCCCGTCCACCGGCGTGCCGAGCGACACGAGCGGCGTCGCCGCCAAGGTCACTCCCGGCATCGTCAACATCAACGTCACGCTGTCGAGTGGCGGGGGCGCCGCCGGGACCGGCATGGTCATCACCTCGACAGGTGAGGTGCTCACCAACAACCACGTCATCGACGGCGAGACCAGCATCCAGGTGCAGGTGCCGAGCACCGGCACCATCTACAGCGCACACGTCGTCGGCTACAGCCTCACCCAGGATGTCGCGCTCGTGCAGATCGACGGTGGTGGCACCTTCCACACGGTCAGCCTCGGCAACTCGTCCACGGTGGCCCGCGGTCAGTCCGTGGTTGCACTCGGCAACGCGCTGGGCCGCAACACCACCCCCGCCGTCACCACCGGCATCGTCACCAACCTCAACCAGACCATCACCGCCAGCGACCAGAGCGGTGCCGACGTGGAGACGGTCAGCGGGCTGATCCAGGTCAGCGCTCCCATCCAGCCCGGTGATTCCGGAGGCCCTCTGGTCGACAGCTCAGCAGCCGTCATCGGCATGGACACCGCCGCCCAGTCAGCCGGGGGCCGCTCGTCGCAGCAGACCTCAACGGTCGCCTACGCCATCCCGATCAACAAGGCGATGACGGTGGTCAGGCAGATCCAGTCCGGGCACAGCACCAGTACCGTCCATGTGGGGAGCACGCGCGCCCTGCTCGGGGTCCAGAGCCAGGACGGCAAGGGCGGTGCCCAGGTTGTCATCGTCCAGGGCGGCAGCCCCGCGGCGGGCGCCGGCATCACGGTTGGCTCGCTCATCACCTCACTGGATGGAACCGCGGTGAGCAGCAGCAGCGCGCTGCGCAACACCATCGTCGCCCATGACCCGGGCTCCTCGGTGTCGGTCAGCTGGACGGACACGGCCGGCGCGTCCCACACCGCCACGGTCACGCTGACCTCGGGCCCCCCCGCCTGAGCTGAGCCGCGGACGGCTCAGGGGCCGATCAGCTTCTGGACCGCCTGGCCAAGCACCGGCAGGGTGAAGGGCTTCTTGAGCATCGCGTCGGCCCCGGCCAGGCGGGCGGCGTCCCCCTCCTCGCCGAGCGCGCTGAAGATGAGGATCGGCAGCTGGGAGGTCGCGAAGTTGGAGCGGATCCGCCGGCAGGCTTCGATGCCGTCGATGCCCGGCATCATGATGTCGAGGACGACTAGGTCGGGCGGAGGCTCGGCGAGGGCCTTCTCGACGGCGACTAGCCCGTCGGCCACGGTCTCCACCTCATACCCCTCCATGGTGAGGTAGCGAGAGACCAGCTGGGTGAGCCTGACGTCGTCGTCGGCGACCAGGACGCGTGGGGCGACCATGCGCGCAATGGTATGGGCGCCAGTGCTGATTCAGCGCCGCACGGCGCCTCGCCGTAGGTCCGGTCTAGCCGCGACGCTGCCAGCGAGTCTTCTTCAGCATCTTCTTATGCTTGTGCTTGCGCATCTTCTTGCGCCGCTTCTTGATCACAGAACCCACGAGGCCGGGACTATACCGGATCGCGCGCCCTGAACTCCCCGGACCTCGGCGCATCCGGCCGTCGCTGCGGAATCTGCACAGGTCCGTAACCGGGCAGGAACGGACCGGCCGCCCCGGCCGCGGCACCATTGCACTCATGAACAACTTCGCCTTCCTCGACGCAGCCGAGACAAGGGCCGCGCACTTGCGCGAGCTCAGTCACAACCTTCGCTCCCTCGAATGGACCAACGCCTCTCGGCGTGAGGTCGAACACGAGATCCCGGAGCTCGAGCTGACCATGGCCGTGTACCGCCGCCTCAACTCCGAAGGCGGGTCGCTCGAGGACGGCGCCAAGACGTTCCTCAACAAGGCCGACGCGCGGGCCGAGCACCTGCGCCAGGTCACCCACCACATGCATTCCCTCGAATGGGTGCACGCCTCCTTGACCGAGGTCGAGAGCGAGATCCCCGAGCTCGAGCTCGCCATGGCCGTCTACCGCCGCCTCAGCGGCGAAGCCCATGAGACGGGAACACGCTCGCCGGCGAAGTCAGCGGCGCCCGCCCCCCCGGCTCGCCCCACTGCCCCTGCTTCGCCGCGTGAGGAGGATCAGACTGAAGCCGAGGGCGGTCCGGCCCCGAGCTTCAGCCAGTTCGCCATGGCGCACCTCGATCCGTCAACCGAGACCGCCGACCAGGCGGCCGGTTCGAACGGCAGCGCCTAGCAGACACCCGGCCGCGAGCGCTAGGTGAGCGCGGCGAACGCTGTCCGCAGCCGAGCCGCGGTCGCCTCGAGGAGCTCCGGGAGCACCTTGATCCGGCCGATCACGGGCATGTAGTTGGTGTCGCCGCCCCACCGGGGCACGACATGCAGGTGAACGTGTTCGATGCTCGCCCCTGCAGCGCTCCCGTGGTTGACCCCAACGTTGAACCCCTCCGGGTTCATCGCATCCTGGAGCGCCCGCATCGCCCGACGCGCGGCCACCATGAGCGCCGCCGCGCCACCGTCGCCCGCGGCGAGGAGGTCGGGGACGTGGTCGATCGGCGCCACCATCAGGTGCCCGGTGTTGTACGGGTAACGATTGAGCATGGTGACCGTTGTCGCATCGCGGGCGACGACCAGCTGGTCGTCCTGTCCGGCGGCGGCCGCGCAAAGGAAACACCCCGCCGCAGCGCCGGCGTCACTCACGTACACGCCCCTCCACGGTGCCCACAGCCGGTCCACGGCTGAGATCGTCGCACGGCGGCAGGGCCGCTTGAGTAGGGTTGGCGGCCGTGTCTGAAGGGCTCGACCTCGAAGCATTCCTGGCGATGCCGCGGCTGCTCAACCTGCACGTCAGCCCGGACGGCGCCCGGCTGGCGCTCACCATCCAAACCGTCGCCGCGGACGGCAAGAGCTTCGTGGGAGCCATATGGGAGGTGCCCACCACCGGCGACGGCGCGCCGCGCCGGCTCAGCCGCAGCGGTGCCGACGAGACCGCGCGCGGCTTCACCGCTGACGGATCGCTGCTGCTCACCGCACCCCGCCCCGCTGCCGATGGGGCGGACGCTGCACAGGCCTCCGGAGTCAGTGGTGAGATGACGACGGGCGGCGGCGCATCCCGCGAGCCGCACGCGCTGTACGTTCTCGGGCCTGGTGACGAGCGGCCGCGCCTCGTGGTGGCGCCGGGAGCGGGCGTCGGCGAGGTGCTCAGCGCGCGCCACTCCGCAACCGTGGTGGTCACCACAGCGATGCATCCGGGGAGTACGACGCTGCAGGAGGATCGGGCGCGCGAGCAGGCGCGCATGGACGCCGGCGTGCAGGCGCGGCTTGTCGAGCACTACCCCGACCGCTACTGGGACCATGACATCGGTCCCCGGCAGCCGCGTCTGCTCACCATCGACCTCGACGGCACCGACATCGCCGAGCCACGCGACCTGACGCCCCGGCCGCCCTGGGCCGGCTGGCTGGAGGAGGTTCACCTGTCGCTGTCGGAGGACGGCTCGAGGGTGGCGTTCGGCGCGCAGCCGAATGCGGGCGGCCACTTCAAGACGGACCTGGCGTTGGTGGACACCGTGCCCGACAGCGTCGTGCGAGTCCTCGTCGACGCGGACGTGCACCACGAAGTAGTGGCCTGGTCACCGGACGGTTCGACGATCGCGGTCGCAACCGCGGAGATTGGCGCGCCGGACCGGCCGTCGCGGTTTCACCTCGAGCTCGTCGACGCGGCTACCGGCGCGGTCAAGGAGGTGGCGCCGGAGTGGGAAGGGCGGGCGCTCGAGCTCCTGTGGACGCGTTCCGCCGACGCGCTGCTGGTCTGCGCGGACCAGCGCGGGCACACGCCGGTGTTCCGGGTCGGCCTCGATGGCACGGTCAGCCGCCTCACCGCGGCAGGCGCGTACCACAACCTGGCGCTGTCACCGGACGGGGAAACGCTGTACGCCATCCGTTCCCACTTCGACGAGGCGCCCACCGCGGTCGCGCTCGACGTGCGCGGCGCGGATCAGCGCCCGCGGCCGCTGCGGAACCCCATCCCCACCACTGCCACAGGAACGCGGCTCGAGCAGATCACCAGTGCAGGTGACGACGGGGAAGCCATCCACTCGTGGCTGGTGCTGCCGCGCGCACCGTCGGAGACGTTGCTTCCTCTCGCCGTCCTGATCCACGGCGGTCCGATCAGCTCGTGGACGGGATGGCACTGGCGCTGGTCGGCGGCGCTGCTCGCCGCCCGCGGTTGGGCGGTGCTGTTGCCCAACCCGCGCCTCTCGACCGGATACGGCCACGACCACATCGCCGCGGCGTGGACGGACTGGGCCACGCTGCCGGCCGGTGACATCCTCGCCGCCATGGACGCGACCGCAGCTCGGGACGACATCGACGAAGGACGGATCGCCGCTTTGGGCGGTTCGTACGGCGGCTACATGGCCAACTGGCTGGCGGTCACCACCGATCGGTTCCGCGCCATCGTCAGCCACGCCGGCGTGTGGGACCTGGCGATGGAGCACGACACGAGCGATGTCGGTTTCTTCATGGAGCGGCAGTTCGGCGACCCGCGACGCGATGAGGACTCGTGGCGACACCAGTCACCGCACCTGCGCGCCGACGCCTTGCGCACTCCCATGCTGGTGATCCATGGCGCGCGCGATCAGCGGGTGACGGTGAGCAACAGTCACAGCCTGTGGCTCGCGCTGCAGCTGCGCAGCGTGCCCTCGCGGCTGCTCGTGTATCCCGATGAGAACCACTGGATCCTCAAGCCGCAGAACGCCCGGCTCTGGTACCAGACAGTGTTCGCCTTCCTCGACGAGCATGTGCTCGGCAAGCCCTGGGAGCAACCGCGGCTCCTGTGAGAACCGTCGGCGCAGGCGACTTCACGTCGCCGGAGCCGACACCGCTGAGCGGGGGGGTGCCCGAGGGGGGAACGCAGTACCCCCTTCGCCTTAAGGGATGTCTCGGCGGATCGTGAGGATCCAGCCGAGCGCCGCGAACAGCAGGCCCCAGCCCAGGAGCAGCAGCCCGCCCTGCCAGTTGGGAAGGAGCAGGGCTTGGTTCCTCGCCACGCCGGTGAGTGCATTCGCGGCCGCCCCCGGCAGGTAGCGGTAGCCTTCTTTGATGACAGGGATGACCGCGATCAACGGTTCCACGACGAACAGATACGCGAGCGTGGTGATCACCGCCGAGATCTGATTGCGAAAGAGCACGCCGACACCGACGCCAACCACTGCGAAGATGGCCACTGCGCCCAGTGCGCCAACCATGACCACGATCAACCCATTGGCCACCCAGGCGATGGCGATGCCCTTCGCCGACAGCCACGGAACGGTCACCGCCACCGCCACGGCGACGCAGGCAATCCCGTACAGCAACCCCACGCCCGCCGCGACCACCAACTTGGCGGCGATGACCCGAGCCCGTCGGGGCTCGATGAGGAACGTCGGACGCGAGGTGAAATGCCGATATTCGGTGGTGATCAGGATGATCCCGACCACCACCGAGAAGATGTAGCCGCTCACCGCCGACGACAAAACGGATCGCTGCGTCACCGGGTTGCTGAGCGGCGCTGCCGGGTTGTTGCGCAGCCCGTTGGTGGCGATCTGAGCGATCACGCTCAGCGCCGCCACAGCCATTGAGCCGAGCAGCATTCCCCACCACAGCTTGATGGTTGCCACCTTGCGAAACTCCGAACGCAGCAGCGCGATCACCCCGTCCACCCCGGCGCCTGGTTTGCCGCGGGCGGGTCATCGGTCAGCTCGAGGAAGACCGACTCGAGGCTGGAGCTCTCTTCGCGCAGACCGTGCAGCTCGATTCCGGCCTGCCATGCCGCGTGACCGATCAGCGGCGCGGTGGCGCCGGCCACGCGCACGGCTGTGGCGCTCGGCGTGACCGTGAAGCCGAGTGGAGCGAGCGCCTGCACCAGCCGATCAGGCGTCGGGGTGTCGACGAGGACCGCGGTCGTCCCCTTGCCACGCAGCTCCTCGAGCGTCCCTTCGTGCACGAGCCGGCCACGGGCGATGATCACCACGCGGTCGACGGTCTGCTCCACCTCAGAGAGGACGTGGCTGGAGACCAGCACGGTGCGTCCCTCATCGGTGGCGAGGTGGCGGAGGAATCCGCGCAGCCATACGATCCCCTCGGGATCCAGCCCGTTGGCGGGCTCGTCGAGGATGAGGATGCGTGGGTCGCCGAGCAGGGCGGTCGCCAGCGCGAGCCGCTGGCGCATCCCCAGCGAGAACCCCTTGACCGCCTGCCGTGCGACTCCCGCAAGGCCGACAAGCGCGAGGACCTCGAATGCACGCGTGTCGCTGACGCCGGCGGCGGCGGCGTAGACGCGCAGATGGTTGACGGCGGACCGGCCCGGATGGAAGCTGGTCGACTCGAGCACAGCGCCGACGACCTTCGCGGGGTGTGAGAGGTGCGCGTACGGCACTCCGGCAACCGTGGCTGCTCCGGAGGTTGGCTGTGCGAGGTCGAGCAACACGCGCATGGTGGTCGTCTTGCCGGCGCCGTTGGGTCCGAGGAAGCCGGTGACGGTCCCGGGCTCCACCGTGAAGGTCAGATCCTCGACGGCGTGAACGGTTCCGAAGACCTTGGTCACGCCCGAGACCACGATCCGCCCGCCGCCGTCAGCCACGGCGGTCACTGTACCTGACGCTCTCGTCACCTCTTGACGGACCCTGACTCCGGTGCGATGGTCAGTACGTTCGTTTCGATGTCGTTGGGGCGGTCGCTGTTTTTCAGAGGTGCCGAGACAGAGAATTGACGACCAAGGGGCGTGGTTGGTTTGCCGTCAGGTGATGGGCCGTCGATTCTCCACACCCCTGCTCGCAGCGAGCGGTCTGGCTCTGGTCGTGGGCCTCGTCGGCACGATCGCGGTAAGCCGATTGCTCACCCACCCCGCCATCGCGGCGCCGCCGGCGGCGGCGCAGTACCTGCCTCCGGTGTCACGTCAGCCCGAGGTCGCGCCCGACTTCACGCTTCCCGACCAGGCGGGCATGGCCGTCTCGCTCTCGTCGCTGCGCGGCAAGGAGGTGTTGATCACCTTCATGGATCCGCAGTGCGCAGCGCAGTGCCCGATCATGGGACAGCAACTGGGCAGCGTCGAAGCGAACCTTCCCGCCAACGTCAGGCCCGTGCTGCTCGTCGTCAGTGTCGCCGCCGGCCGCTCGGCGGCCGATGTCGCGCACTTCACCTCGCACGTCAGCTGGCAACCCGGGTGGCATTGGCTGCTCGGCGACCAGGCCCAGCTCCAGGCGGTGTGGGCGACGTATCACATCGCGGTCCAGCTCACCAGCGGTGACGTCCTCCACGACCAGTCGCTGTACGTCGTCAACCCGCAGGGCCTGATATCCGTCGCCTACAACGCCCCGCTGCCGATCGGGGCCGTCGCATCAGCCATCACCGCCCATTCATCGAGGTGACGCCATGAATCGCAGAGGCGCGCTGACCGTGCTCGCCTTCCTGGTTGCGGGCGGGGCCATCGGTTCCTTCGTGGCCGCCTGGTTGCACAACTCGCCGACCCCGATCACCGCGGTCGCCTCTGGTGAGCAGGGCGCCGGCGGCGGGCCCGTCGTCGACATCAAGGTGAGCACCGTGGCTGCGGTCATGCAGGGTGACCATCCGAACTGGGTGGGGTACCTCCCGACCACCTTCTTCAAGGTGCCGCCGAACGCGACCGTGCGGATGACCATCGACCAACAGGACACGCCGACCGGACTGCGCAACGAGTACCTCGGCCTGGTGCGCGGCACCATCGGCAACTCGATGACCGTGTACACGTCCGACCCCTCAGCGGGCGGGGTGACCGGCAAGACCATGCAGGCGATCGACCCCACCCTGGCGGCGCACACCTTCTCGGTCCCGGGCCTCGGAGTGAGCGTCCCGCTGCCGGGTGTCGATGCCAGCAACCCCAAGAACACTGACAACTTCGTTCAGTTCAGCTTCAAGGTCCCGGCATCAGGGATCTACCACTGGCAGTGCTTCGTGCCCTGCGGCGCCGGCACGCTGTACGGCCTGGGGGGCCCGATGCAGACACTCGGCTACATGGACGGCCAGATCGAGGTGGGACCGTGAGCGACCCGGCCAACCGGCGCCTGGTCATCAGCCTCGCCGTCATCTGGGTCGTCGTCGCCGCCGCCGGCACGGTGCTCATTGCGGTGCTCAACTTTCCGCCTCAGGCGTCGTCCAACGTCTCCAAGAGCATCCAGGACACGATCAGGCTGATCACCTGGGCAGCGTGGCCGATCTTCACGCTGACGATCGTGGGCGTGGTCGGCACCGTCCTGCTCAGCCGCCGCCATCCCAACGCCCCGCCGGCGTCAAACGACAGGATCCGCGGCAACCCGCGCCTGGCGGGGACATGGATCGGGATCGTCACCGCCATCGTGCTGGCCCTTGGCATCGTGGGGACGCTGACGCTCTCCAACGAGGGCACCGCCGAGGTCTTCGGGCTGGAGGGCCGCGCCACGGCCAACGGGGCCACCGGCGGAGTTGCGGAGACGACCCCGCTCGAGGTCCAGGTGATCGCCCAGCAGTGGCAATTCACCTACCGGTACCCAACCTTCGGAGGCATGGAGAGTCCGCACCTGGTGGTCCCGGTCAACCGGACCATCGACTTCCATGTCACGTCGCTCGACGTCACCCACTCCTTCTGGCTGGCAGCGCTCGGTATCAAGGCGGACGCGGTGCCCTTGCACGACAACACCTTCGACCTGACGCCGACACAGGTGGGGACGTATCGGGTGGTGTGTGGCGAGCTCTGCGGTCTGTGGCACGGATCGATGGACGACAACAGCGCGCAGGTGATGAGCGCGGCTGACTTCACGGCCTGGGCACAGCAGCAGCAGGCTGCGGACGCGCCGATCATGAAATTCCTGCCGCCCTACAGCCACACCTACCAGCCCGCTCCGTCTGCATACGGGACCTGAGAGATGCTCCCGATGCGTGACAACGAGGGATTGACATGACCACCATGGCGGCTGCACCGGCTGCTCCGCGGCCACGCCGGCTCTCGGAGGCGCTTGCTCAGTGGGGCGTCGTCCTCGGGATCGTCGGCGCCTTCGCGGGCTTCATCCTCGGTGCTCAGATCGGTGAGCACCTGGTTCCTGCTGACGCCAACTCGAACAACTCCAACGCCGCGCTGATCATCGGCTACGTGGGCAGCGCCGTGGGATTCCTGGCGGGCATGGGATTCTTCAATTACCCGATCGCCCGCCTGCTCGGCCTGCGCCGCCCGACTCCGGAGGACGAGGCTTTCCTGTACGGCGAGGAGGGCGGCTGGAAGCGCTATTTCCGGCTCAACGTCGACCACAAGGTGATCGGCGTGCAGTACCTCGTGGTGATCCTGGCGTTCCTGTTCATCGGTGGGCTCGGGGCCATGTTCATCCGCGCGGAGCTGCTCCGGCCCAATCCCTCGACGGCGTCAGCCGAGTCCTATCTCACTGTGGTCGGACTGCACAGCGTGATCATGATCTTCATGGCCTCGGCCGCCATCATCGGGCCATTCGGCAATTACTTCGTGCCGATCATGATCGGAGCCCGCGGGATGGCGTTCCCGCGCCTGGAGGCGCTCACCTTCTGGCTGCTCCCGCCGGCGGCGCTGATCCTCCTCTCCAGCATCTTCGTCGGTGGTTTCCCCACCGGCTGGACCGGCTACGCGCCGTTAGCCGACGAGGCGGTGCGCGGCATGGATGCGTACCTGGTGGCCTTCGGCCTGATCGGCATCTCGATCTTCCTCTCGGGGCTGAACATGATCGCCACGGTGATCACGCAGCGAGCACCGGGGTTACGCATGACCCAGCTGCCAATCTTTGTGTGGGGCGTGTACGTCACCTCGTTCCTCGGCATGCTGGCCGCGCCGGTGCTGGTGGCGGTGATCGGCATGGAGGTGCTCGACCGCATCGGCCGGGCCACCTTCTTCGTCCCGGCCGGCGGGGGCAGCCCCTATCTCTGGGAAAACCTCTTCTGGTTCTTCGGTCACCCGGAGGTGTACATCTTCATCCTGCCCGCATTCGGGCTCATGCTCGAGATGCTTCCCGTGTTTGCGCGCAAACCACTGTGGGGTTATCGCGTCGCCATCGGCGGGATGATCGGGGTCGGCGTGCTCAGCTGGTTCGTCTGGCAGCACCACCTCTTCGTCAGCGGCATCGCGCCGAGCCTGCGCCCCTTCTACACCTTCTCCACCGAGGCTATCTCCATCCCGACCAGCATCGTGTACCTGGTCGCGATGGGGACGTTGTGGAGAGCCCGGGCGCGGTTCACGGTGCCGATGCTCTTCGTCATGGGATTCCTCTTCAACTTCCTCATCGGTGGTTTCACCGGCGTCTTCCTCTCCGACGTGCCCAGTGACTTCCAGTTGCACGCCAGCTACTTCGTGCAGGCGCACTTCCACTACACCATCATGGGAGCGGAGGTTTTCGCCCTGATCGGCGGCATCACCTTCTGGCTGCCGCGCATCACTGGACATGCGCTCAACGAGCGGCGCGGCAAGATCCAGTTCTGGGTGATGTTCCTCAGCTTCAACGGCACATTCCTGTCGCTGATCGCGGTCGGCATCCTCGGCATGCCCCGGCGGGTGGTCAGCTACGACCCAGGGTTGCAGGGGCTCAATGTGGCAGCGTCGTTGTTCTCGTTCATCCTCGGCGCCAGCATGCTGTACTTCTTGGTCATGCTGTTGATGGACACCATCGTCAAGCCGGCGCGGGCGCGCGTCGCCAACGTCTGGGAATCGCGCGGCAACGAATGGCGCATGCCCACCCCGATTCCAGTGCACAACTTCGAGTCGCCGCCGCAGCACTGGGGACTCTCCTACGACTACGACCGTGACGATCCCAAGCCCGCGGTCCTGGGTGGCGGCATGACCATGCCCGAGGGGGTCAGCGAATGAGCACCGACACATCGCTCGTGTACCAGACCGACGAGAACACCCAGCGGCGGACGTTCCTGGTCGGCGTCCGGCTCTTCCTCGCGGCCAACACCATGTTGATGCTCGCTATGCTGTTCGCCTACCTGTACCTGCGCGCCAACAACAACGGCGGCATGTGGCGTCCCGACGGCATCGGCGACCTTTCCGGCTTGGGAATGGCCATCATCCTGGTGCTCCAGGCAGCCTGTCTTGTGGCCGTCATCGCGGCGATCGGGTTGTTCCACGAAGACCGCTCGACTCACCGCGTGGTGGGGGTGATCGCCCTGCTCCTGGCGCTCGCTGCCGGCGTGGGGCGGGTCTGGTACCAATACCACCTCGGCAGCGGCTGGGTGATCAACCACGGCACCTACACAGCGGTCACCGAGATGTGGTTCGGCATCCTGATCATCGAAGCGCTGGTCGGCGTTCTCTGGCTGTTCACCGTGGTGCTCCCCGGTCGACGCGCTGCCCATCCGCTGGTGGCGGCGCGCCAGCTGCGCGGCTTTGCCGAGTACTGGGGCTACCTGCTCGTCGTGTCCACCCTCGTCTTCCTGCTCGCGCGGCTCGTCTAGAGCCCCGAGGCTGACCGGCCATGGATGTCCTGCGTTCGCTGTTCGGCGGATGGTACGCGGAGCCCGTCCCGCTGATCGCTGCGGCTGTTGCTGTGCTCCTCTACGACCGAGGCGCGCGGCGGCTGGCGGCGACGGCACCGGAACGCGCGCCCACCGCAGCGCAGAAGGCCTTCCTGGCCGCCGGCGTGGCCGTCATCCTCGTCGCGCTTCTCTCCCCGCTCGACGAGGGGGCGCTGCGCCTCCAGTGGGTGCACATGGTCCAGCACGTCCTCCTGCTGGTGGTGGCCGCACCGCTCATCGTGCTCGCGCGTCCGTGGGAGACGGCGCTGGAAGCGCTGGGACCCCATCTGCGCGCGTTGTTGAGGAAGCCGCAGAGCGTGCTCACCACGCATTCGCGTCGCACGCTCGCCTCCTCTGCGGCGGTGATCATGTTCGTCGGGGTCATGTGGCTATGGCACATTCCCGTGCTCTACAACCTGACGCTCCGTGACGAGATGGTGCACAACCTCGAGCACACTGCTTTCCTGGCTGTCGGACTGCTCTTCTGGACCGCCGCGCTGCCACGGGCATCCGCCGAACCCGCGCTGGGCATGATCGGCCGCTCGATCGTGGTGCTCGGCGGCCTGGTGGGCAGTTGGTTGCTGGCGGTGTACATCGGCTACGCGCCCGCCGTTTTGTACGCCTACCCGGGGGGCGGCACGCTCAGCGCCGGCGCGGATCAGCAGCTGGCGGCGGGCGTGATGTGGGTGCCGGCGAGCATCCCGTTCGTCGCCGCCATCGTCTGGATCATGGCGCGCTGGTTCGAGAACGACGCACGTCTGGCCGCAGCCGAGGCCCAAGCGGGCGCCAAGGTGCGCGCGTGAGCGCGCGCGCCGGAGCACGGCCCGCAGCGGTGCGGCTGCCGGTGGGCGCACCGGTGTCGCGTGCGCGTACCGTGGCCCGCGACCTCGTCAGCCTCACCAAGCCGCGCATCATCGTGCTCCTGCTGATCACCGAGCTCACCGC
>QHBU01000267.1 GCA_003244045.1 Candidatus Aeolococcus gillhamiae
GCCGAGGTCAGCGACGCCGAGGACCTGCTCGCGGCCGGCTCATACAACGCCCTCCGAGAGCAGGGCAAGCAACGCCTCGAGGGAAAGGACTATCTCGTCAAAGACGGAGACGTCGTCCATTTCCGCTTCAACCTCTAGTGGCGAAGGGGGAACTCCGTTCCCCCCTCGGACACCCCCATGCAGCGGTGTCAGCTGCGGCGAAATGAATTCGCCTGCGCCGACGACATTTGCAAGCGACAAGCGAGCGCAGCGAGCCGGCGCGGAGTAGCGCCGAGTGGGGAGGGAGCGCAGCCGGCTCTCCCGGCGGAGCGAGAGGGGCGCGTCGCCCCTCTGAAAAGGGGAAGGGGCCCCCACGCGGCCCTGCCGCGTGGGGAATGGCGCCGGATGGGGTCGGCCTCGACGAAGACGTGAAGCCGGGAGTGGTGCGGGTTCCCGGCGCCTGCTGCCCATGGTTCCCGATGAAGGGGACGAGACACCCCACATCTTGTGGTTCCGGCCGGACAGTACCACATCATGCAGGGTTGCGTGCAAGCGCTGGGGTTGGGCTCGCGCGTGATCCGATACCCTTGGCGCGCGTCATGGCCAAGAAGACCCGCAAGCAGAAGCAGCGCGCCGCTCAGCGGCGCCCAGGCCCCTCCGTGGCGCCGCCGACCGCAACCGCGCCGTCGGGCGTCGCCGTCGAGGCGGAGGACCTCCAGCCTGCCGCGTCGGTGGCTGTCGACCTCGGCGCCGCGGACCCCGGCCGTCGCCGCGTCGAGCGGGTCTCGCCGGCCGCCGCGCCGGTCGGGCGCACCAAGCCGGCACGGGGCCAGAACACCAGCTACATCCAGCCGCTCGACAGCGAGGACGCTGCGATCCCGTTCGATCGCGTCCCCTACGTCCCGGCCGACCTGCGCCGGGTCGCCGTGATCGCGGCGCTGATGATAACCCTCATCGTTATTGCTGACATTGTTGTCAGCAACGTGGTGAAGTAGCGCCGGTGAGGGTCATCCTCTACACCGGCAAAGGGGGGGTCGGCAAGACGACTGTCGCCGCCGCCACGGCGGTCAAGTGCGCCAAGCTCGGGCATCGCACCCTGATCATCTCCACCGACGCAGCGCACTCCCTGGGCGACTCCTTCGACATGGAGCTCGGCGATCACCCCACCAAGGTCACCACCAACCTTTACGCGCAGGAGATCAACGCGCTCCATGAGATGGAGGAGCACTGGGAGCGTGTTCACAACTACCTGATCGCGCTCTTCGCGTCCTGGGGCGTCGACGATTTCGTCGCCGAGGAGATGGCCACGCCGCCGGGGATGGAGGAGGTCGCCAGCCTGATGTGGATCAAGCGCCACAAGGAGGAGGGCAAGTTCGACGTTGTCGTCGTGGACTGCGCGCCCACCGGCGAGACCCTGCAGCTGCTCGCCTTTCCTGACGTGGCGCGCTGGTACCTCACCAAGATCTTCCCGCTGGAGCGGAAGGTGTGGAAGGTGGCTCGACCGATGGTGCAGCCGTTCACCAACATCCCTCTCCCCACCGACGACATCTTCGGCCACGTCAAGGACCTGCTCTTCGACCTCGACGGCATGAAGAACATCCTCGGCGACCCCAAGGTGTGCACCATCCGTCTGGTCCTCAACCTCGAGAAGATGGTGGTCAAGGAGGCACAGCGCGCCTTCACTTACCTCTGCCTGTACGACTACCTCACCGACCTCGTGGTGGTGAACCGCGTGCTCCCCGACGAGGTCACCGACGAGTACTTCGACGCTTGGCACAAGTCGCAGAAGAAGTACGACGCCCTGGTCGACCTCGCGTTCTCGCCGGTGCCGATCCGGCGCACTCCACTGTTCAACCACGAGATCGTCGGCCTCAAGTCGCTGGCGGAGATGGCCGAGGCGATCTTCGGTGACAGCGACCCTACCCAGCACTTCCACACGACCGTCTCGCAGAGCCTCAAGAAGGTGGGCAAGGGCTACGAGCTGCACCTCCAACTTCCCTTCGTGGGCAAGGACGAGGTCGACATCACCCACCGCCCCGGCGAGCTGTTCGTCAGCGTCGGTCCGTACAAGCGCGAGATCAGCCTGCCCCGCGTGCTCAACGGCACCCAGGTCACCAAGGGCAAGCTCGATGAGGGCGTGCTCAGGGTCACCTTCTCGGGTGCGGCGAAATGAGCGCGGACGGAACCGCACCGCCGAAGGTTCTCAGCGACGCCCTCCGACTGCTGGCCAACTCGCTTCACGAGCTGGTGCCACCGGAAGCGCAGCTGCACCTGCTCAACGCGCAGCGCGAGCTGCTGCTCGCGATCGCGGTGATCATCGAGCACAACAGCGGCCGCACCCCGCGCCGGCCCCGGTCGCGCAAGGCGGCCACAACGCCGGCATCGCGGCGACCCAAGCGCGTCGAGCTCGATTGAGTCGGCGCGACCGCCGGGCGCACCGCCCCCCGCATGTGGTGGTGGATGGGGTGGTGTGGCCGGTGCAGGGCGCGCAGGTGGCGATCGTCGACGGCTCGCGCGTGCTGCTGCAGCTGCGCCCCTTCCCGCCGGGCTGGGAGCTGCCCGGCGGTCACGTGGAGGCTGACGAGGACCCTGCGGAGACGGCGGTGCGTGAGACAGAGGAGGAGACCGGCTACCGCGTCAACATCCGCGGCCTGGTAGGCGTGTACTCGTGGAGCGGGCTGCGCAACGCTGCCGACGCCGTGTTCCTGGGCGAGATCGCCGGCGGCCGCGCGCGCTGGAGCGTCGAGGCGATCCGGACGATCTTCGTCAGCGCCGACCGGATCCCGCGGACTGCGTTTCCGTGGTCGCGGCAGCGCGTGTACGACGCCCTGGCGCGGTCGGAGGGAGCTCCACCGGTGCATCGCGTGCAGCCGGTGACCCCGCGCACCGTCGTCGCCTTTGGCACCAGCTGGCTGGGGGCGCCGCTCGATCGCCTGCGAGGCCGTTCGTGAGCGAGGCTCTTCTCTTCGGCGGCGGTCTCATCCTCATCGTCGCCGCGTCGGAGCTGTTCACCAACGCGGTGGAGTGGGCCGGATTCCGCATGAAGCTGGCGAGCGGCGCCACCGGGAGCCTCCTCGCTGCGCTGGGGACGTCGTTGCCCGAGACCGTGGTGCCTGTCATCGCCCTGATTGGAGGCCAGGCGTCCGCCGCGTCCGTCGCCACCGGAGCAGTGCTCGGCTCCGCGTTTCTCCTGCTCGGCGTCGGCACCGCGCTGACCGGCGTCGCGGTGGTCATGCGCAGCCGTCGGCGCCGCCTCGAGCTCGACACCGGCCAGGTGCGCCGTGACCTGGGCCTCTTCATCGGCGCCTTCTCCGTCGTGCTCATCGCCATCGTGCTGCCCCGTCCGGTGCGCATTCCCGTGGGTGCGTGCCTGCTGCTTGCGTACGCGCTCTACGTGCGCGCCACCCTCCGCGGCAGCGCGCCGGCCCACGCCGCGCCGGAGCCCCTCCACATCGTGCGCTGGCACAACCGTAATCCCGCGTCGCTGCTGATCGCGTTGCAGCTGGCCGGGGCTGTGGCCATGCTCATCGTCGGGTCCGACCTCTTCGTCAGCGCCCTCAACCAGGTGGCGCAGTCGCTGCACACCAACCCGCTCACGCTCGCCCTGATCGTGGTTCCGGTCGCCACCGAGCTGCCCGAGACGATCAACAGTGTGCTCTGGATCCGCAGCGGGGATGACAACCTCGCGTTCGGAAACGTGGCCGGGTCGTCGGCATTCCAGGCATGCGTCCTCGGCTTCATCGGACTCAGCTTCACGCCCTGGAGCCCCGACTTCAACGGCGTCCTGAGCGGTCTGCTCACCCTCGGCACCGCCGTCTACCTGTTCGCACTGCTGCGCAGCGGCTCCGCCCATGGGCGCTGGCTGCTCCTCGCAGGCCTCCCATGGGTCGGGTACGTGGTCGCTGAGCTGCTCGCCGGCGGCCGCCTGGGCGGCTGAGAGGCGCACGCGCAGACCGGACCGCGACAATACGGCGCGCTTGCACACACAGCCCGGGGGAGAAGCAGTGGACCTGAACGGAAAAGTCGCCGTCGTCACCGGGAGCGGTCGCGGCATCGGCCGTGCGTATGCCCGTGCGCTGGCCGAGGCCGGGTGCTCGGTGGTCATCAACGACGTCGACGGCGAGGTCGCGGAGCAGACCGTCAAGGAGCTGACCGATGGCGGAGCCAAGGCGGTCGCCGAGGTGGTCGCGGTGGGCAGCACCGACGCCGCGGAGCGCCTCGTGCAGCGCGCGGTCGACAGCTTCGACGGCATCGACATCATGTGCACCAACGCCGGCATCCTCCGCGACCGGGTGCTCTGGAAGATGACCGACGAGGACTTCGACGCGGTCATCGAGACGCACATGCGCGGCACGTTCACGTGCGCGCGAGCCGCGGCAGTGCGCATGCGCGAGCAGGGTCGCGGGGGCCGCATCGTGGTGGTCGGGTCGTGGGCCGGTCAGCGAGGCAACTTCGGTCAGACCAACTACGCGGGCGCCAAGGCCGGCATCGCCGCCTGCGCGCGCACCTGGGCGATGGAGCTGGCCCGCGCCGAGATCACCGTCAACGCGATCGTGCCCAACGCGATCACCCGGATGATCGCGAGCATCCCGGGAATGGCCGAAATGGTGGAGAGCGCTGAGAAGGGCGAACCGTTGCCCGACCTCTTCCGCAAACAGATGGGCATGGGCATGCCCGAGGACGTCGCGCCGCTGCTCGTCTTCCTCTGCTCCGACGCGGCCAAGGAGGTGACCGGCCAGTGCATCGGGCTGGGCGGCGACAAGCTCTCGCTCTGGTCGCACCCGCAGGAGATCAGCGCCGCGTACCGCGACGGTGGCTGGACGGCGGACGCCATCGCCGAGGTGTGGCCGTCGTCGGTGGGGTCGCGGCTCGAGACGTACGGCATCCCCTTCCTCGGCGGCCAGTAACGCAAGCACCGCCAGCGCGATGAGCCTGCGCGACGCCCTGCTGGTCCTAGCCGGCGGGCTGATGGCAGGCACAGCGAACACGGTGGCCGGGGGCGGATCGCTGCTGACCTTTCCCCTGCTCGTCGCCATCGGCCTGCCTCCGCTCGACGCCAACGTCACCAACACCATCGGGATCACACCGGCGGCACTCGGCGGCCTGGTCGGCATGCGACGCGAGTTGCGCGGCCAGAGGTCGCGCCTGCTCCGCCTGCTTCCGTTCTCGATCGTCGGCGCAATCGGCGGCGGCGTTCTGCTGCTGACCACTCCGGCTCAGGCCTTCAACAGGGTGGTGCCATTGCTGATCGTGGTCGCCTGCGTCGTGCTCCTCCTGCAGCGCCGGATCGCCAGCGCGCTCGAGAGCGGCCGCACCCGACGCACGTGGCTGTTGCGCGCCGGGATGCTGCTGACCGCGGTGTACGGCGGCTACTTCGGTGCGGCGGTGAGCGTCATCGTGCTCGCCCTGCTCGCGGTGACCGTTGATGACACGGTGCACCGGCTCAACGCGATCAAGGTGCCGCTCACTGGCATCATGAACCTGGTTTCAGGGATCGTGTTCGCATTCTTCGCCCCCGTGCACTGGGGATTCGCGCTGGTCCTTGCCCCGTCGACGCTGGTGGGTGGCCGCATCGGCGCGGCAGCGGCGCGCCGCATCCCCGACCAGCCGTTGCGCTACGCGGTCATCGTGCTCGGTCTGGTCGCGGCCGCCTGGCTGCAGTTTTCCCACTAACGAAGGGGGAACTGCGTTCGCCCCTCGGACACCCCCAGCTCAGGGGTGGTGGCGCCCACTGCGGCTCGACGAGGCGGTGCGGCAGACCTACCTGGAGAACCACGCCGCCTCGGGACTGCGCGGGCACTACTTACATGCGGTCTACCTCATCAACCTGGCCACGCCCACGGAGCAGTTGCTGCGGCAGTCGATCGGGTCGCTCGTGCATTACATGCAGCTCGCGGAGCTGCTCAACGCCGACGGAGTCGTGTTCCATCCCGGCTCCCACCTCGGGGCCGGCTTCGACGGCATGCTCGAGCAGATGGCCGGGGCGATGCGGGAGATCCTCGACACCGTGCCCCGCTCTCCCGCCAAGCTGATCGTCGAGAACAGCGCGGGCTCGGGTGGTTGCGTGGGCTGCAACTTCGGGCAGCTGGGTCGCATAGTCGCCGCGGTGGACTCGGACCGCGTCGGC
Source organism: Candidatus Aeolococcus gillhamiae (assembly GCA_003244045.1). Classification (GTDB taxonomy): domain Bacteria; phylum Chloroflexota; class Dormibacteria; order Aeolococcales; family Aeolococcaceae; genus Aeolococcus; species Aeolococcus gillhamiae. Next base: position 6,107 of record QHBU01000267.1, read on the forward strand.
GTGTGCCTCGACACGCAGCACATGTTCGCCAGCGGCTACGACGTGCGCACCCGCGACCAGGTGACCGCGACGCTCGACCGCTTCGGGGAGGACGTCGGCTTCGACCGGCTGGCCCTGGTCCACGCCAACGACTCGCGCAAGCCGCTGGGCAGCAACGTCGATCGCCACGCCAACATCGGTGAGGGGGAGATGGGCATCGACGCCTTCCGGCTGCTCTTCGAGGACGGCCGCCTCAACGGCGTCCCGTGGCTCATCGAGGTGCCGGGCGAGGAGCACCGCGGCCCCGACCTGGACAACATCAACCGGCTGCGTGCATGCGCGGGTCTTCCGGCGCGCGCCGTCGCGGAGTCGGTCGCCGTCCGCTGAGGCTCAGACCGCCGGAGGTTGCGGCGGCGGCCATGGTTGTTGCTCGGCAGCGTGCGCCGGCCCGACTGCGGTGAGTGGAGCGTGAGCCATGCGCAGCCCCGACCCGGCGATCAGTCCCGCGGCGTTGACGACGACGGCCAGCAGCAGGGCGATGAGGATGAGCGTGAAGCCGATGGCGGCATGGATGTTGAAGAAGCTGCCCACCCCGCCGACGCCCTGGAGGCCGAGGCTGGACGAACCGCTCGACCTGTTGGCCAGCTCGGTAATCTTCTCGCTCACCGCGTTGTGCGCGGTGCTGTTGCTGACCACGACCAGGATGGCGGCGGCGAGCGCTGCTGCCAGCGCCGTGGCGTAGCGCAGAGGCGATCGCAGGACGGTGGCGGCGATGCCGAGCACGATGAGTGCGAGCACAAGGATCAGCAGCGGCTGCACCCCGACTGTGGGCGTGTCACTCGAGTTCTGCGTTCCAGCCGCCGTGGTCGAGCAGCTCTGCGGAAGTGTCGCCGTACTCGGCGCGCTGCCCGTGGCCAGGTTCACGCCGCTATAGGTGTACAGGTCCGTGCTGGAGATGGCCGACAGGCAGGCCGCGCTCTGGGCATTGCTGGCTGATCCTCCGGGCAGCGAACCGGCCAACCCCTGGAGGGCCGAGCTGTTGCACGAGACGCCCACGAATGGGAGGAGGAAGCAGAGCGCAGCAAGCACGAGAAGGACCGGCGACGCCCCGCGCGAAGCCTTCTGAACGGTGTCGGGCATGCGCTTCTCCGATTCCCCAACTGAATTGGCGCGCACTCTACGGCTCTCCCGCCAGCTTGTGGGCGGCACTGAAACGGTGCCGTGATGACTCCGTCAGCGCAGGCGACTTCATGTCGCCGGAGCTGACACCGCTGAGCTGGGGGGTGCCCGAGGGGGGAACGCAGTGCCCCCGTCGCCTAGCCTTCGCCAGCTCAGCCGATTCGATCTCCGGGCTGGCAGGCGCCGTCCGGGCGCAGCACCGCCACCGCATGGGTGCCGTGCTGGTAGGCGCCGAGCACAAGCACCTCGCTGCGCACCGGCCCGATCTGCCTGGGGGGCAGGTTGACCACCGCGACCACCAGCGTGCCGATCAGCTGCTCCGGCGTGTAGTTGTCGGTGAGCCGTGCCGACGAACGCCGCTCGCCCAACTCGCCGAAGTCGAGGAGCATGCGGTAGGCGGGCTGGCGAGCGCCGGGAAACGTCTCGCATTCGAGGACGCGCCCAACGCGAATGTCGAGGTCGAAGAACTGTCCTGCGGCAACGGTCGGCTGCTCCGGTGTCGTCGTCATCGCTGTCTATACTGCCTCGCAGAACACGAGGGAGGAGTCGCATGCGTGGCCCCGGCCGTCTGCTCGTCGTCGGAATCGTGCTCACCATGCTCGCCGGGTGCGGATCGAGCACCAACGCCACGCTCGACCCCGCTCAGCTGCTGCGTGACGCCAAGCAGAGCATCGACTCCGCCTCGGCGCTGCATTTCACGCTCACCAGCCAGGGCGCGGTCGGCAACGGCACCCTGATCACGGGCGGCCAGGGTGACGCGCGCCGGCCTGACAGCTTCACAGGCAGCCTCAGCGTCGTCGCCGCGGGCTTCCCGGTCACCGTCAACGTGGTGTCCACCGGCGGGGTGTTCTACGCGCAGACACCCCTGACCCCGCGCTACGAAAGGACCGACCCGAGCGCTTACGGCTTTGGCGACCCGGCACAATTCCTCGATCCCAACCACGGCCTGTCCAGCCTGCTCACGTCCTGCTCGGGAGCCACCAACAAGAGCGCCGACCTGCTCAACGGCGAGCAGCTCGACGAGGTGGGATGCTCCATCCCGGGAGCGCTGGTCGCCAAGCTGCTGACCAGTGCCGACCCCTCGCAAGCTGTGCAGGCGACCGTCGGCGTCGACGCCGGCACCCATCAGCTGCGCCGCGTGTCGCTGGTAGGACCGTTCTTCGACAAGGCCCACGCCAGCACATTCACCGTCGTTCTTGACAAGTTCGGCGAGAACGTGACGATTACGCCACCGGCCGGCTGAGATGGCCGGCGCCGCCGGGCAGGCCCCGCGCGGGGCCCGGCTGCGTCTTGGCTTCGCCGCCGCGGGCGTCCTGCTCGGGGCCGCCGACACGTACGTCGTGGTGATCGCGCTGCCCGCGATCATGACCTCCGTCGGCATCGACCTGGCGCACCTTCAGCAGGCAACCCCGATCATCAGCGGGTTCCTTGTCGGCTACGTGGCGGCGCTGCCGCTGCTGGGTCGGCTCTCCGACCTCTACGGCCGGGCGCCGGTGCTCACCGCGTGCCTGCTGCTCTTCGCGGCCGGTTCGCTGCTCACCGCGTCGGCGAACACGCTCGGCGAGGTCGTGGCGGGCCGGGCGCTACAGGGAGCTGGCGGTGGCGGCCTGGTGCCGGTGACGCTGGCACTCGTTGCCGACCTCTGGCCGGCGCGCCGCCGCGGCGTCCCGCTCGGGATGGTGGGAGCGGTGCAGGAATTCGGCAGCGTCGTCGGTCCGCTGTACGGCGCCGCGCTGAGTGCCGCCAGCACGTGGCGGGCCATCTTCTACGTCAACATGCCGCTCGCCGCGATGGTCGCTGCCGGGGTGCGTGCACCGTGGAGTCGCGGACAGCGCGTGTCGACCGCAAGGCGGCCGGACCGTGCGGGTTGGACGCTGGCCGCCGTGTGCGCCGCGACCACGGTGCTGGCCGTGGCGGCACCACCGGCGCTCAAGGACAACATCACCACCGGAGCCGCGTTCACCCCGTTGCTCACCGACACCGGCATCACCTCACCGATTGCCTTGCTGGCGTTGCTGAGCGCACTCGCGTTGCTCGTCCGTGAGCTCACCGTCCCCGCGACCGTGCGACCGCTGCTCCCGATCCGCGACCTGAAGCGCGGCCTGCAGCGACTCGACTGGATCGGCGGAGCGCTGGTGGCGCTGGTGCTGGGCTGCGTGGTGGTGTCCTTCGCCAGCGCCGACCCCCAGCGCGCGGTGGTGGGCGATTCCGCACCCGTGTTGCTGCCGGCCGCGACGGTGCTCACCGCGCTCTTCGTGCTCCGTGAGCTGCGCACCGCGGACCCGCTCGTCGACCTGCGCGCCCTGCGCAATCGCGCGGCGGTGGGCTCGCTGGTCACCAACCTCGCCGTCGGGGCGGCGCTGATGGCCGCGCTGGTCGACGTGCCGGTCTTCGCCCGCGCCACCGTCGACCCGGATTCCCAGGTCGCCGCGGCGCTGGTGCTGGCCCGGCTGCTTGTCGCGGTCCCCTTGGGCGCGGTGCTTGGCGGGCTACTGGTGGGGCGGGCCGGCTACCGCGGGGTCGCCGGCGGCGGCATGGTGCTCGCGGCGCTGATGTTCGTGCTCATGGCTGGTTGGTCCGCGACGGCGCTCAGCGACCCGCTCGCGGGGATCTCCTGGCTGCACGCCACCGACCTCGAGCTGGCGGGCTGCGGTCTCGGCTTCGGCCTGGCGATTGTACCGATCACCGCCGCCATCCTCGGGGTCGTGCCGCAGCGTCTGCACGGCATGGCCGCGTCGCTCACAGTGGCCGCACGGATGGTCGGCATGCTGGCCGGGCTCTCGCTGCTCACCGCCATTGGGCTGCGACGTTTCTACAGTGTGCAGGCGATGCTGCCCGACCCTGCCCGCCTGTGCCCGACCACCCCCCTCAACTGCGTGGCGTACAACAACCTGGTGACCGGGGCTGCGATCGACGAGCTCCATGTCGTGTTCCTCGGCGCCGCCGCCTGCGCCGCGATCGCGGCCCTGACCGCCGTGTCGTTGCTGCGGCGCAGCGGCTCCGCCGTCGTGCTCGGGATGGGCATCGCGTGACCGTCGAGGTCCGCGAGCATCAGCTGCCCCTGACCGACGATCGGCTCATCGAGGCGATCGCTGACGCGGCCGCGGCTGCGCGCATCGAGACATACCTCGTCGGCGGCTTCGTGCGCGACCGTCTGCTGGGCAGGGAGGTCAAGGACATCGACCTGCTCGCCGTGGGTGACGACGGCACACGAGTCCTCGCCGACATCGCCCGCCGTTTCGACTGGGCGCCGCCGCAGCGCTTCGAACGCTTCGGCACGGGGCAGGTCCGCGGTGGCGGGTTCGTGGTCGAGGTGGTGCGGGCGCGCGCCGAGAGCTACGACGCGAGCTCACGCAAGCCGGACGTGCGCCCGGGCACCCTCGCGGAGGACATCTGGCGCCGGGACTTCACCGTCAACGCGCTCTGCCAGACGCTCGACGGCCGCATCATCGACGTCACCGGACGCGGGCTCGACGACCTCCGCCACCACGTGCTGCGCACGCCGCTCGATCCCGAGCAGACCTTCAGCGAGGACCCGCTGCGGATGTTCCGCGCGGCGCGCTTCGCCGCCCAGCTCGGCTTTACCACCGCCCCAGGCCTCACCGCGGCGATGAGCCGGATGGCGCGCCGGTCGGAGATCCTCAGTGCGGAGCGGGTCGCCGAGGAGCTCCGCCGGCTGCTCACGTCCGAGCACCCGCGGGCCGGGCTCGAGGTGCTCCGCGACGGCGGCCTGCTCGCGGTGTGGCTGCCCGAGCTGGAGTCGATGGTCGGCGTCGAGCAGGGCGGCTTCCACATCTACGACGTCTTCGACCACAGCGCCCACACCGTGGCCGGGGTGTCGCCGGACCTGCTGACACGCCTGGCCGCGCTGCTGCATGACGTCGGCAAGCCGCCCACGCACGCCATCGACGAGCACGGCAAGCACACCTTCTACGACCATGCCGGCGTCGGCGCGACCATGGCCACCGACCTGCTCTCGAGGCTGCGCTTCAGCAACGAGGAGATCGCCGCCACCGCGCTGCTGGTGCGCCATCACCTGCGCCCCATCCAGTACCAGCCCAAGGGGTGGGGCGACGCCGCGGTGCGACGGCTGGTGCGCGACATCGGTGACCAGCGCAACCGGCTGCTGGAGCTGGCGCGAGCCGACACTCACGCCTCCTCGTTTCCCGACACCGACGCGATCGACGAGCTCGAGCAGCGCATGGCGCGGCTCGACGCCGGCGGCGCGGTTTCGCACCTGCGCGCACCCGTGGACGGCAACGAGATCGTCCGTCTCGCGGGCGGGCGGAGGCCGGGACCATGGGTGGGACGCGTCCAGCGCGCCGTGGAGGAGGCTGTCATCGACGGCGCGGTTCCCCCCGGCGACGCCGACGCGGCGCGGCGCTGGCTGGAGGAGCACCGCGACCTGTTCGAGGGCTGAAACACTCACGGGTGGCGCGGCGACCGGCCTAGACTACGCGGTCCATGTTGAGCCGACTTCGCTTCCTCAAGCGTCTCGCCGTCGACCTCCCCCGGCAGGCGCGCCTCGCCTACTGCCTGATGCGCGATGCGCGCGTGCCGTTGCACACCAAGATCGCGTTCGGTGCCGGCCTCGCGGTGATCGTCACACCGTTCATCGACCTGCCCGCGGCCATCCCGGTGGTCGGCGAGCTCGACATGGTGGCGCTGTCGTTGCTCGCGCTGCGCCTCTTCATCGCCGCATGTCCGGATGACGTGGTCAACGACGTGGAGCAGCAGGTCCTCGAAGGCCGCAGCGTTTTCGACGAGGACCTGCGCGGTGGAGAGCGAGTTGCCACCATGATCTCGCGTCGCTTCGATCACGGCGACGCGGCCTCGCATCACCAGGCACTTCCCCAAGAGCCGGCCACCGAGCACACGGGGGTGGGCGCGTGAAGGTGTTGTTCGTCAAGGAGGTCCAGGGCACGGCCAAGGCCGGCGACGTCAAGGAGGTCTCGCCCGGCTACGCCCGCAACTACCTTCTCCCCAAGCGGCTCGCGGTGGTCGCCGACGACCGCGCGGTGGAGCAGATCAAGCAGCGTGAGGAGGCGAATCGCCGCCGTGTCGAGAAGGCGCTCACCGAGGCGCGCGAGGCGGCGGCGCGGCTCAAGAAGCTGACCGTGACCATCTACGCGAAGACGGGTGAGGGCGGCCGGCTCTTCGGGTCGGTGACCAACGCCGACATCGCCACCCAGCTGAAGCGCGAGGCCGGCCTCGACATCGACAAACGCAAGATCGAGGTGGAGCCTCCGATCAAGTCGCTGGGTCCGCACGAGGTCACCGTGCAGCTGCATACGGAGGTCACAGAGACACTGCGCGTCGTCGTCGCCGCCCAGTGACCTCGCAACCCGCCTCCGACATCGCGGTCAACGTCACCGGGACGATCACGTCCGGACGCGTGCCCCCCAACGACCTCGGCGCCGAGCGCGCGGTGCTCGGCTCGCTGATGATCGACCAGGCCGCCATCGCCGAGATCCGCGACCTGCTCGAACCCGAGGACTTCTACGCCGAGCGCCACGCGCACATCTATCGCGCCGCGACTGCGCTCGCCGATCGTGGCGACCCGATCGACGAGGTGACACTGCAGTCTCAGCTCGAGCGCGGCCCTGGCATCGGCCGCGCCGGCGGCCTCGACTACATCTCCGAGCTGACCCTGGAGGTGCCGACCGCGGCGTCGGTGCGCCACTGGGCCGAGATCGTCATCAACCACGCGCTGCGCCGCCGCCTCATCGCCGCCGGCGGCGAGGTGGCCCGGCTCGGCTTTGACAACGCGGTCACCGCGGTCGACGCCATCGAGTCCGCCGAGCAGCGCATCTTCGCGATCAGCCAGGCGCGCCGCGGCGGCGAGGCCACGCACATCGCGCGGCTGGTGCATGACACCTGGGAGATGCTCGAGGAGCGGCTCCAGCGCAAGGAGCTGATCAACGGCGTGCGCACCAACTACGCGCGCCTGGACGGGCTCACCCAAGGGCTGCAACCCCAGGAGCTGATCATCCTGGCGGCGCGGCCGTCGGTGGGCAAGACGTCGTTCGCGCTCAACATCGCGCGCAACGCCGCGGTGCTGGCGCGCGTCCCGGTGGCGATCTTCTCGCTCGAGATGAGCCGTCAGGCATTGGCCCAGCGGCTCATCTGCAGCGAAGCGATGGTCAACTCGCACGTGCTGCGCAGCGGCCAGGCGAGCCAGCTCGATTTCCAGCGCATCGCCGCCGCCATGGACAAGCTGACCCAGGCGGAGCTCTGGATCGACGACACGCCGCGGCTCTCCATCGCCACCCTGCGCGCCCGCGCCCGGCGCATGAAATCGCAGCACGGCATCGGCCTGGTGATCATCGACTACCTCCAGCTCATGCAGGGCGGGCGCCAGGAGTCACGCGTCCAGGAGGTGTCGGACATTTCCTCGGGGCTCAAGGCGGTGGCCAAGGAGCTGGAGGTCCCGGTGCTGGCGCTGTCCCAGCTGTCGCGGGCCAGCGAGCAGCGTACCGACAAGCGTCCGCAGCTGTCCGACCTGCGCGACTCCGGCGCCATCGAGCAGGACGCGGACGTCGTGCTCTTCCTCTACCGCGAGGGCATGCACAAGCCGGACATCGACAAGTCGCGGACCGAGCTGATCGTTGCCAAGAACCGCAACGGCCCGACCGACGACATCGAGCTGATCTTCAACGCTGAGCAGACGACATTCAAGGAGCCGTACCTGCACGACGAGTGAGGGACGTCAGTCTCTTATGCCAGCGTCGCGTATCAGCCGTCACAGTTCCTTGCGCATCTGCACTGACGTCTCGCGGTAGCCGAGCCTCGTGTACAGAGACCGCGCCACGGCGTTCTGGCCGAAGACATTCAGCACCAGAGCCGTGAGCCCGCGCCTGCGTGCCTCCTCTTCGGCCGCCTTCATCGCCGCGCGACCGTATCCCCGGCCGCGAAAGGCCTCGTCAATGCTGATGTCGTAGATGAAGCCGACACCTTGCTCGCGTTTCGGTTGCTGGAGCCCGAACCAAAGCCATCCAACGGGTTGGCCGTCGCCCTCGACCCGGAAGATCAGCTGACCGGGCGTGTCGAGCCCGGCGCTCAGCAGCTCCGCGTCCTCGGTTCGCGCTTTCTCCGCGGCGGACCTCCTGCTCATGCTCCCCGAGGCAACCATCTCGTCGATGTACTCCTCGAGCGCGACCCGCGACCAGGCCGCATACTCCGCATCGGTCGGACGGCGGAGCGTGAGGGTCATTGATCAAGAGCTCTGAGCACCGGCATGCGGCGCGATGGTACGCCCCGCACCGCGACAATCAACAGCGCAACCGCCCAGGATGACGAGGTGCCAGGTGAAAGAACGCGACGTATTCATCCTCGCCGAACAGGCATTGGCCGATGTGATTGACCAGATCCGCCCTGAGCAATGGGACCAGCGCAAGCCGGAGTGGTTCCACAGCGGCGGTCAGGGCGACGCGTCGTTGCGCGAGATCGTCAACTACCACGCGTACGACTCGGCATGGGTGCCCGACGTTCTCGCCGGCCGGACCGCCGCCGAGGTTGGTGATGCGTACGAGCACCTCAAAACCGACGCGGACGTCGACTACCGGCGGTACAGCGACGCCGCCGTCACCGCTGCACAGGGATTGAACGACTCGGGCCGCATCGTGCACCTCTCGTACGGCGATTTCGCCGCCGGCGAGTATTTCCGCCATACCACCTCGTTCCGTGGATTCCGCGCCTTCGACATTGCCCGGTGGATCGGCGTCAGTACGGAACTGCCGCCGAACCTCGTCCAGGGAATGTGGGACGAGCTGAGCCCGGACATGGAGGCCTGGCGTGCCATCGGCGTATACCGGGCCGCGGTGGCTGTCCCGGACGATGCGCCGCTGCAGGATCGCCTCATCGGGCTCTCCGGGCGCGACCCCAGCTAGGCGGTCCGCGGCGGCGCTGTTGACACGGCCCCGGGAGCGTCCGGAGGTGCGAGGATCGCTGCAACGACGTTGCTCGATGCGCTTGGTCGCGTTCGCACATCCCGGTAACGCGTGGCGAACGCGCCACAGGCACTTAACGCGTGAATCGACTAGATCTCGCGACGGTGTAATGGTTTGTTGACGGCGCTCGTTAAAGAGGGTGACGGACCACCGACCGTACCGACCCGATCGGTACGGCGGTGTTCCAATGGCTGACGTGAGGAGAGTGATGACCCGCGTGCGCGCCGTGCTCGGCTCGAAGTGGCTGCGAATTGGCGGCACCCTCGTCGGGATCACATTCCTGGTCCACAACGTCGACATGGGGAAGGCGGGCCGCAGCCTCATTGGTGCCGACTGGCGCTGGGCGTCGCTCGCGCTCGTCCTCACCGCGATCGCCTGCCTCGCCTCGGTCTTCGAGTGGGGCGTTCTGCTGCGCAGCAGCGCCGGCCTGGGCGTCCGCAACCCCGTTGACAACGGCGAGCACCGCCAGCATCACCACCTCTTCAGCTGGCCCCGCCTCTTCTCGTCCTACCTGCAGAGCCTCTTCTTCGCCCAGCTGCTCCCCGCGGGTGTCGGCGGCGACGCGATGCGGACCGTCGAGATGGGCAAGGTGGTCGGCCACGGCAAGATCCTTGCCTCGCTGGCCGGCAGCCGGATGGCGGGGACCATGGGCATGGCATTCTGGGGCCTCGCCGCCGCCGTCCTGCTGCGCGGCTGGATCGGCCTCGGCTCGCTCATCGGCGCCTGCATCTTCGCCGCCGTCATGGTGATGGCCTGGATGGCCGCGCTGGCCGCGGACCGCATCGTCGGCCGCCACTTCTTCGAGCGCAGCTCACGGGCCTTCCTGCGCACCCTCAGCTCCTTCGCGCAGACCTTCTCCGGCTACCGCCGCCACCCCCACGCCATCGCGCAGTGCATCGTGGTCGGTGCCGCCGGCTGGGGCGTCAACATCCTGGCGCTCGACATCTTCGCCCGCGCCATCGGCGTCGACGTCAGCTGGACGATCTTCGCGGTCGCAATCCCGGTCACCCTGGTGGCCACGCTCACCCCGTTCTCGGTGAACGGCTTGGGCATCCGCGAGGGCGTGCTGGTCGGCATGCTCACCCACGCCGGCGTCTCCGTCGGCCACGCCGCGGCGATCGCGGTCCTCGTCGACCTCCAGATGCTTCCCTTCGGGATCCTCGGCGCCGGGCTGTGGATGCGCCACCGCAGGCAGCGGGTGGCATCGTCCATCGAGGAGGTCGCCCAGGCGGAATCGGCGGCGGTGCACGAGCTGGCCCACGCCGCCTGACCGAGCTGCCTGACCGCAGGCTGCAACGGACGGCAACGCCTCGTTGACGGCTCGACTGTCCCGAACTCGCAGCCAATACACTCGAACGGCCCATGACCGGTCAGTTCAGCGATTTCCTGGCTGCCCATGCCGAGCGTGTCGCCGACGTCATGCGTCGTGGCAGCGCGGAGCAGGAGAGCCGCTCGTCCAGCGGGGGTGACCGCGGCCCCCGCCAGTTCATCAACGCCGTCCTCGTCGCCCTCACCGCCGACGACCTGCGCCCGCTGAACGCCTTCTTCGACCTCGGGGGTGACAAGCCCGCCGGCATCGACCAGCGCCTCGAAGCCGCGCTGTCGCGGCTCGCCTCCCTGCGCCGCGCCTCGATCGAGGTGGCCGCGGACGAGATGACCGATGACGAACGCCTCTCGCTCGCCGAGGCCGCAGCCGACGAGGTGGGCCAGATCGGCCGTCGCCTCGCCGCCTCCGTCACCGCGCTGCTGGCCGGCCGCCTCAGCACCATGACGACCTCGACCAGCGCCCGGGGCACGTCGATGAGCATCACCATGCACGAGCTCCGCCGGCCGCTGACCATCCTCAATAGCTACGGGCAGCTGCTCTCCACCGGGATGCTCGGCCAGCTCCCCGAGACCGCGATGGTGGCCATCGAGGGGATTACCGCCAGCACGGAGATGATGGTGCGCATGGTCAACGCCATCGCCGAGGTCTCCCGCCTCGAGGACCCTGATGACCAGCTCAACTTCGAGGTCATCTCCGTCGACGAGATCGTCACCGGCGCCGTCGACCACGTCAGCATGGAAGCCAAGCTGCGTGACACCGTGATCGAGACCGACGTCCAGTCAGGCGTCACCATCCGTGGCGACCGCCGCCGGCTCACGCTGGCGCTGACCAACATGGTCGGCAACGCCGTCAAGCACGGGCCGCCGGGGTCAACGATCGCGGTGCGCGCGTTCGGCGACGACAGCGGCGCCCACTTCGTGGTGCGCGACCAGGGCCAGGGATTCCCCAACGAGGACGCCGCCCACCTGTTCGACAAGTACTTCCGCTCGGTCGCCGAGCGGCAGCGCAAGGTGCCCGGCAGCGGGCTCGGGCTGTTCATCGTGAAGTCCGTGGCCGAACGCCACAATGGCGAGGTGTTCGCCCGCTCCGGACCCGGCGAGGGCGCGGAGTTCGAGATGATCATCCCGATCCACCAATAGGCGGGCGGCGAGCCGGGGGCCGCGCAGCCCGCGGAGCGCCAGCCATGAGCAGCAACGCCGCCGGCCGCACGGAGCGCGACTCGATGGGCGAGTTCGAGGTTCCCGCCGACGCCTACTACGGCGCCACCTCGATGCGCGCGCAGGAGAACTTCCCGATCAGCGAGCTGCGTTTCAACCGCTCCTTCATCCGCGCGCTCGGGCTCATCAAGCAGGCCGCCGCGGCGGTGAACGAGGAGCTCGGCCTGCTCGACCCTTCGCTCGCCGAGGCGATCAAGACCGCGGCGCAGGAGGTGGTCGACGGCCGCTTCGACGACCAGTTCATCATCGACATCTTCCAGACCGGCAGCGGCACCTCCACGAACATGAACGCCAACGAGGTGATCAGCAACCGCGCGATCGAGCTGCTCGGTGGGGAGCGCGGCTCGCGCATCCCGGTGCATCCCAATGACCATGTCAACGCCGGTCAGTCGAGCAACGACGTCATCCCGGCAGCCATCCACGTCGCCGCCGCGGTGGGACTGCACGAGGACCTGCTCCCCGCGCTCAGCGCGCTGGAGAGGTCGCTGCGCGCCAAGTCCGAGGAGTTCTGGCCGATCATCAAGACCGGCCGAACCCACCTTCAGGACGCCACCCCGATCCGCCTCGGCCAGGAGTTCCTCGGCTACGCCGGCCAGGTGGAGCGCAGCCGCCGCCGTGTCTCGCAGGGCCTCTCCGAGCTACGCGAGCTGGCGCTGGGCGGCACCGCGGTCGGCACCGGCGTGGGCACGCATCCCGAGTTCCCCGCGCGGGTGATCGCGCGCCTCGCCGTGGCCACGGGGATCGGTTTCGTCGAGAGCGACAACCACTTCCAGGCGCAGGCGACGCTGGACAGCGTGGTGGCCGCGAGCGGCGCGCTGCGCAGCGTGGCCGTGTCGCTCTACAAGATCGCCTCTGACATCCGCCTGATGGGCTTCGGGCCGCGCGCCGGGCTCGCGGAGATCGAAATCCCAGCGGTGCAGCCGGGCTCCTCGATCATGCCCGGCAAGGTCAACCCGGTCATCCTCGAGTCGGTGACCATGGTCGCCGCCCAGGTGATCGGCAACGACGCCACCGTCGCGTTCGCTGGCGCGGCCGGGTCTCTCCTCGAGCTCAACGTGATGATGCCGGTGGCCGCGTACAACCTCCTGCAGTCGATCTCGCTCCTGGCCAACAGCGCCGGCAACCTGGCCACCCGCTGCGTCGACGGGCTGCGTGCCACCGAGAACGGACCGGCGCTCGTCGAGCGCGGGCTGATGACCACCACCAGCCTGGCGCCGCGTATCGGCTACGACCAGGCGGGGGCCATCGCCAAGGAGGCCTACGCGAGCGGCCGCACCATCCGCGAGGTCGCCCGCGAGCGCACCGGGCTCAGCGAGGACGAGCTGACCACCCTGCTCGACCCCGAAGCTATGACGGCACCCGGCCGCGACTCCGGGGGCGCCGGAGGCTGACGCGCGGGATCGTCCAAACCCTGGGGCGGGGAGGTCCCTCCCAAACAAGGATTGACGTCCGCGTCAACTAGACTGCGCCGCCATGGGTGACGGAACCGGAGTAGGGCCGTTGTGCGTCGTCGGTGCCGGCGCTATGGGTGGGCAGATCGCTCACCAGGCTGCGCTGTATGGCGTCGACGTCCGGCTGTTCAGCCGCAGCCGCGAGCGGCTTGATGGGGCGCAGCAGCAGTGCGCGGGACTGCTGCGCAAGCGCGTTGAGAAGGGCAAGCTCGACGGCGCCGAGTGCGAGGCTGCTCTGCAGCGCGTCTCCACCACCAACGATCTTGCTGAGGCTTTGACGGGCGCCGCCCTCGTCATCGAGTCCGTCGCTGAGGATCGCGAGACCAAGCGCGCTGTGATGGAGGCGATCGGCCGCCACGCGGCCGCGGACGCGATCATCGGCACCAACAGCTCGACGCTGCCGAGCTCGCTGTTCGCTGCGCTGGTGCCCAACGATGAGAGGCTGCTCAACATCCACTTCATGAACCCGGCGTTGGTGATGCCGCTCGTCGAAGTGGTGCGCGGCGCGCACACCAGCGACGCCACCGTGCAGGCGGCCATGAGCTTCGTCCGCGTCATCGGCAAGGCACCGGTGCTGGTGGAGCGCGAGACGTTCGGCTTCGTCGCCAACCGCATCCTCTTCATCGCCATGCAGGAGGCCTTCGCGCTCGTCGAGAACGGCTTCGTCTCGATCAGCGACTGCGACCAGGCGGTGCGGGACGGCCTGGGCTGGCCGATGGGGCCGTTCGCCATCGCCGACCTGGTCGGGCTCGACGTCGTCGAGGCGATCCTCGAGGAGGGTCACGGCCAGACCGGCGAGGAGCGCTGGACACCGCCGGCGCTGCTCCGCGAGCGCGTCGCCCGCGGCGAGCTCGGCCGCAAGCGCGGCCGCGGCTTCACACTCGGGGACTGACTCCGCGGCGGCAGCTGCGGCACTCACCCTCGATGGTGAGGTCGACGCTGCGAATGGTGAAACCGTGCTGACGGGCCATACGGCCGGTGATGTCGGCGAGACCGTCGCTAGGCAGGTTCTCGATGCTCCCGCAGCTGCGGCACACCAGATGGTAATGCCGCTGGGGTGCCCCGGCGATCTCGAAGTGGGCGCTGTCACCGAACCTCGTCTGCTGCACGATGCCCGCGTCGCAGAGCTGCTCAAGCACGCGGTACGCGGTGGAGCGGTTGAAGGACGGATGGCGAGAGGCCGCGGCGCGCCAGATGTCGTCGGCGGTGAGGTGGCGGTGGTCGCCGTCGCCGAGCAGGTCGAGAACGGTCTGCCGTTGCGGCGTCGAGCGCAGCCCGGCGCGGCGGAGCAGCGTGTGGGAATCGGTCGGCGCGGGCATGGCTGTGCCGATCATCGCATCGAAGGCGCGAGTGACAGCGCCGTCCCGGTCAGCCCGAAATGCTCGAGCACGTCGGCGACTCCTGCCTCCGCCGGAACGCCACACGTGGCGTCGGCCGCGGCCAGCACCTCTGGTCGCCCGCCCCGAACTGCCACCCCGCAGCCGGCCGCCTTGAGCATCTCGATGTCGTTGGGCGCGTCGCCCACTGCCACCGCGTCGGACAGCGACAAACCCAGCGTGGAGCAGACCAGCTCGATGGCCAGCGACTTGTTGACCCGCGGGCTGACCACCTCGATGAAGCTGCTCATCGACCGGGTCACCCGGGCACGGTCACCGAGACCCTCGGTGAGCGCCTTCACGCAGGCTTCGACCACGGCGCGGTCCTCGCTGACGCACACCACCTTGGTGCTGCCGTTACGGACCACTTCGTCCAGATCCTCGACGAACTGGATGGGCACCTGGGCGATCGCGGCGTAGAGGTGCGCCTCGGGCCTGTCCTGCTCGCAGTACAGCATGTCGTTGGCGTATGCCTGGCGGTGCCAGTCGTGCTCGCGAGCGATCGCGATCGCGGCCAGCGCGACCGCAGGCGCGAGGCCCTCCTCGAAGATGACCTGCCCGGGTGTGTCGCCGCGCGGCAGCGCGCGCACCAGCGCGCCCTGGTAGCAGACCAGCGGGAGGCTGACCTGGAGCTCGCGCGCCCAGGGCAGGGCGGACGTGTACATCCTGCCGGTGGCGAGGATGATCGGCACCGTGGCGTGGCGCACCGCCGCTGCGGTCCGCGGCTGCAGCACCAGGTCGTCGTCGATGAGTGTGCCGTCGATGTCGAGCACCGCAGCGCGCGGTGTGAAGGTGGTCGGCAGATCCTCGATCGCGCGTGGCGTCACGAAACAGCGGGCGGAGCGCCCCCCTCCCACGCGCTCGGATTCACGCAGTTGGTCGGCACGCGGCCGTCGATGGCGTCGAGCGAGTTCTGCGCGGTGAGCCGTGCCATCGCCGCGCGCGTGGCCACCGTCGCGCTGCCGAGGTGCGGCGAGAGCACGGCGTTGCGGCACTCCACCAAGCCGGGCGCCAGCTGCGGCTCGTTCTCGTACACGTCGAGACCGGCAGCGGCGATCCATCCCTCGCGCAGCGCGCGCACGAGCGCGGTCTCGTCGACAACCGGGCCGCGGGAGGTGTTGACCAGCACGCTGCTCGACCGCATCGAGCGCAGGGCACGCTCGTCGATGAGGTGGTGCGTGGCGTCGGTGAGCGGGACGTGCAGGGAGATGACGTCGGCGGTGCTGAGCAGCTCGGCGATGGGCAGCTCCGTGACGCGCCCCTGGATATCAGCGTCGATGCTGACCTCGACGTCGGTGGAGTAGGCGATGCGCAGGCCGAAGCCGAGCGCGCGCCGCGCCACCGCCTGGCCGATGCGCCCGAAACCAACCACCCCGAGGAGCGCGCCGGTCAGCTCCATGCCGAGCATGTAGTCCGGCTCCCACCCCTGGAACGCGCCGGCGCGGGCCGCCGCGTCGCCCTCGCAGATCCGCCGAGCCGCCGCCAGCAGCAGGGCCAGCGTGCAGTCGGCGGTGGCGTCGGTGAGGACCCCGGGTGTGTTGCTCACCGCGATGTGGCGCTGGGTCGCGGCGTCCACGTCGACGTTGTTGTACCCCACCGCGTACAGCGACACGCAGCGAAGCGTGGGCAGGCCGGCGTCGAGCAGGTCGGCGGTGATCGGATCCCTCAGCTGCGGGCAGAGCACGTCGACGGGGTGTGCGCGCAGTCGCTCGGCCAGCTCCGCGCTGGGAGCGATCCGTCCGAGAACGCTGAGCGACGCCCGCGGGCGAACCATCTCCTCGAAAGGCGCGGGCAGGGGCAGGGTGCAGAGGACCTCGGCCATCGCCGCCGATCTTAGGGCCCGGACGGGAGCAACCTCGCCGGGCCTGCCCAAGCCCTCGGGTGGCGGCCACGGCGGGTGTCGCCGCGCGGTTCTTGGGTACAATCACTGCTGTCTTGCGTTCATCTTTTCGCGCGCGGTCGCACAGGCCGCCGGTCGCAAGGCCCCGTCCCGCCGCGT
The DNA here is from genome assembly GCA_003244045.1 of Candidatus Aeolococcus gillhamiae. Classification (GTDB taxonomy): domain Bacteria; phylum Chloroflexota; class Dormibacteria; order Aeolococcales; family Aeolococcaceae; genus Aeolococcus; species Aeolococcus gillhamiae. The sequence continues at coordinate 22,584 of QHBU01000267.1, forward strand.
TCGGCGTCGACGAAGAGGCCGCGACAGAACCGGTTCAACAGTCCGCTCCCTTCGACCGGCTGGGGCTCAGTGCTGCCATGCTGACCACCGTCGGCGAGATGGGCTTCACCATGGCCACGCCCATCCAGGCGGGCGCAATCCCACCCGCGCTGCGCGGTGAGGACGTCATCGGCCAGGCCCACACCGGCAGCGGCAAGACGGCCGCGTTCGGCATCCCCATCATCGAACAACTCGATCCGCGCCGCGGTTCGGTGCAGGCGCTGATCCTCTGCCCAACGCGCGAGCTCGCCGTCCAGGTGCACGAGGAGATCACTGTGCTGGCGGAGCGCCACCAGATCACCTCGGTGGCCATCTACGGCGGCGATTCGATGGCGCGCCAGCTCGACGCGCTCCGTGCCGGCGCCCACATCGTGGTCGCCACCCCCGGGCGGCTCGCCGACCACATCCAGCGCGGCTCGCTGAGCCTCGAGCGGGTGCGCTTCGCCGTCCTCGACGAGGCCGACCGAATGCTCGACATGGGCTTCGCGCCCGACGTCGAGAAGATCCTCCGGCAGTGCCCCACCGACCGCCAGACCATGCTCTTCAGCGCCACCATGCCCGAGTGGGTGCGCCGGCTCGCGCTGCGCCACATGCGCAACCCCGTGACCATCGCGATCAGCGCCCGCCCCGAGATCACCGCCGGGGTGCGCCAGCTCTACGTGCAGACCACGTGGGCCGACAAGGTCGACGTGATGATGCGCATCCTCGACCAGCCCGACGTGGTCATGTCGCTGATCTTCGTGGAGACCAAGCGCACCGCCGACCTGCTCCAGGCGCAGCTGGAGCGGCGTGGCCAGAGCGTCGGAGTCCTTCACGGCGACCTCACCCAGAAGGAGCGCAACGCAGCCATGGCGGCGTTCGTCGCCACCCACGTGAAGCACCTCATCGCCACCAACGTCGCGGCGCGCGGGCTCGACATCGACGACATCTCGCACGTCATCAACTACGACGTCCCCACCACCCCGGACGAGTACCTCCACCGGGTCGGTCGCACGGCCAGGGCAGGGCGCACCGGCGTCGCCATCACGCTGATCACCCCGAGCGAGATCCTCAAGCTGCGCGACGTCGAGAAGCACGCGCGCACCACCATCGAGCAGGCCAGCCTCGAGGACTTCCCGGTCCAGCCGACTACAGCGGCCAGCTGACCCGCGCCCCCCGGGTCGGCTAGTGTCGGCGCGGTGAGCGAGCTGTCCATCCACGACACCGGCGAGGGACCGGCCCTGCTGCTGCTCCACGCGTACCCACTCGACGCCTCGATGTGGGACGCCCAGGTAGCTGCGCTGAGCGGCCGATACCGCTGCCTGCGCCCCGATTTCTGGGGATGCGGAACGTCACCGCCGCCGCCTGGAGGGGTGACCATCGACGGCTACGCGGCTCTCCTGCTGGGCGAGCTCGACGAGCGTGGCATCGCCGACTTTGCGGTGTGCGGTTCGTCGATGGGCGGCTACATGACGCTCGCGCTGCTGCGTGCGGCGAGCCGGCGCGTCCGGGCCGTGGCCCTGGCCGGGACACGGGCCGCTGCCGACGACGACGACGCCCGAGCAGCGCGAATGGAGGTTGCCGACCAGGTGCGCAGCCTCGGCGTCGAGGCCGTCGTCGAGCCCATGACCGAGAAGCTTCTCTGCCCGCGCTGTCGCGGCGAGGTGCACATTGCCGACCCGGTGCGCGGGCGCATCCGTCGCTGTAGCCCGGCGGGCGTCATCGCCGCCATCGAGGCCATCGCCGGACGTCCTGACAGCACCCCAATGCTCGGCAACATCCGCGTGCCGGCCCTGGTCGTCTGCGGCACCGACGACGGAATCGTTCCGCTCGACGAGTCGCGGGGCATGGCCGCAGCCATCCCGCACGCGCAGCTGCACGAGTTCGAGGGCAGCGCTCACCTCCCCAGCCTCGAGCAACCGATGGCCTTCAGCGCGCTGCTCGGCAGCTTCCTCGATG
>QHBU01000268.1 GCA_003244045.1 Candidatus Aeolococcus gillhamiae
CCACCGCCGACGTCCGCGCCTTCGCGGGGCGGCTGGTGATGGGCTGCCTGGAGAATCGCGAGCGCATCGACACGGCGCTCAGCGCGGCCAGCCGGTGGTCGCTCGGTGACGTCGGCAAGGTGGAGCGGGCGGTGCTGCGGCTGGGGACGTACGAGCTGCTCGAGAGCGACGGCACCGCGGTGGCGGTCGTCGTCGATGAATCGCTGGAGCTGACCCGAGCCTACGCCGGTGACGACGCTGTGCAGTACGTCAACGGCGTGCTCGGACAGATCGCGCGGGAGCGGGTGTGAGCGCCGTCGCCTTCACCGTCACCGAGGTGACCACCCTGGTGGGCAACGCGCTGGCGGCGCGCCCGGAGCTCGAGGACGTGCTCGTCGAGGGCGAGATCAGCAACCTCACGCGGCCGGCGTCGGGGCACATCTATTTCACCCTCAAGGACCGTTCGTCGGCGCTGGGATGCGTGTGTTTCCGCACCAACGCGCTGCGCCTGGCGTTCGCGCCCGAGAACGGCATGACCGTGCTGGCGCATGGACAGGTGAGCGTCTACGCGCAACAGGGCAGGTACCAGCTGGTCGCCGATCGCCTCGAGCCCAGCGGGATCGGCGCGCTGGCACTGGCAGTCGAGCAGCGCAAGCGCGCGCTGGCCGCCGAGGGCCTGTTCGACCAGAGGCTCAAGCGATGCCTGCCCCTGCTGCCCGCGCGCGTGGCGGTGGTGACATCACGGACGGGGGCGGCGCTGCACGACGTGATCACCGTCCTCGGCAGGCGCGCGCCGTGCGTCGACGTGGTGTTCTCGTCCGCGACCGTGCAGGGTGACGGCGCGGCGGAGACGATCGTGTCGGCGCTGCGCCGGGCCGGCCGTGCGCGCGGTGTCGAGGTGGTGCTGCTGGTGCGCGGGGGCGGCTCGCTCGAGGACCTGATGGCCTTCAACGACGAGGCTGTGGCGCGCGCCATCCGTGCCTGTCCGGTGCCGGTCGTCTCCGGCGTGGGTCACGAGACCGACGTGACCATCGCCGACCTCGCGGCCGACCACAGGGCGGCGACCCCGTCGGCGGCGGCCGAGACCGTGGCCCCGAGTTGTGGCCAGCTCCGCGGAGAACTCGGCGCCCGCGACCACCGCCTGCGCACCGCGCTGCGCCGTGAGGTGACCCACAAACGCGCGCGCGCCCAGCGACGCTTCAGCCGTCTCGGCCAGCTCTCGCCAGGGGGCCGCGTGGCCCGGATGCGCCAGGACCTGAGCGCCTGTGACGTCCGCCTACGCGGGGCGCTGATCGCCGGCGTCAGCAGGCGGCAGCGCGACCTGGAGCGTGCGCGGGGCGCGCTCGAGCTGCATTCACCGTTTCGCGCGCTGCCCATCCATCGCGAACGCCTGGCGGCGCGGACCGCGCGGCTGGAGGGCGGGATCAAGAGTGCGGTGTCGTCGCGGCGCCGCCGGCTGGAGGGCGCCGACGGCCGGCTCGAGGCGCTCTCGCCGCTGCGGGTGATCGACCGCGGCTACTCGATCACCGTCGACGCGGCGACGGGCCGGGTGGTCACGACCGCTGCGGCGGTCGCGCCCGGCGCGGTGCTGCGCACCCGGCTCGCCCAGGGCAGCCTGGTGAGCGAGGTGCTGCCCGGCGGCGTCGAGGTCGCCGCGGATCGCGAACGAATGTACGATGGCGAGTCGGCACAGCGACACACCAACGAGGACGACGATGGCTGACGACCTCTCCGCCCTGAGCTACGAGGCCGCGCTCACCGAGCTCGACGAGATCATCACCCGCCTCGAGCGCGGCGACGTTGAGCTCGAAGCGGCGATCGCCGCGTACGAGCGGGGCGCCGCCCTGACGCGGCACTGCGCCCAGCTGCTCGACCGCACCGAGCAGACGATCACGCAGCTCGTGGTGGGTTCGGCGGGGGAGGTTGAGCGGCCCTTCCAGCCCCCGGTGGAGCGCATCGAACATGCCCCGGTCGCGCCGGCGGCGGCCACGGTGGAGCAGCGCCTCTTCGGCGAGCCGGCCCCGGCCGTGGCTCCGCGCGGCGTCCCCATCGACCCCGACGACATCCCCTTTTGAGCGCAGATACGCTGCTCTGTGTAGGATGCTCGCCATGACCACGCTGTCGCGATCCCGCCTCGACGACCTCCTCGTCGAGCGCGGCCTCGCGGACACCCAAGCCCGCGCCCAGGCACTGATCGCCGCCGGGCTGGTTGAGGTGGACGGGGTGCGCGCCGATAGTTCCGCACTGCCTGTTGCGCCGGACGCCGGGGTGCGTCTCACCGATCGGAGCCATCCGTGGGTGGGACGTGGCGGCCTCAAGCTCGACGCCGCGCTCGAGGCCTTCGACGTCGAGTGCCGAGGCCGTGTGTGCCTCGACGCCGGGGCCAGCACCGGGGGCTTCACCGATGTTCTCCTGCACCGCGGCGCCCACCTCGTGTACGCGGTCGACGTCGGCCACGGCCAGCTCCACCCCCGGCTCGGCGCCGACCCGCGCGTGCGCGTCCTCGACCGCACCAATGTCCGCAGCCTGGCGGCTCTCGACGGGCCAGCGCCGTCGCTGATCACCCTCGACCTCTCGTTCATCTCGCTGCGCGCCGTGCTGCCCAACCTCGCGCTGCTCGCCCCCGGCGCGGAGGTGGTGGCGCTCTTCAAGCCGCAGTTCGAGGTACCGCGCGAGGCGGTGGGGCGCGGCGGGATCGTCCGCGACGAGGCGGCAACTGCAACGGCGCTGAACGACTTCGTCGCCTGGGCTGCCGGCACCCTGGGGGCCGCGGTGGTGCACGACTCCGTCGAGGCCGGGGTGCGCGGTGCCAAGGGCAACCAGGAATGGCTGGTCCACCTCCGGTTGCCGGGGACAGCGGCGTGAAGGGCGAGATCGGCTTCCTGCTGCACCCCGGCGAGCAGCACGCCGTCCAGGGCGCCGAGGCCCGGGCCCGCGAGCTCGGCTACGGCGTCTGGGTCGAGGTCAGGGAGCCCGAGGCGACCCTGGCCGAGCACGCTGCCGACACGCGCCTCCTGGTGACCATCGGCGGCGACGGCACCTTCCTGTACGGCGCCCGGCTGGCGGCGCCGCACGGCATCCCGGTCATGGGCGTCAACCGCGGCCGCCTCGGCTTCCTCACCGACGTTGAGGTCGCCGAGCTGCCCACCGCGCTCGAGGCATTCGCCGCCGGGAACTGCCACACGCAGCGCAGGTCCATGCTCGAGGCAACCGTCCCCGGGGACGGGGACGCCGCGCCCTGGCAGACGCTGGCGCTCAACGAGGTGGCCGTGAAGTCGAGCGGGGTTGCCGTGGCCCGCATCCGGGTGGAGATGGACGGCGAGCTGCTCGGCGACTTCGATGCCGACGGCGTGGTGATCGCCACTGCCACCGGCTCGACAGCCTACGCGCTGAGTGCCGGCGGCCCGCCGATCGACCCGCGCGTCCGCGCCATCGTGGTGGTCCCGCTGGCGCCGCACGCGGTCATCTCCCGCGCGATCGTCCTCCCGGAGATGGTCACCCTGCGCGTCACCGTCGAACGCGGCCGGGTCATCGTGGCCGCCGACGGCATCTCGGAGATCCGCCTTCGCGACGGCGCGGAGATGATCATCCGGCCCGGCCCCGAGCTGGCCTTTGTCCGCTTCGACAGCTCGCCCTCGTTCCTACGCCGGCTGCGCGAGAAGGTGCGTTTCGGGTTGCCGCTGAAGGAGCTCGAGCGACCGGCGCTGCTGCGACCGGACGGCACCGAGGAGGGCCCCGCGGCCGCCGAGGCACGGCGGTGAGCCTGGTCGAGGTCCGCATCCATGGCCTCGCTGTCGTCGACGAAGCGCTGGTGCCGGTGGGGCGTGGATTCACGGCCCTGACCGGCGAGACCGGGTCGGGCAAGTCGGTGTGCATCACCGCGCTGCGTCTGGCGCTCGGCGATCGCGTCGACGGTGACCCGATCCGTCGCGACCGCGACACGGCCGGGGTGAGCGTCGTGTTCGACGACGTGCCGGCCTCGCTCCGCCACCGCCTCGGCGAGCTCGGGATCAGCGCCGACGAGCTGACCACGCTGTCCCGCGAAGTCAGCCGGGCCGGGCGCGGCTCGTGTCGCGTCAACGGCGCGCTCGTGTCCCAGGCGGTCCTGCGCGAGCTCGGTGAGATGCTCGCCGAGGTCACCCTCCAGGGCGCCAGCCACCGCCTGATGCAGCGCAGCCGGCAGCGCGACCTTCTCGACCTAGCCGCTGGCGCCACCGCCCTCCGCGACGAGCTCCGCCACGCGGTGGGGGAGTGGCGAGCCGCGGAGGCCACGCTCGAAGAGGTCCGCCGCCGCCACGCCGCCGGCGCGAACGAGGTGGACGCGGCGCGCCACCTGGTGGCGGAGCTGGGCTCCCTGGGGATGGTCCCCGGCGAGGACGAGCACCTCGCCGCGGAACGGCTGCGGCTGCGCAACGCCTCCGCTTTGGCCGCCGCCTCGACCGCCCTGCGCCGGGGCGCCGCCGGCGACGACGAAACCCCCGGCGCGGCCGACCTCCTCGCCGCCGCGGTCGACGAGGCGGTGGCGCTGAGCGGCGTCGACCCCGCGCTCGACCGCCTCGCCGGCGACGCCACCGAGCTGCTCGACGGGCTCCGCGAGCTCGGCTCCGCGGCTCGCGCCCACGCCGACGCGATCGGTCTCGATGAGGGACGCCTGCTCGAGGTGGAGGAGCGGTTGGACGTCCTGGCCAGGGTGCGTCGCCGGCACGGCACCGTCGAGGCTGCTCTCGAGGCCATCGAGGCGGCCCGCGAGCTCCTCGCCGCTGGGGAGGACGGCGGTTCGCGTCTGGCTGGCGCGGAGACCGAGGTGATCAGCACTCGCGCCCGCGCCGGCGAGCTGGCGGTTCAGCTGTCGGAACGGCGGCGCCAGGCGGCCCGCCGCCTCGAGCGCGAGGTTGACGCGGCGCTGCACCTGCTCGAGCTGCCTCACGCCCGCCTGCGGGTGGTGCTGGAGCAGCGCGCCGACCCCAATGGGGTTGAGGTCGGCGGGGCGTTCGTGCACTGCGGGCCGGCGGGCGTCGACCAGGTCGAACTTCGCCTCGCCACCAATCGCGGCGCCACGCCGGCGCCACTCGACCATGGGCCATCCGGCGGCGAGCTCTCGAGGCTGGTGCTGGCGCTCTCGGCCTGCATCACCGAGGCCGCTTCGCCGCTGTTGGTCCTCGACGAGGTCGATACGGGGATCGGCGGCGAGACCGCCGCCCGCGTCGGCGACCTGCTGGCCGCCACCGGCGCGCACCGCCAGGTGATCGCCGTCACCCATCGCGCCGAGATCGCCTCACGAGCCTCCGGGCACCTGGTGGTGCGCAAGCGCGACGGCGACGGCGGGGTGGTGGCGACCGTGACACCGACCGACGGCGACGACCGGCTCGCCGAGATCGCCCGCCTGATGTCCGGGCGGGTCACCGTCGCCGCGCTGGCCCGCGCGGTCGAGCTGCGCGGCGAGGCTGTGGAGACGATCGCGTCCGGGCGGGGCCCGCGGCCGGGACGGGCGCGCACGGCTGGCCGCTGATGGATCGACGCGGCGCCGATCCGTACCATGCGGAGGACATGGTTGAGACTCGCACCGCCGGTTCGATCGCGCCCGCCGAGCCGGCCGCGACCGACACCGAGCCGCGCTTCCCCGTTGAGGTCGAGGGCTTCAGCGGCACTCTCGAGCAGCTTGTGGTGCGCGCCCAGCGTGGCGAGGTGGATCTCGACGGCATCGCCGTCGCGGAGATCACCGCGAGGTTCCGGGCCCGCATGGACGACGCCGGTGACCAGGTGGACCTCCGCGAGATGGCCGACTTCCTCTCCCTGGCGGCGCGGCTCATCGCTCTCAAGGCCGCCCGGCTCCACCCGGCGGAGAGCGCCGCTGTCGAGGACGAGGAGGAGGACCCGGGCGGCGACGCCGGCAGACGGCTGAGCGAGTACCGGCTCTTCAAGGCCGCCGCCGAGGCGCTGCTGGCCGAGGCAGCCGAGGAGGGCGCGCGCAGCTTCCTCAGCCTGGTCGCCCCCGACGTAATCCCGCTGGAGCGGCTGCGCATCCCGCCCGAGCGGCTGGCCGCCGCCTTCCGCGACGTGCTCGTCAGGCTCAGCGAGGCGGAGCCGCTACCGATCGGGGCTATGACCTTCTCGGTCGACGACAAGATGGACGAGCTGCGCGTGCGCCTGCGCGGCGGCGAGCTGGCCTTCGAGGAGCTGTTCGCCACGGTCACCACCAGGCTCGAGGCTGTCGCCTGCTTCCTCGCGCTCCTCGAGCTGCTCCGCCTCGGCGAGGCCGTCGTCGAGCAGGAGGAGCCGTTCGGCCCGATCTCGGTGCGCGCCGGTGGATGAGATCGAGACAGAGGTGCAGGTCGAGGACGAGGAGACGTTCGAGCTCGCCCTGGACGTGTTCGGTCGCGCCATCGTCCCCGAGGGGGTGGCCGGGGCGGAGCCCGAGGACCTCGCCGTGGCCCTGGAGGCGGTCTGCTTCTCGTTGAACCGGCCGGTGACGCTCGCCGAGGTGGCCGGGATCCTCGGGCGAACCCCGGGGGCGGTCGGCGCCGCCGCGGAGGCACTGGCCGGGCAGCTGCGCGGTCGCGGCCTGATGGTCCAGCGTCACGGCGATCAGCTGCAGCTGGTCACCCGGCCGGAGACGGCCTGGGCGGTGCAGCGCGCCCTCCAGCCGGAGCGCCCCACCCGTCTGAGCCGGCCGGCGCTGGAGACCCTGGCCATCGTCGCCTATCGCCAGCCGCTGACCCGGGCCGGCATCGAGGCGATCCGCGGGGTCAACTGCGAGGCGGTCCTCGAGAGCCTCGAGCGCCGCGGGCTGATCGCCGAGGTGGACCGCCAGGACACCCCGGGCCGGCCCCGGCTGTTCGGCACCACGTTGCGGTTCCTGCAGATCGTCGGGCTCGAGCGCATCGACGACCTGCCTCCCCTGGGCGGCGACGAGGTCCTTGCCCCGCTGGCCGCGGCACACGACGGTGGCGCGGCGCCGTGACCCCGGTGGCGGCCGGCTCCGGGGAGCGGCTCAACCGCTTCCTGGCGCGTCGCGGCGTGGCCTCGCGCCGCGCCGCCGACCAGCTCATCGCCGCCGGCCGGGTGCGCGTCAACGGAGAGGTGGCACCCGTTGGAGCCAGGGTTGACATCAACACGGACACCGTGGTGGTCGACGGAGCGCCGGTCGCAGCCAAGCCCGCCACCGCCGTGACGCTGGCGCTCAACAAGCCCCCCGGGGTGCTCACCACCATGAGCGATCCACAGCGCCGCCGCACCGTGCGCGACCTGGTCACGGACATCCCCGGCTTGGTCCCGATCGGTCGCCTCGACTCCGACAGTCGCGGACTGCTCCTGCTCACCAGCGATGGAGACCTCGCCCATCGCGTCGCCCATCCGCGCCACGGCGTACACAAGACATACCGGGTCACCACCGAGTCATCGCTCAGCGACGCGCAGCTCGCCCGCCTCTTTGACGACGTGATGCTCGACGACGGCCCGGCGCGCGCGCTGGAGGTGCATCGCGTCGGCGACGCGGTAGTCGACGTGGTCATGGGGGAGGGGCGCAAGCGTCTGGTGCGGCGGCTCTTCGCCGCCGTCGGCAACGGGGTCGTCGATCTCTGTCGCACCCGGGTCGGTCCCATCGAGCTCGGTGACCTCCGCGAGGGGGAGACGCGTCCGCTCGACGACCGCGAGGTGGCGGCGCTTCGCGGCGCTGAAACCGCGCCGCGGACGTGAGCCGGCACCGCATCGTCACTGTCGACGGCCCGGCAGGGAGCGGCAAGTCCACGCTGGGTCGCGCGCTAGCCATCGAGCTGGGCCTGCCGCTCGTCGACACCGGGCTGTTCTACAGGGGCATCATGGTGGCCGCCGTCCGCGTCGGGGTGGACGTCGGTGATCCCGATGCGCTCGCCGAGCTCGCGCGGCAGACGACCGTCGAGGTCGACACCGACCCCCGCTCCGGCGGCGACCACGTCGTGGTGGACGGGGTCGCCGACGACGTAATGCTGCGCGACCCGCACTACGCAGCCCTGCTGACAGCAATCTCGAGCACGCCGGCGGTGCGCGCCGCAGTTCTCGAGCCGCAACGCGCGCTCGCTGCCGGCGGCGCCGTCGCGGTGGGACGCGACTGCGGAACGGTGGTCTTCCCTGACGCCGCGGTGAAGTTCTACCTGGCGGCGCCGCAGTCGGTCCGCGAGGAGCGCCGCCTCGCCCAGCTACGCGCCCGCGGAACGGACGCCGACCACAGCGCGCTGCGTGCCGAGGTCGCCGATCGCGACCGTGCTGACACCGACCGCGCCGCCTCGCCGCTGACGCCGGCTCCCGACGCGCACGTCATCGACACCGCGGCGATGGACGTGCCGACCATGATCGCGTACGCGCTGAAGCTCTGCCACGAGGCGGGCCTCGACCCGGTGCCGACACGCTGATGTACCGGTTCCTGCGCGGCGTGATGCGCTTCCTCGTCGCCGTGGTGCTGCCAGGACGAGTCCATGTCGATGGCCTCGAGAACGTCCCCCGCCAGGGCGGTGCGCTGCTCGTCGGCAACCACGTCGGTACCATCGATCCGCCGCTGACTGGCGCGCTGATCCCGCGCCTGGACGTCCACTACATGGCCAAGAGCGAGGCGTTCGAGAAGGCGCGCGTGCGCTGGATCTTTCGCGGCTTCAACGCCTTCCCGGTGGTGCGCGGCAGCGCCGACCGCGCCGCGTTGCGCCACACGCTCGACCTGCTCCGCGACGGCCACATCGTGCTCGTCTACCCGGAGGGCTCGCGGTCGCCCGACGCGCATTTGCGGGACCCGCAGGCCGGCGTCGGCTTCCTCGCCCGCCACGGCGGCGTACCGGTGATCCCGGTGGCCGTCTGGGGGACCGAGCAGGTGATCGCCCCGGGAAGGACGAGGATCCACCGCGCGCCCGTGCACGTGCGCTACGGCAGGCCCGTCGCACTCCCCACCAGCGAGGGCAGCGCCCGGCACGACAACCGCGCCATCGCCGCGGCGATCATGGACGCTATCTCGGCAATGCTCCCGCCGCGGTATCGCACGGCGGAGCAGGAGGCGCCGGCGTCGACGCCAGCGGCCTGACGCCCGGGGTGGCCACCAGGGGCGACTTTGTCGCCTTCGACCTCGAGACCACCGGCCTGTCGCCGAAGAGCGACCGCGTGTTGGAGATCGGTGCGGTGCGCTTCGACGCGACCATGCGGCGCGTCGGCGAGCTCGAGGTGATCGTCGACCCCGGGGTTCCCATCCCGTTGGCCGTGCAGCGGCTCTGTGGGATCACCGAGGCCGACGTCGCCGGAGCGCCGGCCCCTGTCGAGGGCGTCGCCCAGCTCGCCGACTTCTGCGCGGACGCTGAGCTGGTCGCCCACGGCGCCGGCTTCGACGTCACCTTCTGCGCCGGCCTTGTTCCCGGCGCGTTCAGCGGGCGGCGAGTTCTCGACACGCTCGAGCTCGCCCGCATCCTTCTGCCCACCGCGCCGTCCCACAGCCTCCCACTGCTCAGCGCCGCCATCGGCATCGAGCACCTGCGCCCGCACCGCGCCCTGAGCGACGCGTCGGCGACTCAGCTCCTCTTCGCGCGCCTGCGGGCGGCTGCGCAAGCGCTGCCCGTCGGCGTGCTTGCGCAGATGCGCGGCGTCGCCGCGCAGGCCGGTGGCGAGCTCGGCCTGTTCTTCACCGCGGTGGTCGACGGCGTGGGGGACCCGCAACGGCGGGCGTGGGCGGGCGCATCGCGTGCGGCGCCACCGCCGCCCCCTCCCACCGGCCCGCCACCGGCGGACCTCGTCGCCGCCGCGACCGCCCTTCTCGGAGCGGGCGTGCCGCCCAGAATGGCCGGCGAGGGCTTCGAGCTGCGCGAGGCTCAGCTGGAGATGACCCGCGCAGTCGCGCAGACCCTGCAACGAAGGCGCCGGCTCATAGTCGAGGCAGGGACCGGCGTGGGCAAGTCTTTGGCCTACCTGCTCCCGCTGGCGCTGCACAGCCGCAGCGGCCGCCGGGCGGTGGTGGCCACGCGCACGATCACCCTCCAGGAACAGCTGATGGAGCGCGACCTGCCCATGGTCGAGACCCTTGTCGGCGCGCCCATCCCTGCGGCACTGCTCAAGGGACGCAACCACCAGCTCAGCCTGCGCCGCTGGCAGCGGTTCCTCGGCTCCGCCGACGCGGGGCCGCACGGTCCCGACCTCGACCGCGTCCGCTTCAAGCTCAAGCTGCTCGCCTGGCTGGCCGAGACGGAGCAGGGCGACCGCAGTGAGCTCCACCTCAACGGTTCCGAGGAGACGCTGTGGCGACACGTCGAGTCCGACGGCGGCGACTGCCTCGGCGCCGCCTGCGCCAACTGGCAAAGCAATCGCTGCTTCATGGTGGCCGCGCGTCGCACCGCCGAGGCGGCGTCGATCGTGATCACGAACCACGCCCTGCTCCTGGCCGACGCCGCCGCCGGCGGCCAGACTCTCGGCGAGCACGAGGCGCTGGTCATCGACGAGGCCCATCACCTCGAGGCCGCCGCGACCGAACAGCTCGGCATCAACCTGCGCGCCTTCGACGTGCTCGTGGTCCTCGACCGGCTCGGGCCCACCGAAGGCGAGCTGGAGGCGGCGCTGAGCTCGGCGCGCGAGGCGACGGTGCGCCTCTTCGGAGACGTCAAGGGGCGCATCGGCGAGGTGCTCGGCTCCGACCACAGCGGCAACGCCACCGTCGGCGTCTCCAAGGAGGTGCGCGACGCCCACGGCCACGCGATCCTGCTTCGCTCGGCCGAGCACGCCACCGCGCGTTGGCGGGCCGCGGCCCTTCATCTGCGCGACCCGGAGCTGGCCGGCGCGATGCAGATCGACCTGCTGCCCCAGCCGGACCGGGCCGATCAGGAGCGCTTCCTGGCAGCAACCGCTCTCGACGAGCTCGCCGCAGCGGTGGAGCGTGTGCTTCTAAGACCGCGCCCCGGTCACGTTGCCTGGCTGGCGCTGCGCGCCGAGCAGGGTGAGCTCCACGAGGCCCCGGTGACCGTGGCCGACGCGCTCCGGGAGTCGGTCTTCACCCGCGCGGAGACGGTGATCGCCACCTCGGCAACCCTGGCGGTCGGGGGTGACTTCGGTTTCACCAGGGACCGCCTCGGCCTCGACGACGCCGACGAGCTCCTGCTCAACTCGCCGTACGACTTCCTCGCCCAGGCGCTCTGCATCCTTCCGTCCGACGTTCCTTCGTACGACGAACCCGACCACGATCGCGCGGTGGCCAGCCTGGTCGGGGACACCGCCGAGCGGCTAGGCGGCAGCACCCTGGCCCTCTTCACCGGCTACAACCCGCTACGCCGTGTCCACGCCCTGCTCGCGCAGCGGATGGAGGCGAGCGGCATCGCCCTGCTGGGGCAGGGCCTCGACGGCACCCGCCGGCAAATCCTGGGCAGCTTCCTCGCCAACCGGCGCACCGTGCTGCTCGGCACCAGCAGCTTCTGGGAAGGCATCGACGTACCCGGCGACGCGCTCCGTTGCGTGGTCATCGCCAAGTTGCCGTTCGCCGTGCCCACCGACCCCCTGGTCAAGGCGCGCACGGAATCGCTCAGCGACCCCTTCGGCCAGTACGTCCTCCCCCAGGCCGTGCTGCGACTGCGCCAGGGTTTCGGGCGGCTCATCCGGCATGGCACCGACCGGGGCGTGGTCGTGCTCTGCGACGAGCGTCTGCGCAGCCGCGAGTATGGTGAGCGCTTCCTCGCCGCCCTGCCCCCGGCGGCGGTGGTGACCATGCCGGTGGCGGACGTGGGCGACGCCGTGGCCGGCTTCGTCCTCCACCAGCGTGTTCCGATCACGACACGGATGAGCGCTTCGGGCCGACAATCAGAGCAGGATCACCCCATGCATGAGGACCCGGCATGACCGTCACCGAGGCGCCGCCTGCTGCGGACCCAGTGGCTGTGCCCACGACGGAGCCCGCGGCCACCACGGTGCGGCCGCAGGGGGACCGCACCGACGTGGTGGTGGCGCTCGCCCAGATCGCTCCGCGCCTCGGCGACGTCGCTGCCAATCTCGAGCGCCATCTCGAGCTGATCGACGAGGCGGCCGGCGGGGGCGCCTCGCTCATCGTGTTCCCCGAGCTGTCGCTGACCGGCTACTTCCTCAAGGACCTCGTGCCCGAGGTGGCGCTGCTCGAGCAGTCCGAGCAGCTCCAGCGGCTGGCCCTGGCCTCGCGCGGCGTCGACGTCGTCGCCGGCTGCGTGCTGGAGAGCGACGACGCTCGCTTCTACAACGCCTCGCTGTACCTGGCGGGAGGACGTGTCCACCACGTCCATCGCAAGGTGTACCTGCCCACCTATGGGCTGTTCGACGAGGCCAGGTACCTCGCCCAGGGAGATCGCTTCCGCACTTTCGCAGCCCCGCTGGCCGCCGCCGCGCCCCCGCGTCCGTGGCGGTCGGGCACGCTCATCTGCGAGGACATGTGGCATCCGACCGCCGCAGGGTTGCTGGCTCGCGAGGGCGTCGAGCTCTTCATCTGCCCGTCCGCCTCGCCGGGACGCGGCGTGGTGCACGGCAACGCGCTCGGCACCGCGCGCAGCTATGACGCCATGACCCGTACGTACGCCCAGCTGTTCACCGCCTACCTGCTGTACTGCAATCGTGTCGGCTTCGAGGACGGAGTCGGGTTCTGGGGCGGTTCACGCGCAGTCGGGCCTGACGGGCGGCTCCTCGAGGACCCTGCGGGCGACGACGAGTGCCTGGTCCTCCACCGCATCGACCTCGCGGCGGTGCGACGCGCCCGCATCGCCAACCCCCTGCTTCGAGATGAGCGACATGACATCAACGACGCACAGACAGACCGTCTCCGACAGCGACGCGCTCGCGATTGACCGCGACGTCGTCCGCGACATCCTCGTCGGCTTCATCCGCAACGAGGTGCGCAAGGTCGGGTTCCAGCGCGTGGTCGTGGGTCTCTCCGGGGGCGTCGACTCGGCGCTGAGCGCGGCGCTGGCGTGCGCCGCCCTGGGAGCGGAGAACGTGCTCCCCATCCTGATGCCGTACCGGACCTCATCGGCGGCATCCGAGGCCGACGCGCGCCTGGTGTGCAAGCGACTGGCCATGACCCCGACCGTGGTCGACATCTCCCCGCAGGTGGACGCATACTTCGAGCGTTTTCCCGACGCCGACCGCGGCCGGCGCGGCAACAAGATGGCGCGCGAGCGCATGACCATCCTCTACGACATGTCGTGGGCGCACCGTGCGCTGGTCATCGGCACCAGCAACAAGACCGAGCTGCTGCTCGGCTACAGCACGCTGTTCGGCGACATGGCCAGCGCGCTCAACCCACTGGGCGACCTCTACAAGACGCAGGTCTTCGCCCTGGCGCGGAGCGTCGACCTCCCCGAGCAGGTGATCAGCAAGGCGCCGAGCGCCGATCTGTGGGAAGGACAGTCGGACGAGGAGGAGCTGGGCTTCGCGTACGACCTCGTGGATTCGGTGCTGTACCACATGGTCGATGAGCGCCGCACCCGAGCTGAGCTCCGCGCGCTCGGATTCGAGGATGCCTTCGTGGAGCTGGTGGCGCAGCGGGTCAGGGGCAGCCAGTACAAACGGCGACCGCCGATCATCGCCAAGCTGTCGGCGCGCACCATCGATCGCGACTTCCGCTATCCCAGGGACTGGGGTACTTGAGCGGCACCAGCGCCGGCCTCCTGCACGTCGTCGCCACCCCCATCGGCAACCTCGAGGACATCACCCTGCGCGCGCTGCGCGTGCTGCGCGAGTGCGACGCCGTCGTGGCCGAGGACACCAGGCGCACCCGCCAGCTGCTCACGGCCCACGGCATCGCGCGTCCGCTTCTCTCCCTGCCGGCGCACGACGAGGCGCGCAGGGTCCCGGCGCTGGTCGCGCGGCTCGTCGCGGGCGACACCCTGGCGCTGTGCACCGATGCGGGCACGCCGGTGGTGAGCGACCCCGGAGCCTTCCTCGTGCAGGCGGCGCGCGAGGCGGGGGTGACGGTGGTCCCGGTGCCGGGCCCATCGGCCCTGACCGCAGCGTTGGCGGGTAGCGGTCTGCGCGGCGACCGCGTCTGCTTCCTCGGCTTCCTGCCGCGCAGCCCGGGCAAGCTGCGCCGCACCGTGGAGAGCGGCCTGCTCTCCGACTCGACCGTGGCGTTCTACGAGTCGCCGCTGCGCCTGGCGCGGACGCTGGCGCTGATCGCCCCGAGCTGCGGGGAGCGCCCGGTGGTGGTGGCGCGCGAATTGACTAAAGTCCACGAGACCTTCCACACCGGCACCGCGGCAGCGCTGGCCGAGGCGTTCGCCGCCCAGCCGCCGCGGGGCGAGTGCACCGTCCTCATCGGAGCCAGCTGACGTGACCCGGCCTGAGCCCTCCTTCTATGTCACCGCGGCGATCGACTACGTCAACGGCGATCCCCACCTCGGCCACGCGTACGAGAAGATCGGCTGCGACGTGCTGGCGCGTCACCGCAGGCTGCGCGGTGACGACGTGCGCTTCACGGTGGGAAGCGACGAGCACAGCCAGTCGGTGGAGCGCGCCGCCCGCGCCGGGGGAATGGAGCCGGCTGACTACTGCACCAGGCAGGTCGACGCCTTCAAGACGATGATGCGTGCCTTCGACGTCGAGCCGACCAGCTTCGTGCGCACCAGCAGTGACGCCAACCGGCGCACCTCAGAAACGCTGTGGCGTGCTCTCGCCGATGCGGGCCACATCTACAAGGACTGGTACCGCGCCTGGTTCTGCCCGTTCTGCGAGCAGTTCTACACGGAGAAGGAGATCGTCGCCGGCATGTGCCCGATCCACCAGACCCCGGTGGAGTGGGTCGAGGAGCAGAACTGGTTCTTCCGCCTCAGTGAGTTCGCGGAGCCGCTGCTCGACCTCTATGAGCGCGAGCCGGACTTCGTGGTGCCACCGCCTCGACGCAACGAGATGCTCAGCGTCATCAGGGGAGGCCTCACCGACATCAGCATCTCGCGCGGTTTCTCCACCTGGGGAATCCCGGTGCCCGGGGACGAGTCGCAGGTGATCTGGGTGTGGCTGGACGCGCTGCCCGCCTACCTGACCGGGGTCGGATATCCCGACGGCGACGACTTCGCGCGGTTCTGGCCGGCGGACGTCCACGTCGTGGGCAAGGACATCACACGGTTCCACTCGGTCATCTGGCCGGCCATCCTCATGGCCGCCGGCGTGCCGCTCCCGCGCAAGGTGCACGCCCACGGTTTCATCACGCTGGCCGGCGAGAAGATGAGCAAGAGCCGGGGCATCTTCATCGAACCGATGCAGCTGGTGGACCAGTTCGGAAGCGACGCGGTGCGCTGGGTGCTGCTCAGCGAGGTGCCGTTCGACCGCGACGGCGACTTCTCCATCGCCAAGTTCATCGACCGCTACAACGCCGACCTGGCCAACGACTACGGCAACCTGGTGTCGCGGACCACCAAGATGGTGCAGCGCTATTTCGGTGGCCGTGTGCCGGCGCTGGCCGAGCGCGCCGCCATCGACGATGAGCTGCGCAGCACCGCGGCCCGGGTCGTGCCGGTGTACGACGCGGCCATCGATGACCTGCAGTTCAGCGAGGCGATGGCCGCAGCTCGCCAGCTCGTCGGGCGCGCCAACAAGTACATCGAGCAGACAGCGCCCTGGACGCTGCAGCGCGATGGCGACGCTCGGCTCGGCACGGTGTGCGCCGAGCTGCTCGAGGCGGTGCGCGTCTCGACGATGCTGCTTCATCCGATCATCCCGCGGGCGACCGCGCGCGTCGCCGCCGAGATGGGCCTCGCCCTGGGCGGCGACCTGACCGACGAGGTGCGCAGCTGGCCGCGGCTCGCTGAGGGCGCCCCGGTCGCCGTCGGCGAGATCCTCTTCCCGCGACTCGACCGTGAGGCCGTTCTCGCCGCCGAATGAGCAACGTGGCACCACGCGGGCCGCTCGTCGACACCCACTGCCACCTCGTCCTGCTGCAAGAACGTGGCCTGCTCGACGACGCCCTGGCAAGCGCCTCGGCGGACGGCGTCGAGCAGATCGTCAGCGTCGGGCTCGACGTCGAGGACTCCGACCGCAACCGGCTCATCGCCGAAGCGCACGACAACGTCTGGTTCACCGTGGGCTGGCACCCTCATCAGAAACACGCGCCCGACCCACGCCAGGTCGAGGCGCTCGGCGAGCTCCTCGACCACCCGCGCGCGGTCGCGGTGGGGGAGATCGGCATCGACCTGTACTTCCGGCCCGGCTACCACGACACCCCACTCGAGGAGCAGCGCCGCTCGATGCACACCATGTTCGAGCTGGCCGAGGCGCACGGCAAGCCCGTGGTGGTCCACGACCGCGACGCCCACGCCGAGGTGTTGTCCTTGATCCGCGAGCATTCCGCGGTGCGCGGCGTGATGCACTGCTTCAGCGGCGATGCCCCGTTCGCGGCGGCGTGCGTGGACGCCGGCTACGCGATCTCCTTCTCCGGGATCGTCACCTTTCCGCGCAGCGAGCCGCAGCAGGCCGCCGCCGCGGCAGTCGGGGATCGCGACTACGTGCTCGAGACCGACTCGCCATTTCTTGCACCCGTGCCCCATCGCGGCCGGCCCAACCTCCCCGGCTACGTGGCCGCCACAGCGGCCGCTGTGGCAACGCTGCGCGACGTCGACGTCGCCCTGGTGCGCGAGCAGAGCACCGCGAACGCGCGCCGTCTGTTCCGGCTCCCCGGTGCAGACGCGTGAGCGGCTCGCGCGGTGGCGCCGCCGCTGCCGATCTCACCGATCCGGCCACGTTGCAGGCGGTCGCCCGGCGGGTGGGACTGGTCGCCCGGCACAGGCTGGGCCAGAACTTCCTCATCGATCGCGACGTCCTCGACGACATCGTCGCCGCCCTGGCGATCGAAGCGACCGACGACGTCTTCGAGATCGGTCCGGGGATCGGCACGCTCACCGGCGAGTTGGCGCGCCGCGCCCGCCGGGTGGTGGCGGTCGACCTCGATGAACGCTGTGTGGCTGCCACCCGTATCACCCAGCGCGATCGGCCGAACGTGGAGGTGGCTCAGGGCGATGCCCTGCGCGTCGACATCGCCAGTTTCGGCATCGGTGAGGGATGGCTCGCCGCCGGCAACATCCCCTACAGCATCACCACGCCCCTGCTGACCCGGCTCTACGAGATGGCGGACCCGCCCCGCCGCGGAGTGTTCCTGGTCCAGCGTGAGGTGGCTGCGCGCCTCGCGGCGGGTCCCGGCGCGTGGAGCCTGGCCACGGTCGCTGTCCGCAGCGTGGCCACCGTGGAGCGCCTGCGCGACGTCACCCCGGCCAGTTTTGAGCCTGCTCCGGCGGTGCACTCGAGTGTGATCCGTCTCACCCCGGCCGCAGGGCTCGATGCCGCGGCGCGCCAGAGCGTGCTCGACGTTGCCCGGGCCGCGTTCCAGATGCGCCGCAAGACCCTGCGCCACGGCATCACCCATGCAGCGGGCGGCGACGAGGCACTCGGCGTGGCATGGCTGCGCGAGGCTGCCATCGACCCGGGGCGGCGGCCGGGCACGCTCGATCTCGCCGAATGGCACCGGATCGCCGTCGCCGCCCGTACGCTTCCCGGACACCCGTGAACGAACCGCACATCGCGATCCCGCCCGGCGATGAGATCGCGCCACCGGCGTCCCGGCGCCACCTCCATGCAGCGCGCCCCGCGGTCCCGCCGCTGCCCGAGGATCGCCAGGGCTTCCGGGCGGTCCTGCGCCGGGGCGACTTCCGGCTCCTCTGGCTGGCCCAGGCAGCCAGCCAGCTGGCCGACAAGTTCCTCATGTTCACCCTGCTCATCGTGGTCTACGACGTCAGCCGCAAGGCCTCGATCCAGTCCGTGCTGATGATCGCCTACACGCTGCCATCGGTCTTCCTCAGCGCCCCGGCGGGCGTGTACGCCGACCGGCATGACAAGCGCACCCTGATGATCGCCACCAACGCGATCCGCGGCGGGCTGATCCTGCTCATCCCGATCGTCCAGGTGCTCCCCGTGGTGGGCAACCAGGCGTGGCCGCTGATCGTGATCACCTTCCTGTTCAGCTCAGTAGGGCAGCTGTTCGCGCCGGCGGAGGCGGCGAGCATTCCATCCCTGGTGCGGCGCGACCAGATCATGGGCGCGACCTCGCTGTTCATGACCACGGTGATCCTGACCCTGGTGCTGGGTGTGCCAGCGGCGACACTGGCGATCCGCCTGGTTGGCGAACGTGCCCCCTTCTTCATCGCCTCCACGCTGTTCGCGCTGGCGGCCATCTCGATCTGGCGGATCGGCACACCGCTGCGCGCCGCCCGCACCGCGCCCGAGCACACCGCCAGCCTGCGCCGCGAGCTCCGCGAGGGGATCAGCCTAATCGCCGGCAACCCAGCCATCCGCCTGGGCCTGTACCAGCTCGCGGTGGCTCTGATCGTGGTGTTCACGGTATTTGCCCTGGGGCCGGTGTTCATGGTCAAGGAACTGCACCGCTCCGACCAGGACACCTACCTCGTCCTGATCCCGGCGACGCTCGGGCTGGTCACCATGGCCGCGGTCCTCGCCCAGCGCGCCGGCAACGGCTTCTCCAAGGCGGTCACGCTGGTCATCGCCCTGGCTGTCGCAGGTGCCTCCCTGGCGGCGGTCGGGGTGACCCCTCCGCTGTTCCGCAGCCTCGGTGCGGACGGAGCGATCGTGCCCATGGTGCTGGTGCTCAGCGCGGTGTTCGGCGGCGCGCTCGGCGCCCTGCTGATCCCCGCCTTCACCATCCTCCAGGAACGCACCAACGAGGAGACGCGGGGCCGCATATTCGGCGGGATCTTCGCCGTGATCAACGCGGCCGTGGCCCTACCCCTGCTGGTCGCGGGCATCATCGCCGACGCGGTGGGCGTGGCCAGCGTTGTGGCCGGACTTGGCGTGATCATCCTGGCCGGCGCGTTCGTCGTGAGGCTGGCATTCTGGCGCCGGCTCGCCATTCTCGACACCGAGCTCAGCGCGGCCGACTGATCCGCGTCGCGGCTGTGCAACGGCGCCGTCGCGAAACCATCATCTTTCTCTGCACCCACAGCGGCGGTGAAATGCTCGCCGGCACCCCCAGCGGGCTGACGTCGAATGTGGGAGACAAGATGCGGGCCATAGTCACCTGTGAGTGCTGCGGTCATCGCCAGGCCGTGGCCCGGCCGATCGGCCGGCCCGAGGCGTTCCACGTCGTCTGCCACGAGTGTGAGGGCATCCTGCGAGTCGAGGTGACCGCCGACGACCTGACCACCGCCCAGAAGAGCGTCGGTCGCTCGCGCAAGACACGCGTCTAGAAAGACGAAGGGGGAACTGCGTTCCCCCCTCGGGCACCCCCCAGCTCAGCGGTGTCATCTCCGGCGACGTGAAGTCGCCTGCGCTGACGGATTTTGGTGGGGAGGCTGGTATCATCGCGGTCCGGAATCCGCCTCCGGCGCGCGTGCGGGCGCATAGCTCAGTTGGTACGAGCGCTGCGTTGACATCGCAGAGGTCATAGGTTCGATCCCTATTGCGCCCACCACGCGCCGAGCCGTGACTCGGCCCTCGCCAGCGTATCTCTTAAGGAATTTTCAGCGGGATACCTGTGCGCACATGTTGCGCACAGAGGCTGCGCAGATGTCCACAGCGCGACGAAGCAGTTGTCCACACCTTGCACAGGCCAACGGTGAGATCGCGCCGAGGTTGTGCACCGCAGTGCGACGCAAATGCGCCGTATGTGGGTGTTGACATCGCCGGAGTCGACAGATGACACTCGGCGCGTGGTAGGGGACTCCGAGCCGAATGGTTCCGACGCAACGAGGACGACGCGGCGGATCTGCGCCCGGGGCGGTTGCGCGGCACCGGTCAAGAAGCCGACAGCGAAGTACTGCAGCGTGCGCTGCTGCTCGCTTGATCCCGAGCGACACGCACGCCTGCGCCTGTCAGCGCAGCGCTCCAGCCGGCGTGTGCTGCCCCTGACCCGCCAGCTCAGCCTGGGGCTCGGTGCCACCAATAATCCCGAGGCCGCAATCTCGCGCATCTCCGAGGCTCGTGAGGACGTGCCCAGAGGAATGTCCAGGCTCTGCGGCTGACCCGCCGCCGGGCAGGCGCGGGGACGTTCGGCGCCGCATCTACAATTCGCGCCCATGCCTGACGAGATCGTGGACGACGCCGCCGAGGCCGGCCCGCCCATCGACGCGCCCGCGGAGCTGACCCTCGACATCCTCCGCCACAGCGCCGCGCACCTCATGGCTGCGGCGGTGGTCGAGCTGTTCCCCGGCGCGCAGTACGACGTGGGACCCGCCACCGACGAGGGTTTCTTCTACAACTTCCGCCTTCGCGGGAGCGCGCACTTCAGCGAAGAGGACCTTGCCGGCATCGAGGCGAGGATGAAGGAGCTGGCCAAGCGACGCATTCCATTCGAGCGCGAGGTCATGGCCCGAGGGCCGGCGCGTCAGCTGTTCACTGACCTGGACCAGGAGTTCAAGGTCAGGATCATCGATGGCATGCCAGATGACGTCGACACCGTCGGCGTCTATCGCACCGGTGACTTCGTCGATCTCTGTCGCGGCCCTCATGTGCCCCACACCGGCCACCTGCGTGCCGTGCGCCTGCTGCGAGTCGCCGGCGTGTACTGGCGAGGCGACGAGAGGAACGAGCAGCTGCAGCGCGTGTACGGCACCGCCTTCTTCGAGCGCGAGCAGCTCGACGCCTTCATCGCGCAGCGCGAGGAGGCGCGCCGCCGCGACCACCGCCGCCTCGGAGCTGAGCTCGACCTCTTCTCCTTCCCCGAGGAGATCGGGTCCGGACTGCCCGTCTTTCATCCCAAGGGCGGCTTGGTGCGCAAGCTGATGGAGGACTACTCGCGCCGGCGCCACGAGGAAGCCGGCTACGAGTTCGTCAACACGCCGCACATCACCAAGGAGGACCTCTTCCAGACCTCCGGTCACCTGCAGTGGTTTGCGGAGGGGATGTTCCCGCCGATGGAGCTTGACGACGGCGTCAAGTACTACCTCAAGCCGATGAACTGTCCGTTCCACATCCTCATCTACCGCAGTCGGCCGCGCAGCTACCGCGAGCTGCCCTTGCGTCTGTTCGAGTTCGGCACGGTGTACCGGTACGAGAAGTCGGGGGTGGTGCACGGCCTCACCCGTGTCCG
The DNA here is from genome assembly GCA_003244045.1 of Candidatus Aeolococcus gillhamiae. Taxonomy (GTDB): domain Bacteria; phylum Chloroflexota; class Dormibacteria; order Aeolococcales; family Aeolococcaceae; genus Aeolococcus; species Aeolococcus gillhamiae. Next base: position 21,014 of record QHBU01000268.1, read on the forward strand.
CGGCCTGACCATGGACGACTCGCACATTTTCTGCACCAAGGCGCAGATGGGCGAGGAGATCCGCACACTGCTGACCTTCGTCCTCGACCTCCTGCGCGAGTTCGGGCTCAGCGAGTTCTTCCTCGAGCTCCAGACCAGGCCGGAGGGTAAGGCGGTCGGCACCGACGAGGAGTGGGAGGAGGCGACCGACGCGTTGCGGTCAGCAGCGTCGAACATGGGCCTCGAGCTCGCGCTCGACGAGGGCGGCGGGACGTTCTACGGGCCCAAGATCTCCGTCCAGGTCAAGGACGCGATCGGTCGCTACTGGCAGATGTCCACGATCCAGGTCGATCTCCAATTCCCCCAGCGCTTCGGCCTCGGCTACATCGAGGCGGACGGCGGGGAGGCGCGCCCGGTCATGATCCACCGCGCCCTCTTCGGCTCCATCGAGCGATTCTTCGGGATCCTTCTCGAGCACTACGCTGGCCATTTCCCGGTCTGGCTGGCACCGGTACAGTGCGAGATCGTTCCCGTGCAGGACGATGCCCCTGAGGTGATCGAGCACGTCACCGCGCTACGCGACACCATGCGAGCCGCCGGCCTGCGTGCCGAAGTGAACGACAAACCGGGCGAGCGAATGCAGGCTCGCATCCGCGACGCCGAGCTGCGCAAGGTGCCGTACGTCGTCGTGGTGGGGCGCCGCGACGTGGAACGGGGCGACGGTGTCGTCAATGTCCGTTCGACGCGCGCGGGCACCCAGGAGAACCTGCCCGCGGGCGACCTGGTGACCCGGCTGGTCGCCGAGGCGGCGTCGCGCGGCCAGGGCTGAGCCGCACGTGGAGCGCGAGGGCCGCTCGCTCGGGCAGGCCGTTGCCCGGCTGTTCCCCGAGCACGACGCCGCGCGGCTGATCGCAGCGGGGGAGGTGCTGGTGGACGGCGTCCCGGTGACCAACCCGCGCAGCCGGCTGCGCGCGCGTGCGCGGGTCACGATGCGACCCCGCACCATCCTGCGTGGCTCGGTCAAGCTGCGCGCCGCGCTCGATGCCTTCGCCCTCGACGTGGCGGGCCGGGTCGCGCTGGACGTCGGCGCAGCCGCTGGTGGCTTCACCACCGTGCTGTTGGCCGCCGGCGCCCGTCTCGTGTACGCGGTCGACGCCGGCCATGGGCAGCTTCTCGGCTCGCTGCGGCAGAACCCGCGGGTCATCAACATGGAATCCGTCAACGTCGCCGACCTCTACGGCGCGTGCGTGCCGGACACCGTGGAGGTGGTGACCATCGACGTGTCCTACCTCAGCGTCGCGGCGGCGGCGGCGCAGCTCAACCGCGTCACGCTGGCGCCAGATGCGACGCTGGTGGCGCTAGTCAAGCCGATGTTCGAGCTGCGCGCGGCGACGGCGCCGTCGGATCGCTCCAGCCTCGACGCGGCGCTCGCCGCCGCAAGCGCCGGGGTGACCGCTGCCGGGTGGGAGGTGCGCGGCGCCATCGATTCGCCGGTCACCGGCAGCCGCGGAGCACGGGAGATGCTGCTGCACGCACAGCGCCGCTGACGCTTTGGTCGCGCCGCGACCGTGATATGCTCACCCATCGGACGCCGCTGTGGCGCCGCCAAGAGGGCCCGTGCGCTGCGGACCCCACCTTCCGGGTTCGCCTTGGAGGTCCAGAACAGACCCAGGCCTGGATAGCGGATCGCTGTCCAGGTTTTTTGTTTGGAGGTTTCCACCCATCGCCTTTCGAGAGTTGAGGATCAACGAGCAGATCCGCATCCCGCAGGTGCGTCTCTTCGACGACACCACTGATGAAGCGCTCGGCATCGTCACCATCGAGGCAGCCCGACAGCTCGCCGTCGAACGCGGCCTCGACCTCGTCGAGGTGGCCCCGCTGGCCCAGCCGCCGGTCTGTAGGCTGATGGACTACGGTCGTTTCAAGTTCGAGGCGCTGAAGCGAGAGAAGGACAGCCGCAGGGACCACAACGTCGTCCAGCTCAAGGAGCAGAAGCTGCGCCCGAAGATCTCGGACCACGACTTCCGCACCAAGCTGGCCAAGGTGAAGCAGTTCCTCGGTGAGGGCGACAAGGTCAAGCTGACCATCATGTTCCGGGGTCGGGAGATGGTCCACCAGGAGTTCGGCCGCAAGCTGCTCGACCGCATGACCGAGGAGCTCAGCGACCTCGCCATCATCGAACGATCCCCACTCGTCGAAGGCCGGAACATGATCATGATCCTCAGCCCGACGACCAAAAAGCAGGCACGGCCGCACGACGACCGTCACCACGGGGATGCGCCTGCAGCCTCGGGCAACGGCTCCGCGTCGCCGCGCCGGGAGCAGCCGGCGGTGACCCCCCCGTCGGAGCCCGACACAGCGCAGGTCGTCGCTGAGGCACCACCGGCGCCAGCCACTGAGGCAGCCGAGGCTGCCACACCTCCACCTGCAACTCAGGAGCCGGCAGAGGACCAGCCCGCACCTGCCGCAGCCGCTGCCAAGCGGAGCACCGCCAAGAGTGCGGCGCAGAGGAAGCCCGCCGCGACCGCCAGCAAGAACACCGAGAAGAAGACCGCCGCCACGCCGAGGGAGACGAATGCCAAAGATCCGAACGCATAAAGCCACGCAGAAGCGCTTTCGCATCACCAGCACCGGCAAGGTGATGCGCCGCAAGGCGTTCAAGTCGCACATGCTCGAACACAAGAGCAGCAAGCGCAAGCGCGTCATGAACATCCAGCACGAGGTGTCCGCGGCCGACGTCAAGACCGTCCGCCGCCTGGCGCCCTACCTATAGCCCGGAGGAGTCACCATGGCGAGAGTCAAGCGGGGGGTCACGTCACGTGCCCGCCACAAGAAGGTCCTCGAGCTGGCCGAGGGTATGCAGGCCGACAGGCGTTTGTACCGCCACGCCAACGAGGCGGTCATGCACTCGCTGGCGTACCAGTACCGCGACCGCAAGCTGCGCAAGGGCGACATGCGCGGGCTGTGGATCACGCGCATCAACGCGGCAGCGCGCCAGAACGGCCTGGCCTACAACCAGTTCATGCACGGCCTGAAGAATGCCGGCATCGACATCAACCGCAAGATGCTTGCCGACCTGGCCGTCGAGGATTCGGCGTCATTCACGCAGCTTGTCGAGGTGGCCCGGGGCGCTCTGACGTCGGCGTGACCGACCAGCGTGGCACGGCGCCACCACCTGGCGGAGAGCCGGGCGGCGCTGACGTGCATGCCCTCGGGGTCAGGGCGCATGACGAGATCGCAGCCGCGAGCGACGCGGGCACTCTCGACGCTGTTCGCGCCCGCTACCTGGGCCGTGGCGACGGCTTGCTGACGGTTGTCCGCAAGCAGATCGGCGCCGTCGCCGACCCGGAGGCACGCAGGGCGATGGGCCAGACCGTCAACGCGGTGGTAGAGCGCGTCACCGAGGCGCTGGAGGAACGCCGCGCCGTGCTCAGCGCTGCGTCAACGGGCAGCTCGACCGAGACGATCGACCTCACCTGGCCGCCGCCTCCGCTGCGCCGCGGTCATCTGCACCCGGTGAGCCGAGTGTTCCGTGACGTCCGGCGCATCTTCGCCCAGCTCGGCTACGTCCCCGTGAGCGGTCCCGAGCTGGAGTACGACCGCTACAACTTCACGCTGGTCAACATGCCGCCGGGCCATCACTCCCGTGACACCCAGGACACGTTCTACGTCGACGACGACCGCCTGCTGCGCACCCACACCTCGCCAGTGCAGATCCGGAGCATGCTCATCCGGGGCGCGCCCCAGCGGGTGATCGTCCCCGGGAAGGCATATCGCCGCGATTACGACGCCACCCACTTCCCCATGTTCTTCCAGGTCGAGGGGATGTGCATCGACGAGGGCATCGCGCTCTCCGACCTCAAGGGCACCCTGGAGTTCTTCGCCCGCTCCACCTTCGGAATCGACCGCGCCATCCGCATGCGACCGCACCACTTCGAGTTCACCGAACCATCGGTGGAACTCGACGTCACCTGCGCTGTGTGCGGGGGCGAGGGCTGCCGCCTCTGTAAGGGCAGCGGCTGGCTCGAGCTGCTGGGCGGGGGCATGATCCACCCCAACGTGTTGCGCAATGGCGGCGTCGACCCGGCCAGGTACAGCGGGTTCGCCTTCGGGATCGGGGTCGAGCGCATCGCCATGCTGGCGTACGGCATCGAGGACGGCCGGCTCCTCTACGAGAACGACGTGCGCTTCGTGAGCCAGGCGTGAAGGTCTCGCTGGACTGGCTGCGCGAGTACGCGGTCCTCGACGCCCCGCTCGACACCCTGGTGCAGGGCCTGGTGGACACCGGCACCGAGGTGGAGCGGGTAACGCGCGGCCCCGCCGGCGTGGTCGTGACTCGGGTGCTGAGCCTGGAGCCGGTTCCTGAATCGACCAAGGGCGTGCTCTTCGCCGACATCGACGCCGGCGGCGACCAGCCGATCCGTGTGATCACGGGCGCTCCCAACCTCACCATCGGCGACCTCGTGCCGTACGCGCCGGTGGGCACCCTGCTCCCGAGCTGGGACGAGCCACTCGGAGTTCGGGCCATGTTCGGCGGCAAGTATCAGTCGCCGGGGATGCTCTGCTCCGCTGCCGAGCTGGGAGTCGGCGACGATGCCGCCGGGATCCACCATCTCGAGCGCGGCCTGCCGGGACAACCGCTGCACGAGGTGCTGGCGCTCGACACCGTGCTCGAGGTGGAGGTCACCACCAATCGACCCGACTGCCTCTGCCACGTCGGCATCGCCCGGGAGATGGCTGCGGCCATCGGCGAGACGGTGCGCGAGCCGCAGGCGGCGATCGCCGACGGGCTGCTCAGCGCGGCCAGCATGTCGCTGCGTGCCGACGTGCAGGTCGACGACGCAGAGGGCTGCCCGCGTTTCTCGGTGCGCATCATCGAGAACGTCGCCGTGGCGCCCTCGCCGGAGTGGATGCAACGTCGCCTGCGCGCGGTCGGGCTGCGTCCCATCAACAACGTGGTCGACGTCACCAATTACGTGGCCCACGAGATGGGCCAGCCACTGCACGGCTTCGACCTCGACCGGTTTGTGGCCGCCCAGGGCGACGACGGCCGCGCGGCGCACGTGCGTGTGCGCCGTGGACGCGGGGAGCAGCTTCTCTGTCTCGACGGCGCGGTGCGCACCATCGGGGACGCGGACCTGGCGGTGTGTGCCGGCGACGTCGCCGTCAGCCTCGGCGGGGTCATCGGCGGCGCTGGGACGGCGGTCGACGACGCCACCCACAACGTGCTCCTCGAGGCTGCCACCTGGGACGGGCCGGCGATCCGCGCCACCAGCAAGCGGCTGGGCGTCCGCACCGACGCCTCCGCGCTCAACGAAAAGGGCCTTAGCGACACCCTGCCGCCGCTTGCGCTCGACCGCGCCGCCGCGCTGATCGCCGATCTCGGCGCAGGCCACGTGCTCCAGGACAGCGTCGACGTCAGGGCCCGGTCGCTCGAGCCCATCCCTCCCATCCACGTCAGCGGCGCCGTGCTGTCCGCGCTACTCGGCTACCACGTCGATGCCACCGAGGCGGCAACCGCCCTGGCGCGGCTCAGCTTCGGCGTCGAGCAACACGGCGACGAGCTCATCGTCACCGCGCCTCATTTCCGGCGCGACGTGACGATCGTCGCGGACGTCGTCGAGGAGGTGGGACGCTCCCTCGGCTACGACCGCATCCCGAGCACGCTCCCGGGGCGGCGGACCGCGGTGACCACCGTGGCCGCCGAGACCCCAATCGAGGACCGCGTCAAAGAGGTGCTCGCCGGCGCCGGGTTCGACGAGGTAATCACCTGGTCGTTCGTGTCGCGCACCCTGGCCGGCGCGCTGCATGGCCTGGGCGTCGGTCGCACCCCCATCCCGCTGCGCAACCCGCTCACCGAGGAGTGGAGCGTGCTGCGTACCAGCCTTCTGCCCGGCGTCGTCCAGGCCGCGGCGGGCAACCTCCGGCGCGGTGTCGAGGAGGTCCTGCTCTTCGAGATGGGCAGGGCCTTCTGGGAAGGCGAGCGGCGCGGCCAGGCTGCCGGTTCCACGAGGGACGGTGTCGACGCCGGCCTCGTCCCGCTGCCGGCCGAGCCGCTACTTCTCGGAGCCGCGGCGACCGCCGCCAACGCCGACGGGGCCGCGCGAAGGATCCGCCACCTCCAGGCGGTGGTGGCACGGCTCGCCTCCGACCTCGGCGCCGGGACGGTGGACACCGAGCCCGCCGACGTCCCTGGACTGCGCGCCGGCCGCTCCGGCCGGCTGCTCTGCAATGGCCAGGCGGTCGGCGTGGTCGGCGAGCTCGACGCTGCCTCTCTGGCCGTCTTCGAGGTGCGCGGTCGCGTCGCCGTCGCCGAGGTCCAGCTCGACGCGCTGATCCCCGCCGAGCCGCCCTCGCGCCGGTACCTGGCACCGCCGCGGCATCCCGCCGTCGTCCAGGACCTGGCGGTGACGGTGACCGAAGAGGCCCAGGCCGGCGACGCGCTGCGGTCCATCCGCGAGGCGGGGGGCACGTTGCTGGAGAGCGCGGTCCTCTACGACGAATACCGCGACGCCGCCCTCGGCCAGGGCCGCAAGAGCTGGACGTTCCGCCTCGTCTTCCGCGCCCCCGGGCGCACCCTCACCTCCGAGGAGGCGAGGACCCTGCAGGCTGCCATCGCGGTCGGGTTGCGAGCGCGCACGGGCGCCGAGGTGCGCCGATAGCCCGGCGGCTGTCGCGAACCTTCCTGGCCCGGGGAGCGGTCGAGGTGGCTCACGACCTGATCGGCGCCGAGCTGGTCGTCGACGCCGGCACCGCGGAGGAAGTGCGCGCCACCATCGTCGAGGTGGAGGCGTACCTCGGCCCGGAGGACCCTGCCTCGCACGCGTTCCGCGGGCCCACGCCGCGAGCGTCGATCATGTTCGGACCGGCAGGCCACCTTTACGTCTACCTCAGCTACGGCATGCACCACTGCGCCAACGTGGTCTGCGGACCGGACGGGTCCGCGTCAGCGGTCCTGCTGCGCGCGGCCGGCGTGACCAGGGGCGAGCAGGTGGTCCGGCGCCGCCGCGCAACCACAGTTCCGTCGGACCGGCTGCTGAGCGGTCCCGGCAACCTCTGCCGTGGCCTGGCGATCGGCGCCACCGACAACGGGCTCGACCTCTGCCGCCCTGGGCGTGTTTACCTCGAAGCTCGCTCACGCGAGGTTCCTCTGTCGTCAGGCCCGAGGGTCGGCATCAGCCGCGCCGCCGACCTGCCGCTCCGGTTCTGGTGGACCGGACGCCCGGCGGTGTCTCGGAACGCAGTTCCCCCTGTGAAAAAAGGGACCGGCCAGTAGGCCGGTCCCCGAAGTCTGCCGATCAGTGTCGGCCGCCCGACGAATAAGCCGGGCTATTGCTGTGGGCACCAAAGGTGCCGGCTGGCCAGCCCGAACCCGGTTGTGCACCGACCGCGCCATCCCGCGCCATTCCAACCTGTACCGGAACCCAGCGGCGTTGTGCCAGGATTCGACGGTGGCGCCTTCGGACGGCCGCGCTGTGCGACCCCCTGGATCCGGGCCCTACCTCTCGGCTCGAGTGTGCCGGAGAAGCTCGAAGACCGTACGCATCGTGAAGATGTCCTCCCTATGCAGTCGGTTCCGTACCCTCAGGATAGACCTCCCCGGCCGGTAGTCAAGGGCCCCGACGTTCTGTCACGCGCCGACTGGCAGCGGAGCGTGGACTCATAGACTGGGGCCCGCGCCGGCAATACAATGGCAAACGCCTGTTCGGCAACGGAGGACCCATGTCCGGTCACAGCAAGTGGGCGGGGATCAAACACAAGAAGGCGATCGTCGACGCCAAGCGCGGGCAGGCCTTCACCAAGGTCGCTCGTGAGCTCTCGGTGGCAGCTCGCGAGGGTGGCCCCGACCCGGCGTCGAACTTCCGGCTGCGGCTCGCCATGCAGAAGGCTCGCGAGGTCAACATGCCCGCGGACAACATCGAGCGTGCCGTACAGCGCGGCGCGGGCGGCAAGGAGGGCGCCCAGCTCGAGGAGATCCGCTACGAGGGCTACGGGCCCCATGGCGTGGCCGTGATGGTCGATGTGCTCTCCGACAACCGCAACCGCACGGTCGCCGCCATCCGCAATCTCTTCACGCGCTCGGGCGGGTCGCTCGGCGAGACCAACAGCGTCGGCTGGATGTTCACCCAGCAGGGCGTGATTCGCGTCTCCGCCGGCGCCAGCGACCCGGACGAACTCGCCCTGCGCCTGCTCGAGATCGTCGACGTCGGCAGCGACGGCGACATCAGCGTGGACGATGATGCCGTCGTGGTCACGGTCGACCCGGGGAACTTCGAGGCAGCGCGCACCGCCATCGAGGACGCGGGCCTGAGCGTCGAGACGGGCGAGGTCACCATGAACCCGAGCACGTCGGTGCCGCTCGACGCCAAGCAGGCGGTGGCGGTGCTGCGCCTCCTCGACGCGCTCGAGGAGGACGACGACGTGCAGCAGGTGTACGCGAACGCCGAGATCCCCGACGACGTCCTCGAGTCGGTCGGCTGACGGGGGTGCGTGTCCTGGGCGTCGATCCGGGGCTGGGTCGCACCGGCGTCGCCGTCGTCGACGGAGGACCGGGATCACTGAGGTTGGTGCACAGCGCCTGCCTGAGCACGCCGGTCGGCGTCGAGGACGCCGAGCGTCTTTTCCTGCTCTCCGGGTTGATCACCGCGGTTGTCGCCGAGCACCGGCCGGCCTTCGCTGCCGTGGAGCGGCTCTTCTTCTCGACCAATCGCAGCACGGCCATGCGGGTCAGCGAAGCACGCGGCGTCCTGCTCTGTGCGCTGGCGGGCGCGGGGATCCCTGTCTTCGAGTACACGCCGAACGAGGTCAAGGAGGCGGTGGCCGGCTACGGTGCAGCCCGTAAACCGCAGGTGGAGCGGATGACGAGGCGGCTGCTGTCGGTGGAGCGGATCGACGGACCGGACGACGTCGCCGACGCCTGCGCCATCGCCATCTGTCACCACCACCGCGCGGCGCTCACGCTTCGTGTCCGCGGTCAGACCGTCCGAGCCCCGCTCAGCGCGCTCGACAGCGCCGTGGCCGCAGCGCGGGCGCGGCTGGGGGCAACCGCGCAGTGATCGCGCTTCTGCGTGGCCAGGTGGCGTGCGTCGACGACGATGTGGTCACCCTTGACGTCAACGGGGTGGGCTACGCGGTGCAGTGCCACCTGCGGACCGCCGTGGCGCTGCACGGCGCGGCCGCGGACGTCACCTTGCACGTGCACACGTCGGTGAGCGCGGAGGCCATCCGCCTGTACGGCTTCACCACTGCGGAGGAGCTGCGCCTGTTCCGCCTGCTCATCGCCGTCGAGCGGATCGGGCCCAAGGCCGCGCTCGGCATCCTCGGCCGTGCCGACCTCGCCACCATGGTGCGCGCCCTGCGCAGCGGTGATGCGGCGATGGTGGCGACCGTGCCGGGGATCGGCCTCAAGACCGCGGAGCGGGTGGTGCTCGAGCTGCGCGACAAGCTCGGCGGCCTGGCGCTGCCGGGCGACCGCAGCACACCGGTGGAGGCGGCCGCGGAGCAGGCGATCCGTGCCGCGGTCGACGGCCTGGCCACGATGGGCTTCCGTGAGGCCGCTGCCCGCGATGCCGTCAAGGCCGCCGTCAGCGACGGCACCGAGCCGCTCGACGTTGCCGCCCTGGTGGCCGCGGCGCTGCGCCGCCTCGATATGGTGGCGGCGGGGTGATGGACGAATCGCGGGTGGTGACCCCGCTCGAGGTGGAGGAGGAGCACGCCGCCGAGGTGGCGCTGCGTCCGCAGCGCCTCGAGGACTTTGTCGGCCAGGCCGGCATCCACGAGCAGGTGCGCGTCCTCGTCGAGGCGGCGCGCGGTCGTGGCGAGGCGCTTGACCACATCCTTCTCTACGGGCCGCCCGGCCTGGGCAAGACAACTCTCGCGCAGATCATCGCCACCGAGATGGGCGTGCAGGCGCGGCTCACCTCCGGGCCGGCACTCGAGCACCAGGGCATGCTCGCCTCCATCCTCACATCGCTCAACGACCGCGACGTCTTCTTCATCGACGAGGTGCACCGTCTCAACCACGCGGTCGAGGAGGCGCTCTACCCCGCCATGGAGGACCTCGCGTTCGACTTTGTCGCCGGGCGTGGCGCCGGCGCGCAGACACTCCGTCTCAGCCTCAACCGCTTCACCGTCATCGCCGCGACCACCCGTGCCGGTGCGCTCGGCGGCCCTCTGCGTGACCGCTTCGGGGTCACCTTCCGGCTCGACTACTACGACGTCGGCGAGCTCACCGACATCATCCGGCGCAGCGCGCGCCTGCTGAAGATCCCCATTGACGATGACGGTGCAGCTCTGCTCGCCGCGCGCGCACGCGGCACGCCGCGCGTCGCCAACCGGCTGCTCCGCCGTGCCCGCGACTACGCGCAAGTGCGCGCCGCGGGCCACATCGACGTCGCCGCCGCCACCGCGGCGCTCGACATGCTCGGCATCGACGCCGCCGGCCTGGACGAGATGGACCGGCGCGTCCTCGCCGCCCTGTGCGGGCCGCTGCGCGGCCATCCCGTGGGCGTGCAGACCATCGCGGTCAGCGTCCAGGAGGAGCCCGAGACGATCGAGGACGTCGTCGAGCCCTACCTCATCCGGCTCGGGATGCTGGCGCGCACCCCGCGCGGGCGGGTGCCGACCGCAGGCGCGTACCAACACCTCGGTCTGCCGGTACCCGCCGGCACCGTCGGGGCCGACGACACCCAGTCCTCGCTCTTCGCGTAGCCACGCCATGGCCACCGTGAAAGATCCGGCACGCGACCGCGCCCGCGCGCTGCCCACCGACATGTTCGACTACGTGCTTCCCGCCGGCAGGATCGCCCAGACACCGGTGGAGCCGCGCGACGCGTCCCGGCTGCTCCACGCCGAGCCGGGCGGCGGCCTCTCCGACCACGTGTTCACCGACCTGCCCGACCTACTCCGGCCCGGTGACCTCCTGGTGGCCAACGACACGCGGGTGCGAGCGGCGCGCCTCCGTGGGCGCGGCGCCGACGGCGGCAAGGAGGAGGTCCTGCTGCTGACGCGCCTGGACCGCGACCGTTTCACGGCGCTGGTCCGGCCGGGCCGACGATTGCACGACGGTGCGCGGGTCTCGGTCGGCGACGCCCTGTCCGTGACAATCGCCGGCCCCGCGCCGGGGCACCCCGGGGCGCGCGTGGTCAGGCTCGATGGCGACGGCGATCTCGAGGCGCTCATCGCCCAGCTCGGTGAGGCGCCGCTGCCTCCGTACATCCGCACCCCGCTCGAGGACGCGCAGCGCTACCAGACCGTGTACGCGGCCGGTGCACCCGCCTCCGCGGCGGCGCCGACCGCGGGCCTCCACTTCACATCCCGGGTGCACGAGGCACTGGCGCAGCGCGGGGTGGGATGGACGGCACTCCAGCTCGACGTCGGGCTCGGCACCTTCGCACCGATCACGGTCAGTGACGCGCGCACCCACCGCATGCACGCCGAGAGGTGCATGCTGCCGGCCGCAACCGCGGCGACCATCACAGCGGCGCGCGCCGGCGGCGGGAGGGTGATCGCCGTGGGGACGACGGTGGTGCGCACCCTGGAGTCCTTCGTCGACGGCGTGGGCGCGCTCCACCCCGGCACGGTGTCGACGGAGCTGTTCATCACCCCCGGTCATCGCTTCGGCGCCGTCGACGGCCTGCTGACCAACTTCCACCAGCCCCGTTCATCGCTGCTCGTGCTGCTCGCCGCGTTCCTCGGTGGTGACGCCTGGCGGAGTGTGTATGAGCACGCGCTGGCGCGTGGCTACCGCTTCCTCAGCTTCGGCGACTGCATGCTGTGCTGGCGCGGCGGTGCCCCCTCGTGAGCGCGCTGACCATCGACGCGCGGGACGGCTCGGCGCGCACGGGGCGGCTACGCACGGCCCACGGCGACGTGAACACCCCGGCCTTCATGCCCGTGGGCACGCACGCCACCGTGAAGTCGCTCGACCCCGACGAGGTGCGCGCCTGCGGCGCCGACATCGTGCTGTGTAACGCCTATCACCTGGCGCTGCGACCCGGCGTCGACCTGATCGAGCGCGCCGGCGGCCTCCACTCCTTCATGGCCTGGGACGGGCCCATCCTCACCGACAGCGGTGGCTTCCAGCTGGTCAGCCTGCGAACTGTCACCGCGGTCGACGACGACGCGGCGACGTTTGTCTCGCCCTACGACGGCGCGCGGCTACGCGTCACACCGGAGGAGGCGGTAGGCCTGCAGGCGCGGATGAACGCCGACATCGTCATGTGCCTCGACCAGCCGGTGGCCTGGGGCGCCGACGCCGCACAGGCCGAGGCCGCCACCAAGCGAACGCATCGCTGGGCCGAGCGCTGCGCAGCGGTGCACCCCGGCGATGGCAGGCTCCTGTTCGGCATCTGTCAGGGCGGTTTCGACGAGCAGGCACGCGCCGCCTCGGCCAGCCGTGTCGCCGGGCTGGACTTCGACGGGATCGCCGTGGGAGGCCTGTCGGTGGGTGAGCCTCTGGAGGTCATGGAGGCCATGACCGCAGCCTCGGTCGCGGAGCTGCCGGTAGACCGTCCGCGCTACTTCATGGGGCTGGGCACCGACGCCGAGCTGCTCACCATGGTGGCGCTCGGCGTCGACATGTTCGACTGCGTCGCGCCCACCCGGCTGGCCCGCACCGGGGCGGCCCTGACCCCCGACGGCCGCCTGCCACTGCGCCGCGCCGTCTATCGCGACGACCTCCGACCCCTGGTGGATGGGTGCCCCTGTCCCGCGTGTCGCCGGTTCTCGCGCGCCTACCTGCGCCACCTCATCGGCGCCGGCGAGATCCTCGGCCACCGCCTGCTGACCCTGCACAACGTCACCCACCTGAGCACGCTGATGGCGGGTGCACGCGAGGCGATCAGCGCAGGCCGCTTTGGCGTCTTCCGTGCGGAGACGGAAGCGCGACTGCGAGCGGCCGGGGACGGGGAGGAAGGCGCGGACGCGGCAGATGCCGGCCAGCCGCAGCGCATCGGACGGACGGTCGAGTCAGCGCGGATCCCGGGTACACTCGGCCCTCGTGGCTGATTTCTTCCTCCGCGTCACCCGTGTGCGCGTCGTCATCGTCGTCCTCATCGTGCTCGGCGCGCTCTTCATCGACGGGTACAGCATCTTCTACCGGTACGTGGTGGTTCACCAGCCGTTCCCGCAGAGGCTGACCAGCATCCCGACCATCGCCGGTCACCAGGTGACGTTCGTCAAAGGCCTCGACCTGGTGGGCGGCACCGAGCTCGTCGTCGAGGTCTGTCACGGCTTCAATGACCCGCCCAGCGTCGGTTGCCGCAATGGACCGAAGGGGCAGACGGTCACCGAGGCGCGCGACAAGACCATCCCCCTGCTCACCGCGCGCGTCAACGGCCTCGGTGTCACCGAGGGCAAGGTGTCCGCGCAGGGCTCCGACCAGATCCTCATCCAGCTGCCCGGCGTTGGCCCGGAGCAGGCCAAGGCCACCGTGGGCACCACCTCGAAGCTTCATTTCGCCACCGCCGTGCGGGGCGCGCCCAACCCCGGCGACCCGCAGTTCCTCGCCGACCAGGAGCGCCTGTACGACATCAACCAGCTGGGCAACCCCACGCTGTATCCCGCCGGCTACCACTGGAAGATCGACGACGCTCTCGACGCCAGTGACGTGACCAACGCCGACGTCGGGGTCGACTCGACCGGCGCCATCGCGGTCAACATCACCTTCAACGACGCGGGGGCGACCGAGTGGAACAAGATCACCACCGCCGCCTACGCCTTCACCCAGCAGAGCCCAACGAACCCGCCGGCGCAGGCGCACGTGGCCATCTTCCTGGACAAGAGCATCATCACCGCACCGGTGGTGCAGCAACCGTCGAGCAACAACACGCAGATCACCGGTGGCTTCACCAGCGCGCAGGCGCAGACGCTCGCCAGCGACATCTCCGCCGGTGCACTGCCTGCGGAGATCGGCAGCGTGCAGACCAACGTGGTCAGCGCCACGCTCGGTCAGCAGACCGTGCAGCGAAGTCTCATCGCAGGCGCGGTCGGGCTGCTGATCATCGTCCTCTTCATGATCGGCTACTACCGCTTCCCCGGGCTGCTCGCCTGCATCGCGCTGGTCGCCTACGGAGCCATCGTGCTGGCACTCTTCAAGGTGATCGGGGTGACCATCTCGCTGGCCGCGCTGGCCGGCTTCGTGCTCAGCGTGGGCATGGCGGTCGATGCCAACGTGCTCATCTTTGAGCGAACACGTGATGAATTACGTCACGGCCGCAGCGTGGCACCGGCGGTCGACACCGGCTTCCGCCGCGCCTTCCCGGCCATTCGCGACAGCAACGTCTCGACGATCATCGCCTGCCTTGTACTGGCCATCCTCGGCACCGACGTGGTGCGCGGTTTCGCGATCACGCTGGGCATCGGCGTCGCGGTCAGCTTCTTCAGCGCGGTCACCGTCACACGTGCGCTGCTGGCCGCCGCGCTGCGCCTGCGCCTGGGCCGCAGCCCCACGCTGTACACACAGATCCACGAGGAGTACGAAGAGAAGCCGCCGCGCGGTCGTTTCGACATCGTGCGCTCGCGCAACTGGTACTTCGCCGGTTCGCTGGCGATCATCATCCCGGGGATCCTGGCGATCATCTTCTGGGGCTTCCGACTTGGCCTCGACTTCCGTGGTGGTTACAAGGTCGACGTGGCACTCGTGCATCCGACCACGCAGGCCCAGGTGGACACCACCGTCAGGTCTGTCATCGGCAACCTCGAGCCACAGATCCAGGCGCAGGCGGCCAACCGCTACGAGATCAGCTTCCTGCCGGGTACGGCCGATAGGGGCAGTGACCCCGTCGTGGCTGTCCAGAACGCGCTCAACACGGCCTACGCCATCCCCACCGACCCGAAGACGCACAACCCCGACATCCAGGAGCAGTTCATCGGGCCGAGCGTGGCCGCCGACCTGGTGCGCAGCGCGATCATCCTGATCCTGGTCGCGTCGGCGCTGATCGCCATCTATCTGGCGCTGGCGTTCCGCCGCCAGCGCGCCATCTCGGCCTGGCGCTTCTCCGCGTGTGCGTTCTTCAAGCTGCTCCACGATGTCTTCGTCCTGGCCGGAATTTGGGCCATCCTCGGGCACTTCACCAGCCTCGGCGAGGTGGACACGCTCTTCGTGACCGCGATCCTGACATCGGTGGCGTTCTCCATCCACGACACGATCGTGGTGTTCGACCGCGTCCGCGAGAACCTCAAGTTCGGGCCGCGGCTCACGTTCGACCAGGTGATCAACCTGTCGACGGTGCAGACGATGACGCGCTCGCTCAACACGTCGCTCACCGTTGTGTTCGTGCTCCTCGCCCTGGTCCTCTTCGGTGGTGCGACGATCACGGGCTTCGTCCTTGCCCTTCTCATCGGGATCGTCACCGGCACGTACAGCTCCATCTTCAACGCCAGCACGCTGCTGGTCGCGTGGCAGAAGGCGTCGGCGATGCGCAGCGGCGGAGCGCCACCACCTGGCTCGCAGCGGAGGGTGGCTCGGGCCGCCTAGACCATCCGCGTGAACACATGAATACCGTCTCGACAGAACAGCTGATCGAGCTCGTGCAGCCGTCGCTTCGCCACCTCGGCCTCGACCTCGTCGACCTGCAGTGGCGGCCGGGACGGAGCAGCGTGCTGCGCCTGGTCATCGATTCGGCGCAGGGTGTCAGCCTCGACGACTGCGAGCGCGTCTCCCACGCGGTGGGCGCCGTCCTCGACGCCTACGACCCGATCGCCGGCCGCTACGCGCTGGAGGTGTCGTCGCCGGGGGCCGAGCGACCGCTGCGCACCGAGCTGGAGTGGCAGTCCGCGGTGGGACGCCGGGTCAATGTCCGGGTACGCAGCGGCGACGCCGAGATGATCATCGAGGGCCGGCTGCTCCACCTCGACGACAGCAGCGTGGAGGTGGAGGCCCGCGACCGCAACCGCCGCCGCCTGACGACGTTGTTCCGGGCCGACGTCATCGCCGCGCGCATCGTCGTCGACATCTGACCATGGCCGACATGGTCCCGGACCTGCTCGACGGCGTCATAGCCACGCTGCGCGAGAGCACCGCGCTCAGCGACGATCGGCTCGCCGCGCTGTTCGAATCCGCTTTCGAGGAAACCTACCGGCGGGTGATCGACGACGACAGCGCGGTGCACGCCCGGGTCGACCTGCTGTCCGGCAGCTGCACCATGTACCGGCGTGGGCCGGACGGTGAGGAGCTCGCTGTCGACGTCGCCGTGCCCGACTTCCCGCGCCAGGCGGCGCAGGCGGCCCGAGCCGCGGTGGCAACAGCGCTGCGCGAGGCCGGCAAGGACCGCGTCCTCCGTGAGGCGTCGCTGCGGCGCGGCGAGCTGATCGACACCATCGTCGACACCCATTCCGGACCGGTCTGGTACCTGCGCGCCGGCGACCTGCGCGTCCTACTGCCACCCGAGGAGCAGATCCCGGGCGAGGAGCTGGTGCCGGGCCGGCACCTCAAGGTCATGGTGCTCGAGGGGCGGCGGCGCAGCCAGGACGCCGTCGTGGTGGTGTCCCGCTCCCACCCCCAGCTGCTCCGGCTCCTCCTCGAGCAGGAAGTGCCCGAGGCCGCCAACGGCCAGGTGCTGGTGCGCGGCATCGTCCGCGAGGCCGGCCGGCGCAGCAAGGTCGCGGTGGAGGCGGCCGACCCCGCCGTCGATGCCCGGGGCGCGTGCATCGGCCCGCGCGGCATCCGCCACCAGGCGATCACCTCCGTGCTCGGCGGCGAGCAGGTCCAGATCGTGGTCTGGTCGGATGACCCGGCCACATACATCGCCAATGCCCTGGCGCCGGCGACAGTCCGGGGGGTCGAGCTCGACGAGGCCACCCGGACGGCCACGGTCACGGTCGACACCGACCAGCTTTCCCTGGCGATCGGCAGGGGAGGGGACAACGCCCGGCTCGTCGCCCGCCTGTGCGGCTGGCGGATCGACGTGGTCGCCGGCGAGTAGCGGATGACCCCACAACTGCCCCAACGCACCTGCGTGGGCTGCCGCCGGGTCCGAAGCAGGCCCGAACTGGTGCGGCTCGCCCTTGGAAGCCACGGACAGGTTACTCTTGATGCTCGCAACCAGCTTCCCGGCCGGGGAGCCTACCTCTGCGCGGACGGCAGCGACTGCCTGACGCAGGCACGGCGCCGGCGGGCACTGACGCGTTCCCTGCGGGTGGGGGAAGATGTCATCAACTACGAGGAACTGAGCGCAACCCTCGAGGCGCTCAGACAGGAGGTCCAGCCATCGCCACGGTGAAGAAGCTCACCCTGCCGGCCACGGTGCCGGTCAAGGAGCTCGCCGAACGTCTCTCGGTCTCCGGGCCGGAGCTCATCAAGTACCTGATGGGCAATGGAGTCATGGCCAGCCTCAACCAGTCCGTCGACTTCGACACCGCCGCGCTGGCCGCCGATCACTTCGGCTTCGAGGCGGAGAGCGAGGAGGCGGTCGCCGAGGCCGCCCCGGCCTCGACCCGGCGCCGCCACCCCCTTCTCGACCAGTCCCGCGCCGACCCCAAGAGCCTGGTGGCGCGGCCGCCGGTGGTGACCGTGCTCGGCCACGTCGACCACGGCAAGACCTCGCTGCTCGACGCCATCCGCGAGACCGCGGTGGCCTCGGGGGAGGCGGGCGGGATCACTCAGAAGATCGGCGCATACCAGGTCGAGAAGAGCGGCCGGAAGATCACGTTCGTCGATACCCCGGGCCACGAGGCCTTCACGGCGATGCGCGCCCGCGGGGCCGACGTGACCGACATCGCGGTTCTCGTCGTCGCCGCCGACGACGGGGTCATGCCCCAGACCGAGGAGGCCATCCAGCACGTCCGCAGCGCGGAGGTGCCGATCATCGTCGCCCTCAACAAGATCGACAAGGACGGGGCCAACCCGGATCGCATCCTCCAGCAGCTCGCCGACCGCGGCCTGGTGAGCAGCGACTACGGCGGTGACGTGACGGTCGTCCGCACCAGCGCCAAGACGGGCGAGGGCGTCACCGACCTGCTCGACATGATCCTGCTCACCGCCGACGCCGAGGTCGAACCCAAGGCCGACCCCAAGGTGGGCGCCGTCGGGACCGTCATCGAGTCGCATCGCGATCCCGGCCGTGGGCCGGTCGCCACCGTCCTCGTCCAGAACGGCACGCTGCGCGTGGGCGACTACATCGTCGCCGGCCAGGTCTACGGGCGCATCCGTGCGCTGCTCGACGAGCGCGGCGAGCGCATGCAGCAGGCGGCGCCGAGCACGCCCGCGGTGGTCACCGGGCTCTCCGGGGTCGCCGAGGCCGGCGATGTGTTCCAGGTCATGGCCAACGAGCGCAGCGCGCGATCGCTGGCCGAGGAACGCGGCTTCGCCGCCAAGCAGCAGCAGGCGCAGCCGGTGCGCCGGATCACCCTGGCCGATCTCGCGTCGCAGGTGGCCGAGGGCTCCGTCAAGTCGCTCAACGTCATCGTCAAGGCCGAGGCCAACGGATCCCTCGAGGCGCTGCGCGGCCAAATCGAGAAGATCGAGGATCCCAACGTCAAGGTCGTCATCGTCGCTTCCGGTGTCGGCCCCGTCGGCGAGGCGGACGTCAACCTCGCCGCGGTCACCGACTCGATCGTCATCGGGTTCAACGTCCGCCCTGACGACCGAGCCAAGGCAGCTGCCGACACCCAGGGCGTCGACGTGCGCTACTACGACGTCATCTACCAGATCGCCGACGACATCGCCAAGGCCATCAAGGGGCTGTACGAACCCACATTCGTGGACGTCTTCCAGGGCCGCGCCGAGGTTCGCCAGGTGTTCACCGTCGACGGCAGGCCGGCGATCGCGGGCTCGCACGTCATCGACGGGCGCATTCCCCGCAACTCCATCTGTACGGTGCTGCGTGACGGCAAGCAGATCGCCCGAAGTCGCGTCGCCGTGCTCAAGCGGTTCAAGGACGACGTTCGCGAGGTGGCCCGCGGCTACGACTGCGGCATCACCTTGGAGGACTTCGGCGACTTCGCGGTCGGCGACGTCCTCGAGGCGTACACGGTCGAGCAGCAGAACCTGTGAGTGCCGCAGCGGCTCGCTGTCGCAGCAGGGCCGGGTCATGACCACTAGCTTCCACAGCCACGCCCAGCACGGCACACGGCCACCGCGGAGCGAGCGCGTCGCCGAGTTGCTGCGCCAGGAGATCTCTCAGATGATGCTGATCGAGATGAAGGATCCCCGGGTGAGGATGGCTTCGATCAGCGAAGTGAAGCTGGCGCGCGACATGAAGAGCGCGCGGGTCATGGTCAGTGCGGTCGGGGATGACCGTGAGCGCCGTGCCGTGGTCACCGCTTTGCGTCACGCCGAAGGATACCTCCGCGGCGAGCTCGGAGCACGACTGGAGAATCTCAAGACGCCTCCGAAGCTGCGCTTCGAGCTGGACGAGTCGATCGCCTACAGCATCCACATCGCCAGCGTGCTGCGCGAGCTGGAGCCGCCGAGCGACAGCGCCGAACCCGTTGCCGAGGTTGCCGAATGACCGCCGCCGTGACCACGTGGCCCGAGCTCGAGGACGTCGTCGGCGACATCCGCGCGGTCATCGATCGGAAGCGCGTCATCGCGTGCCTGCCCCACAAGGACGCCGATGCGGACAGCCTCGGCTCGGCCCTGGGATTCGCGCTGTCACTGCGCTCCACGGGGCATGATGTGCGCGTGGTGGTGCCGTCGCCGCTGCCGCGGATGCTCGAGTACCTCCCGGGTTTCGAGACCATCTCCGAGGACCCGGGCGACATCGACGCGCTGTTCACGTTCGACTGCGCCACGGTCGCCCGCTTCGGCGATAAGCAGGACCTGATCCGTCGCACCGACACGGTGGTCAACATCGACCACCACGTCAGCAACGAGGGCTTCGGCACCATCAACCTCATCGAGGCCAGGGCCAGCGCCACGGGCCAGGTCGTGCACCGCCTGCTGACCACGATCGGAGCGCCGATCACCGCGGGGGTCGCCACCAACCTGTATGCGGCGCTCTTCACGGACACCGGCGGGTTCCGACACGAGGACACGACGGAGGAGGCTCTGCGCCTTGGGGCCGACCTCGTCGCTGCCGGCGCCAACGCGGGCTGGGTGGCGCTGAAGAGCTACAAGTCGCGCTCGCTGCCGCAGATCAAGCTCGAGGGACTCGCCGTCGCGCGCCTGCACACCGAGTTCGAAGGCCGGCTGGTGTGGTCACAGATCACCCAGGCCATGCTCGAGGAGGCCGGCGCGGACATGATGGAGTCCGAGGGTGCCATCGACCAGCTGCAGAGCATCGACACCATGGAGATCGCTCTGCTGTTCAAGGAGAACTCCCCCGGTGTCACCAAGGTGAGCGTGCGCACTCGCGACCCGTACGACGCCACCGCGGTCTGCCGCCCGTTCGGCGGGGGAGGCCACCACCGCGCGGCTGGCGCGGAGCTGAGCGAACCGCTCGCGGTCTTCGAGCCGCGCGTTCTCGACGTCGCCCGGGAGCTGCTGCGGTCGGCGGAGTGACCCCGACCCTGGTCGGGCCGCGAACCACGACCACCACACACAGCGGGATCCTCGCCATCGACAAGCCCGCCGGTATGACCTCGTTCGACGCCGTCCGCGCGGTGCGGCGGATCTTCAACGAGCGGCGGGTGGGCCACGCCGGCACGCTCGACCCCACGGCCACCGGGCTCTTGCCGGTGTGTGTCGGACAGGCCACCCGCCTGGTCGACTATTTCCACCAGCAGAGCAAGACGTACCGGTGCGTGGTGCGCTTCGGCGAGGTGAGTAGCACGCTCGATACCGAGGGTGACGTAGTGGCGGGCGGGGACGCGTCGGGGATCACTTCGGCGGAGGTGTGTGACGCCGCCGCGCGGTTCGTCGGAGACATCGAGCAGGTGCCCCCGATGCACTCCGCGGTGCGGCACGAGGGCAAGCATCTCTACGAGCTGGCCCGCAGCGGCCAGGAGGTCGAGCGCAGACCGAGGACGGTTCGGATCGAGAGCATCGAGGTCACTGGGTTCCGCCCGGGCGCGCGGTGCGAAGCCGACCTCACCGTAGTCAGCGGCAAGGGCGCGTACATGCGCGTGCTGGCCGCGGACATCGGAGAGCGCCTCGGCACGGGGGCGTTGCTGGCGTGGCTGTCGCGCACCGCCTACGGTCCGCTGCTGGTCGAGGACGCGCTGACGCCGGAGGCGCTGGCGGAGTTGCCAGATCCCACGACCGCCCTGCTCCCACTGGACCGCGCGGTGGACTTCCTGCCGCGCGTCGACCTGGGGCCACAGCAGGCGACGATGGTGGGCAGGGGGCAGTCGGTATGGCTGCCGCGCGTGCCGGAGCTGACGGCCGGCGCGCAGTGCCGCGTGCACAGCTCCGGCGGCCGCCTGATCGCCATCGGCGAGATCGCCGGCAACCTGCTGCGGCCGACGAAGGTCCTCAACACCTAGCCCATGCGCGTCGACAGCGGTCTGGGGGCGAGGGTCGAGGGCGATGCACCAGTGGTGCTCACCATCGGCAACTTCGACGGTGTGCACCTGGGCCATGTCGCACTGCTTGATGCTGTTCGGTCGACGGCTGCGTCGCTTGCTGCGCAGAGCGGGTTGCTCACCTTCGATCCGCACCCGCGCTGTGTCCTCGATCCCGCCCACTGCCCGCAATCGCTGACCACTCTTGCGGAGAAGGAGTCGGTGCTGGCCGCCTGCGGGCTTGATCGGCTGACCGTCCTTCGCTTCACGCGCGAGGTGAGCAGCTGGGGGGCCGAGCAGTTCTGCGACATGCTCCGCGAGTCGTTCGACCTGCGCGCGCTGGTGGTGGGGCATGACTTCGCTCTCGGCCATAAGCGACAGGGCGACATTGCCTTCCTGCGCGACTACGGGGAGCGACATGGGTTCCCCGTGGAGGTGGTCGACGGGGTCCGGCTCGGTGGCGAGGTGGTGTCATCGTCAGGGGTGCGTTCACTGGTCGCCGCGGGCGACGTTGGCGGCGCGGCTCTCCTGCTCGAACGGCTGTACTTCATGGACGCAGTGGTGGAGCACGGCGAGCAGGTTGGGCGCCATCTCGGCTTTCCGACGGCCAATCTCTCGATCGCGGCGGAGAAGTGCCTCCCTGCGCCTGGGGTGTACGCGATGTGGGTGCGGGTGGACGGCGAGTGGCACGCAGCGGCGACGAACGTCGGGTACCGGCCGACATTTGGTGGCGACCGGCTCACCGTGGAGGCGTTCCTGCTCGACTTCTCCGGCGATCTATACGGGCGCTCCGTGCGAGCTGCTTTCGTGGCTCGCCTGCGCGAGGAGCGCGCGTACGGTTCGGTTGACGAGCTGGTGGCGCAGATTGGGCGTGACGTGGAGCAGGTGCGGTCGCTTTTGGCAGGGGTGACGGCGCCCGGGGTGTGAGCCGTCGGGCCTTTGGCGTTTGGGCGCGCGGTGTCCGGCGTGCTCTGGTAAGAGCCAAAAGTGTTGCTGTTACTGGGGTTTCCGCTTGACGCGCGAACATGTGTTTGGTACGCTGAGGTCGTGGACGACGCGCCGTTGGACGAGCAGATGGGTGTGGTGGCGGGGCAGTTGCACGCTGCGACCGCGCTCTTCGTGGACATGGTGGCCACGTTCGATGACTCCCAGGACTGGTACGGCGTTGGCATGCGCAGCTGCGCACACTGGGTGACGATCGCCACAGGCATCGATCTGTGGAGCGCGCGCGAGATGGTCCGCGTTGGACACGCGTTGCGCGACCTGCCGCTCATCCACGAGGCGTTCGCTGCTGGACGGCTGTCGTTCGACAAGGTGCGTGCGCTCACGCGGGTCGCCACCGCGGACGACGAGACGGTGTGGCTCGAGCTGGCGCTCGAGGCGTCGGGATCGCAGCTGGCGCGGATCTGTCATGCGTACCGGCGCGCGATCGCCGTCGACGATCCGCGCCGGGCGGCCCTGCAGCGGGCACGACGGCGCCTGGGGTTGTGGTGGCTCGACGAGGACGGCATGCTCGCGCTGTACGCCACCCTGCCTCCGGAGGAGGGGACGGCTGGTGCTCAACGCCATCGAGTCGGCGGTCTCACGATCGTTGGCGAAGGACCAGGCGGCTGCCGCTGCCAGCGGTGGTGCGCCATTCGACCTCGATCACACCATCGTGGTGGTCGCAGGCAACATCGCCAACCGGGCAGCGCGACGCAGCGCCGAGCAGCCATCCGGGCCGTGAGCTAGCCCGTGGGGGCGTACGGGACGGCTTCGATCTGGTAGATGGGATAGGGGCCGGCCGCCCAGACCACCGGCGAATCCTGCGGCTCGTACTTGTACGCGAACGTCACGGGCGCCGCGCTGCCGTTGCTGTAGACGCCCGACACCTCGATGTGGAAGTGCTCGCTGGCGGTGATGTTCACGCCGGGGGAGGAGGCGAGCGCGCGGTACTGGTGGTACACCGCGCATTTCGCCGCAGCGTCAGGCCAGGTTCCGGACGCTGCGTCGTAGGTCGGCGTGCCATTCGGCGCCGTTGGGTCGGTCGAATCCTGACCGTGGACGGTCGTATCACCGGAGGGGTCGTGGAAATCCCAGTGCACGCCGTTGGCCACGATGGACACCGCGACGCGACCTGACACCGCGACGGGGAGCGATCCGGCGACGCCACGCAGGGTGAGCGGAAGGCTCAGCGTGAACGGGTTCGGCGTGCGAGAGCCGGTCGGGAGGCCCGTGTCAAGGGCAACGCACGTTGGCAGCCCAACGTACGTGGGGGAACCGTTGGCCGGCTCGCTGACGATGGCTCCGCGACGGAAGCTTTGCCAGAGCGCGTCGGCGATCTGGTTGGTCTGGGTGGTGAAGGCGGGCACCGTCGTGGCAACCTGCGCATTCAGACTCGGGGGAGTGGTATCGACGACGGTCAACTCGCTGCAGTAGTCGGGACCGTAGATGGGCAGGCCGGCGGAGCTGACGCGAACCTGGTCGTGTACGACGCGTCCGACCACGAGGTACACGGTTTCACTGAGGGTCCACGTGGTGGCGTCTTCCGACGTGGCCACGGCGCCCGGCACCGGCGGCGTCAGGGGTATATAGAAGTTTGCCGCCGTGTACGGGGGCGCCTTGAGAGAGGCTTCGATCGCAGCAGACAGGCGCCCGAATGCTGATGCGGTGGCTGCAGCGACCGCCTGTTGCTGGAGTGCGTTGTATTGGTCGGCCATCCCTTGCGCGGCGGCGAGCTCGTCGGCGTTCTGCTGAGCCGCGGTCTTGACGAGCTGCGCAGGCACCGAAACCACGCGTGGCCCGTTCGGAGACCCAATGGGCAGAGGGGACTGGATCGTGACCGTGGCGGTGAGGCCCGTCTCCGGATTCCCCGCGATCGACGGGGCCACGGTGACGTACTCGCGCGTCCGGAGACCGACGTTGGGGTCGACGGTGCCAGTGGTCAACTGCTTGGTGGGGATGCACTTCGAACCGAGCGCTGGACCTGGGGAAGCGGCGAGGACGCCGTTGCCGTTGTCCTGCGGGGTCGGCGCGGACGGGGGAGGGAGCCCGCAGCTTAGGGCGGCTCCGATTCCGGCTGTGCCGCCACCACCGGCACCCGCGCAGCCAGCGACGCCCCGAGCTCCGTTCGCCGAAGCCGGCGTGGCGATTGTGCAACCTGACGTCACAACGAGGAGAGCTGTTGCGACAGCGACAGTCATTCTCACGAGCGGCACCAAGTGCTCGGGGCGCCGGACTGATTGCAGTTTCCCGCTCCGTCGTAGAACAAAAGCGGACCAAGCAACGGATCTTGGGCCAAATGACTAGCGAAGAAGGTCGTGCCAGTCGAGGGATATGAGGCGATAGTAATCGTCTGCCCTGACGTGTTGAGCGCAGTGACTGTGCATGGCCCTGGGTATGTGCCCACGAAGACGTACTGGTCGGAGGTGGTGTGCGGTTGCGACGAAAAGAAGCGTCGGTCGCTCGGGCTGATAGCGAACACGGAAAGCTTGGCTGGAAACAGTGCGCAGTCTGGCTGCGTGATTGGCTCATTTGCCGCCATCGCCTGCAACTCTGCGGGTGGGTCGAGAGATACCTCCCCTAGGCGTGGCATCAGCGAAGCCTGATCGTTCGCCTCCGCCCATCGGTACCACACGGAATCGCGGTTGGAAGCTGCGATCCATTGCTTCATCTCGGCGTCCGACACCCCTCCCTTCGTCGCATTCACGACCGGCGGAGCAGGCGGCGTCGAATCCGTCAGGTTCGCCGGCGGGACCTTCGTCACCCCATAGGGCGCCCACAGCGCTGCGCAGGCCGGTGGCACCCGCGCAATGTCCGTGGTCGTCGTCACGGAGGCACACGGTCCAGCCGCCGCGCTCGGTCGCGCGATTGCAGTCGGTGTTACCCGTACGGTTGGCGTCGCAGTGGGCGCCGGGTTGCCGCACGACACCACGGCGAAAATCGCCAGGGTCGCCGCGACGCCGCCACGAAACTGGAACATCCGCACTATCCCCTGCCCTTCCATCGTCCGCTCGGTGCGCGACAGCAGACGCCGGCGCCTGTCCGGCGACATACCACCCCCCATAGTCTCGCGACCCGGCAGCTGAGTTTCAATCACGCGCCGGCGACGACCCCGCCAGCTACCAAGCAAGCCGTTGCCAAACCGTTACAGTCGCCGAAGTCACGATCCCGCCAAACGCACCGCCGCCGGTCACGACGCGGTCGCGACAGACACGACCCGGTCGCCCCAGGCCGCCGATACCATCCGCGCGATGAGTGCGGGACCAGCCGAACAGCCGCGCACCTTGGTCATCGTCAACCCAGCCAGCGCCGGCGGGCGCACCGGAAAGCGGTGGCCGGCGCTTCGCGGGGCGCTCGACACGGCGCACATCACGTATGACGTCCACCACACCACCGCGCCGCGCGACGCCACCGCCGCCACCCGCGATGCCCTGACGAGCAGCTACACGCGCGTCGTCTCCTGCGGAGGTGACGGCACCCTCAACGAGGTGGTCAACGGTTTCTTCGCCGCGGACGACGCGGGCACGCCGATCAACAGAGAGGCAATCCTCGGCGTGCTGCCCAGCGGCACCGGAGGCGACTTCCGCCGCACCACCGGTCACCCGACTGACCCGACGGCACTGGCGGCGATCCTTGCCGCCAACCACACGCGTCGCATTGACGCGGGGCGCATCACCTACGACAGCCCGGCCACTCCGCCCACGCACTTCATCAACATCGCCGACTGCGGAGTTGGAGGAGAGGTGGTCGCGCGGGTCAACCGCAGCAACAGCAAAGGCGGTGGCGTGCGGGGAACCGTTGTCTTCCTCGTGATCACCCTGAAAGTCCTCACCACCTTCGGCGGACGCCCGATCCGGCTCATCCTCGACGGCCACTCCGCCGAGATGCAGATCGACAACGTTGTGATCGCCAACGGCCGCTACTTCGGTGGTGGGATGCGGATCGCCCCATCGGCGGAGCTCGACGACGGCTGGTTCGACGTCGTCGTTCTGCCCGCGCTGGGACGGATGCGCACTCTCGTGGCCATGCCGTCGGTGTACCGCGGTGCCCACATCAAGCAGCCGGGGGTGCTCGTCAAGCGGGCCAGGACGGTACGGGTGGAACCGCTCGACAACCGCGCCCTCCTCTTCGACATCGAGGGCGAGCAGATCGGCATCGCACCCGCCACGCTCACCTGTCTGCCGGGTGCGCTCCGGTTGTGTGTCCCGCGATCTGCGGCAGGCTGAACTCGATTGCTGGTAAACTCACGGTGACCTTCGGAGAGCCCCGCTCGGTTTGACGCATCGGGAAATGCGCCACGCGGCTCTGCTCTCCGTCCGGTGACCGGCCACCCGGCCCATGGAGATTCACTTGCCCGCAGTTCGACCGAAGTCGGAGATCATCGCCGAACATCGTCGCCACGACACCGACACCGGGTCGGCGGAGGTGCAGATCGCCGTCCTCAGCGACCGCATCTCCGCGCTCACCGAGCACCTGCGCGACCACCCCAAGGACCACGCCTCCCGTCGAGGTCTGCTCAAGCTCGTCGGCAAGCGGCGCCGGCTGCTCGACTACCTGACTCGCAGCGACGTCGAGCGCTATCGCGCGATCATCGCCCAGCTCGGGCTGCGCCGCTAAGAGATGCGCTCACATTCGATGGTCCACTCCACGGAGGGCTGCCCACAGCCCGCCTGACCGGTGGGCCCGACAACTTCACACAGCAAACCCACCCGTTCCGATCCGGGAGCGACGACCTTCCGCAGCCACGTGCAGCGGTGAGAGGTTGGCGCCTGGACCTCGGCACACAGCGGCCCCCGCAGCCACCGGCGCGAACCGCCAGCCGACCTCCAGCCTCCAATCTCACCACCATCAGCGCGGTGCCGCAGCCGGTGCAGTCGCCACCCGGGTCATCCACTCAACAGGAGACCCAATGGCCTACCAAAAATTCGAATCGGAATACGCCGGTCAGAAGCTGACCGTCGAGACCGGACACATCGCCGAGCAGGCGAACGGCGCGCTGCTCATTCGCTGCCGCGACGTCGTCGTGCTCGTCACGGCGACCGCCAACAAGGCCCCGCGCGAGGGCATCGACTTCTTCCCGCTGACCTGCGACTACGAGGAGAAGCTCTACTCCGTGGGTCGCATCCCGGGCAGCTTCCCGCGGCGTGAGGGGCGGCCCAGCGAGGCGGGCGTTCTTGCCAGCCGCATGATCGACCGGCCGCTGCGGCCGCTCTTCCCGAAGGACTTCCGCAACGACGTCCAGATCATCGCCACCGTGCTCTCTGCGGACCAGGAGCAGGACCCGAGCACCCTCGCGGTGACCGGTGCGTCCCTGGCACTGGCGATCAGCGACATCCCTCACGCCGGACCGGTGGGTTGTGTGCGCGTCGGCATGCTGGACGGGCAGCTGATGCTCAACCCCACCCTCCAGCAGATCGCCGAGTCGGAGCTCGACCTCGTGGTCGCCGGCACGTCCGACTCGATCAGCATGGTCGAGGCAGGTGCGCGCCAGGTGTCCGAGGACGTGATGCTTCAGGCAATGCGCATGGCGCACGACGAGATCAAGCGCCTGGTGCAGTTCCAGCTCGACATCCGCAACGCGCTCGGCCCCAAGCCGACCATGAACTACCCGCCGGTTGGAACCGATCCCGAGGTGGCGTCGGCGGTTCACGAGCTGGTTGCCGATCGCATCGGCCAGGCGGCGCGCAACAGCAACAAGGCCGCCCGTGAGGCTCAGCTCGATGAGCTCAAGGCCGAGGTCCAGCAGCAGCTGGCTGAGCGCTTCCCCGAGAAGCGCGCCGACGTCAGCAAGGCGTTCGAGTCCGAGACCAAGAAGGCGGTGCGCAACGCCATCCTCCACGAGGGTGTGCGTCCGGACGGCCGTCGTACCGACGAGATCCGTCCCATCTGGGCGCAGGTCGGCGTACTGCCGCGCACCCACGGCAGCGCCATCTTCACTCGAGGCCAGACGCAGGCGCTATCGATCGTGACGCTCGGCTCCGGCCAGGACCAGCAGAAGATCGACGGCCTTGGGCTAGAGGAGTTCAAGCGCTTCATGCACCACTACAACTTCCCGCCGTACTCCGTCGGCGAGGCTCGCTTCCAACGGGCCCCCGGCCGTCGCGAGATCGGCCACGGCGCGCTCGCCGAACGCGCGCTGCACAATGTGATGCCGGACGAGGCCGACTTCCCGTACGTGGTGCGAATCGTCACGGAGATCCTCTCCAGCAACGGGTCCACCTCGATGGCGTCGGTGTGCGGTTCGTGCCTCGCACTCATGGACGCGGCGGTACCGCTGGTCGCGCCGGTCGCGGGCATCGCCATGGGGCTCATCACCGATGAGGGCGACGACCGCGCCGCCATCCTCAGCGACATCCAGGGGATGGAGGATGCACTCGGCGACATGGACTTCAAGGTCGCCGGCACACAGACGGGGATCACCGCGCTGCAGATGGACATGAAGATCAAGGGGCTGCGCTGGGAGCTGGTCGAGCAGGCGCTCGAGCAGGCCCGCGTCGGCCGTATCCACATCCTCGACAAGATGGCAGAGGCGCTCGCACAGCCGCGCAGCGAGATGAGCCCGTGGGCACCGCGAATCGAGACCATCCAGATCAACCCGGACAAGATCCGCGACGTCATCGGCCCGGGCGGCAAGATGATCCGCAAGATCGTCGAGGAGACCGGCTGCCAAATTGACATCGAGGACGACGGCCGGGTCAGCATCGCCTCGGCCAACGCGGCGGCGCGGGAGCAGGCGCTCGCGATGATCCGTGACCTCACCGATGATGTCGAGATTGGCAAGATCTACAAGGGTCGCGTCGCCCGCCTGATGGGCTTCGGTGCCTTCGTGGAGATCGCTCCCAAGAAGGAGGGCCTGGTGCGCATCGGCCAGCTTGCCGAACACCGCGTCGAGAAGGTCGAGGACGTCGTCAACATCGGCGACGAGATCATGGTCAAGGTCATCGAGGTCGACGATCGCGGCCGGATCAACCTCTCCCGCAAGGAAGCCATCCGAGATCTGGCCAAGCAGCAGTCCGAGGCAGCCGGCGCCGGCAGCGGCGGGCCGGCGTAGCCACCACCGTGCAGAGTCCGCCCGTCGTCGCCGTCGTCGGGGCGACGGGCGCTGCCGGGGGCACGCTCTTGCGCGTGCTCGAGGACCGGCTCTTCCCGATCGGCGACTTCCGCGCCTTCGCGAGTGCGCGCAGCGCTGGTGCGCTCGTCCGCTTCCGCGACCATGACGTCCCGGTCGCCGAGGTCGACGACGCCGGGCTCGCGGGTGCGGACATTGTGTTCTTCGCGGCGGGCGCGAACACCTCGCGACGCTTCGCGCCTGTTGTCGCCGCGGGTGGGGGAGTGGCCGTCGACAAGTCGAGCGCATACCGCCTCGACCCGGCCGTCCCGCTCGTGGTCCCGGAGGTCAACGCCGAGGCCCTTGATCGCCAAACCGGGATCGTCGCCAACCCCAACTGCGTGACCATTCCGCTGGCGGTCGTGCTCGCCCCCCTGCACAGCCGCTTTGGGCTGCGCCACCTCACCGTGGCCACGTACCAGGCCGCCAGCGGTGGTGGCCGCGCCCTTGCCGCGGAACTCGGGCAGCAGGAGAGGGACGACGCCTACGGGCGCCCTCCGCGCAAGGAGGTGTACCCGCACGTCCTCCATGGCAACGTGGTCCCGGGCGGGTGGTCCATGGTCGGCGATGAGACGGAGGAGGAGGTGAAGGTCACCGCTGAGTTCCGACGCGTGCTCGACCTGGCGGAGCTGTCGATCGCGGTCACCACGGTGCGTGTGCCGGTGGCGGTCGGCCACTCCGCGGCTGTGTGGGTCGAATTCGACAACGCGGTCGAGGCGGACGAGGCGCGTCGCATCCTCTCGAAGGCACCAGGCGTCCTCGTCGTCGACGACCCGGCGACCCAGCAGTACCCCACCCCGCGCGCCGTTGCCGGGTCCGATGAGGTCCACGTCGGCCGCATCCGCGCCGACCGCTCACGAGAGAACGGGTTGGCGCTCTTCCTGGCAGCGGACAATCTGCGCAAGGGCGCGGCGACCAACGCCGTCCAGGTGGCGGAGCTTCTGCTCTGCTGAGCCGCGGCTCAGCTGTCGGGCGCGTCTCGCTCTCGGTCGCCATTGACTGGTTGCTCGGTGATGTCCCGCGCGTAATTGGCCAGCGACCGCTGGTACCTGGGGAGATGCGGGGCCAGCGCGGCGAGCGCGAGCGAAGTGGCCTCACGCTCCCGACCGGTGTCGACGAGGGCCAGTGCCAGGAAACCCCGCACCGCATCGTCGAGGTGATCGGACGGGGCACTGAGCTCGGTGGTGAGCAGTTCCACGCTCTCCTCAGCACGACCGAGGTTCCGCAGAGAGCTGGCCAGCTGGATGACCGCGCGGCGCCGTCGTTCGACGGTCAGCCCCATATCGAGGGCGTGACGGTACAACGGCACTGCGAGGTCAGAGTGCCCGGTTGAATCCAGGGCGGCCGCGCGCTCGAAGACGCCCGTGCCACTCTCGGGTGGCAACTCGGCCGCGAGGCTGTCGATGAGAGCCAGGAAGTCATCCTCACGGCGGTCGTCAATGGATGCCCAGGTGTCGGCCAGACGTTCCTCCCAGCTCATCGGCCCAGCTTAGGGCGATTCCGCCAGTCAGACGTTACTGCTTGAGCCTTTCGACCAGCTCGGTGACCGTCTCCTGCAGCCGGTCCACGATGCGTTGAGCGCGCTCGGCAGAGCGGTCGGTCGGTCGGCGTCGACGGAGCACCTCGATGGTGGCCGCGAGGGCGGTGAGGTCGGCAGACGCTCGACTGAGGAGACTGAGATCGGTGGTGTCCCATCTAGTCACCGGACAGCTCCTCGACCAGGCAGAGAATCGCGCGGGGAGTGGTCGGCAACTGCACGAAGTACCCTCGTTGAAAACCCGCGGCTGCGAAGTCGCCGGCGAGGGCTGACCCACTGAGCAGGATGCAAGGGAATCGACAGAATCTCGCGTGGAGTGAGGCGAGGGTCCAGCCCGGCGGCCACGCATCGGCGGCGGCCACGACGAGGGTCGGGTCGGCGGCGGTCGGCTCCGGGTTGGGCGTGACCGCGACACCTTCGAGGGTCATCAGCTCGGTGAGCGACTCGAGCAGGTCGGCGTCCGCGCACACAATGTGGACACGCTTTGCGATACCTCCCCTGACCATCAGGAGAGGCTACGCGCTCGGTTCGCCAGAGAACCGACGGCCCCGGTCTCGGCTTTGACAAGATCCTGGACATGACCGTGGATGCCCCGGTGGCAGTCCGCCGAACGCGCCGGCCGCGGCCGCCTGTCGTCGCATTCACCTCCAGCCTCCTGTCGGGCGATGCGAAGAGCGCCACAGAGATCGCCTGGCGCTACCTGGCGGCCACAGGGTCCCGGCTTGCCGTCATCAGCGACCTGATCCACCCGGCGCAGTACGAGGTCGGTGAGCTCTGGTACCAAGGAACTGTTGGCGTCGCCGAGGAGCATCGCGCCACCGCGATCGTCATCGCCGTCGCGGGCCGCTTGACGCCGACTCCGGTAGCCCGCCCGGTGCGTCCCGGCGCGTGTTGCATCCTCTCGGGGCTCACGCGCGAGCGGCACATCGTCGGACTCCAGGTGCTGGCGCTCGCGCTCGAGGACGAAGGGTGGACTGTGCACCAACTGGCGCCGCCCACGCCGCCGGCCGAGCTGCTGCGTGCGGTGGCGGAGTGGCGCCCCGACGTCGTCGGGATCTCCGCCGCATACCTGCCGGCGACGCGGGAAATCTCCGAATCCATCGAGGCCGTGCGGGCGATGAAGGTCCCGGTCCTGGTGGGAGGCTCGTTCTTCAACCGAGCGCCAGACCTCTGGCGCACCGTCGGCGCCGATGCCCACGGTAGCGACGCGCGGGTCACGACTGTCCTGATGCGCAAGCTGCTCGGATAGCTTGCGGTGGTCGACACGCTGTCGCTCACCATCGGCGAACTCGCCTCCATGGTGGGGATCTCCACCGACACGATTCGCGCATGGGAGCGCCGCCATGCGCTGTTGTCGCCGCATCGAACTGTCACCGGCCATCGGCGCTACGGGATGGACGACGTCGAGACGCTTCGCCGCGTACGTCAGAACGTCGCCGTTCGCAGGCTGTCGCTGAAGCTTGCCATCGCCGAGGCGCAGGGGCTTCTGGTCGAGGCTGCCGTGCCGGTGCCGATGCCGGTGCTCACCGTCGTCGATGCGGCAGGTGGGAGGAGCGAAGCGCCCTGGCGCGCCGTCGCCGACCTCCTTCCCAACGTGGTCTGCATCGTGAACCCGACCGGCGAGATCATCGACACCAACATGGCCTTTGCGCACATGACGGGGGTGCTGCGGCTCGAGCTACGCGGGAAGCGTTTTCTTGATCTCATCGAGCCCGCGAACCGCGCCAAGGCGGTCCGCCTCTACAAGCCCGAGCCCCAACGACGGCGTGGATGGGAGCTGAACCTGCGGACGCGCACCGTATCAGGGCTGTTCGCGTTCGACTCGTACGTCGTGCCGACGATGGCCAGCGCATTCATCGTTCTCATCGGCACGGACCTTTCGTCGTCGGGCCTGGAACTGTGGCCTCAGTCGACGGAGCTCCCTGTCCAGGATTCTGTCTAAGCCTGCTCGCGTCGCACCTAGCCGTGCCGGCCCAGTGCCGATAACACTGCCGGCATGCTCAACAGTCAAGCGCTGCGATCGACCCCGATGGCATCAACCGCTGCGGAGGGCGGCGTCGACCGCGAGACCCAGAGCTTCGCCGCCATGTACGACAGCTTCGGCGCACTCGCGTTCACGCTGGCGCATCGCATCGTGCGTGACCCGGGGATTGCCGAGGACGTGGTCCAGGAGTCATTTCTCGCCATATGGCGGAACGCGGGGCGCTATGACGCTGGCCGGGGGTCGATGCAGGCGTGGCTGTGCCGGGTCGTGCGCAACCGCGCGATCGATCGGCTCAGGGACGTTTCCGGGCGGCAGCGCCACGACCGGTCGCTCGACGCATACATGTCCCTGGTGAGCGCCCACGACGTCGTGTCGGATGTGCTGCGGTTGGAGGAGACCCGCGCCGTGAAGTCGGCCATGGCATCTCTGCCCCCGATGCAGCGTGAGGTCATCGATCTCGCCTACTACGGGGGAAAGACGCAGAGCGAGATCGCGGTCCTGACGGGGGTACCGCTGGGAACGGTAAAGGGACGAACCCGTTCGGCCATGCGGTCGTTGGCCGCCGCGCTAGGGGCCTTGCGCGACCCTGCTCTTGCAGAGGCGCCAGGCGTCTCCGGGAGCCATCGGCGGCTGCTTGCCCCCCGTCCTGCGGACCTTGCCTGCTCACAGAGGCGAGTCACCAGGCACTCCCTACAATCGGACGCCAATGCAGGTGGCGCCGACCACTGAGGAGCTGCTCGAGATCCACGGCCGGATCCGGGCGTGCGTCGCCTGCCGCCTCCATGTCACGCGCACCCAGGCAGTCCCCGGCTACGGCCCGGTCGAGGCGCGGATCATGGCGGTGGGGGAGGCTCCCGGAGAGAAGGAGGACCGGCAGGGCCGTCCGTTCGTCGGAGCAGCCGGGACGCTGCTCACCGAGCTCGTTGAGTCGATCGGCCTCACCCGTCGCGACATCTACATCACCAACACGGTGCGCTGCCGGCCTCCGGGCAATCGCGACCCGCAGCCCGACGAGGTGGAGGCGTGCAGCCATTTCCTTGACGAGACCATCGCGCTGCTGCGCCCCGACGTCATCCTCATCCTCGGCCGCCACGCCCTGCAGCGATTGCTCCCCGAATCGGCGGGGATCACCCGGTTCCACGGTCAGCGGGTGGTGCGTGACGACCGCGTCTACGTGCCGCTGTATCACCCCGCCGCCGCCCTCTACAACGGCTCGCTTCGTGAGACGCTCTTCGCCGACATGCAACGGGTGCGCGGCTATCTCGACGAGGCGGAGGCCGTGCGAGGGCCGCGCGTGCGGCCCGAGCACGCGGTCAGCCAGCGCGAGCACGACCAATTGAGCCTCTTCGCCCTGTGATCTCCCTGGTTCCCCTCGGCGGTCTCGGAGAGATCGGCCGCAACCTGATGGCGATCGAGTGCGGCGAGGACATCGTGGTCGTCGATTGCGGGCTAATGTTCCCCGAGCAGGAGATGCTGGGCATCGACCTGGTCATCCCCGACGTCACCTGGCTGATGGAGCGGGTGCAACGGGTGCGCGGCATCGTGCTCACTCACGCCCACGAGGACCACATCGGCGCCCTCCCGTACGTACTGCCGCGCCTGCCGGTGCCGGTGTACGGCACCTCGCTGACGCTGGGCTTCCTGCGCAACAAGCTCAAGGAGCACAAGCTGCTCGACTCCACCGACCTGCATACGGTGCGTGCCGGTGACACCGTGCAGCTCGGCGCCATCGCCGTCGAGTGGATCCACATCACCCACTCGGTCCCCGACGCCTGCTCGCTGGCGCTCCACACCCCCGAGGGCGTGATCATTCACACAGGCGACTTCAAGATCGACCAGACGCCCGTGCAGGGCGCGCCCCCCGATTTGGCGCGGCTGGCCCGGCTTGGCGACGACGGCGTGCTGCTCCTGCTCAGCGACTCGACAAACGCCGAGCACGACGGGACGACGCCGAGCGAGCGGCGCGTCGGCGAGGGCCTGGCCCCGCTCTTCGCGGCCGCGCCGGGTCGCATCCTCATGGCCACGTTTGCCTCCAACATCTCGCGTCTGCAGCAGGCGATCGACGCCGCGGTCGACTGCGGGCGCAAGTGCTTCATCGTGGGCCGCTCCATGCTCAACAACGTGCGCGTCGGCCAGGAGCTCGGCTTCCTGCGCACGCCCGACATCTTCGTGTCCCCCAAACAGCACGCTTCCGTTCCCGACGACGAGCTCGCCGTGCTATGCACCGGCGCGCAGGGCGAGCCGATGTCGGCGCTGTCGCGCATCGCCGCGGGTGAGCACCCGATGGTGCAGCTCCATGAGGGCGACACGGTGATCATCAGCGCGAACCCCATCCCCGGCAACGAGGAGGCGGTGCACCGCACCATCAACAACCTGTACCGCCGCGGGGCGCGGGTGTTCAACTCGTCGAAACACCACGTGCATGCGTCGGGACACGCCAGCCGCGAGGAGCTCAAGCTGATGCTGACGCTGACCCGGCCGAAGTACTTCGTACCGGTCCACGGCGAGTACCGCCACCTGGCGATCCACGCCGACATCGCCGCCTCGGTCGGCATCGCGCGCGACCACATCCTGCCGGTCGACAACGGGACGGTGATCGACATCGACGCCGACGGCATCCATCGCCGGGGGCAGCGTGTCCCCGCCGGGTACGTCTACGTTGACGGGCTCAGCATCGACGAGGCCGGCGACGTCGTTCTCCGCGACCGGCGGTTGCTCGCCCAGGACGGCGTGGTCATCGTGGCCCTGACGGTCGAGCGCAGCACCGGCGCGGTCATCGCGGGACCTGACCTCATCTCCCGCGGATTCATCGAGGACAGCGCCACGGACAACCTCTTCGACGAGGCGCGCGCCCACACCCTGTCCCTGGTCGACAAGCTGAATCCCGACGCCGAATGGAGCGTCTGGCAGGCGGCGATCCACGAGGGGCTCTCGCGGTTCCTGTACTCGCGGACCCGCCGCCGTCCCATGATCCTGCCCGTGGTCACCGAGGTCTGAGCGGGGCGAACGCAGGTTCGGCACGGCCGACGACCTGCTGATACGATCGACGCGCCTCCGGGGAACCCGGAGAGCAGCCGCGATTCTTACCACGTCACGACCCAGGCTGCACCACCAAGAGATGGCACCACGCGCCCCCACAAGATCCCGCCCGGCAACACGCCGCCGCGCACCCGCGCGCACCAGCCGGGCTCCCCGCCGTGCCCCCGCCCGTCGCCAGCCGATGCTCACCCCCGATCAGCGCCGTGAGCTGAGCGGGGTCGCGCTCCTCGGTCTCGGCGCCGTGCTCGCGGTGGTCCTGCTCATTCCCGGCGGTGGCTCGGTCGCCGGCCCGGTTCATGACGGCCTGTTCACCGTGCTCGGCGTCGGGGCCTGGTTGCTCGCGGCGGGCTTCGGGGTCACCGGCGCGCGCTTGCTCCAGGGTCACGAATGGCGCGGCGGTCTCATGGCTGGATTCGGCTCACTGGTGGCGGTGCTCGCCGTGCTGGGATTCCTCGGCCTGGCCGCCGCCGGCAGCGCCGGTTGGATCGGCAACCGGGTCGGCCCCGGGATCGCGGATCGGCTGGGCGGCCCCGCCTCCGCCGTGCTCATGCTGGTCGCCGCCTCGCTGGGGTTGGTGCTCGCCGTCGACCTGCGTGTTGCCCCGCTCGTCGCCTGGCTGCGCGCCCACCTCGCCAGCGACGATCCGCACCCGCCGCTCAGGAAGGAGCCGCGCCAGCGATCCGAACCTGGCACCGACGTCAACCTGACCGGCACCGCCGCGCCGCCCGTCTTCGTGCCCGCGCCGGTCGCCGCTCGCGTGGAACTGCCGCAGGCGTTCGCCGCCATCGCCGACCCCGACCTCGACAATGTCGAGCCGCTCAGCGACGAGGGCTTCGTGCGTGAGTTCGAGGGCACCGCCGAGCCCGTACTTGGCCCGATCCCCAAGGTGGCGCTCGGCCACGGCGAGGCGATGGTGGAGGAGGAGGGCGAGAAGGTCTGGGTACTGCCGACGCCCGACATCCTCGACACCGTGGCCGGCAAGCGCGAGCGCCTCAACGCCGAGGTGGAGCGCAACAAGCAGACCATCGTCTCGACGCTGCGCAGCTTCGGCATCGAGACCAGGATCATCGGCGAGTCCGTCGGTCCCACCGTCACGCAGTACGAGCTGCAACCGGCGGCCGGCGTGCCGGTGCGCAAGATCGTCGGGTATCAGACCGACCTGTCGCTCGCGCTGGCGGCACCGATCCGCATCCAGCCGTTCATCCCGGGCAAGTCGGCGATCGGCATCGAGGTGCCCAACAAGGCCGCCCAACTGGTCGCCCTCAAGGAGATCGTGCAGTCGTCGAGCTTCACCGACGGTCGCTCGCACCTCGCGGTGGCGCTCGGAGCCGACGTGAGCGGGCGCCCGGTCGCCGGCGACCTGACGCGCATGCCCCACCTGCTCATCGCCGGCGCCACCGGCAGCGGCAAGTCGGTGTGCATCAACGCCGTCCTGGGCGGTTTTCTGCTCCAGGCAACGCCCGCCGAGCTGAAGCTGATCCTCATCGACCCCAAGCGTGTGGAGCTGAGCAACTTCGCCGACCTGCCCCACCTGCTCGTGCCGGTGGTTGTCGAGCCCGAGGCCGCGGTTGCGTCGCTGCGTTGGGCGGTCAAGGAGATGGAGGA
>QHBU01000269.1 GCA_003244045.1 Candidatus Aeolococcus gillhamiae
AGGAGGCGCTGCTCGACCTCTTCGGTACGCCGGAGCGCTGGGGCACGTCCTTGAAGACGATGCTCTGGACCCACGCCGCCATGGTCGTCCCCGGCTTCGAGGGGACGACGACGGTGAAGCTCGCGGTGCCGACGAGCTTCGACCTGAGCATGGCGCCCACCAAATACTTCTTCGCGCTCGAGAACGGCGACGTGCCGCTCACGTTCCAGTTCAGCGGCACCGTGTTCTACCGCGACAGTGCAGGCGCGCTCATGACCGAGCGCATCTCCTGGAGCAAGGAGGCGCGCTTCCGCCTCCCCGTGTCGGTCTGGAGCGAGCTCATGGACCGCCACTACCCGGACGGCGCCTGGCTGTGCCTGCGCCGCGACGTCTTCGACCGGCTGTACCGCTACAAGGCCAGGCGCGCTGTGCCCACCTGGGAGACGGTCGTCGACGAGCTGCTCGAGAAGGCGAGCGCCGAGGCGGTGCCGTGAACCGCGAGCTCGTCGACCGCATCGTCGCCGCCACCCTGTACGAGGGCTACCTCCTCTACCCATACCGGCCGAGCTCGGTGAAGAACCAGGTGCGCTGGACGTTCGGCGGGGTGTACCCGCGCGAGTACAGCGAGGCTGTCGTGGGCGCCGAGCCGTGGGCCGCCACCACCGAGTGCCTGCTGCGCGGCGGCGACGACGCCACCGTCGACGTCACCGTGCGCTTTCTGCACGCCGTGGCGCGGACCGCCGCGCGCCTCGAGCCCCCCGCGGCGGATGCTCCGGCTGACGCGGCGAGCCTTCGTCCCGTCGACGCCTTCGAGCTCGACGGACGGATCCAGCGCACTTGGGAGGAGGCCGCCGAGCGGCGCCTGGAGGCCGGCACATCCACCCTCCGCTCGCTGCTGGCCGAGCCGCGCGGTCTGACCGTGAGCGTCGACGCGGGTGAGCAGGTGGAATGGTTGCGCGGCGAGGACGGCCTCGTCGCCGGCGCGCTGGTGCGCGCCCACCAGCCGCTGACCGTCGCGGTCGACATCTCCGCGACGCGGGTGAGCCCCGACATCGCCAGGCTGCGCGTGGCGATCACCAACGTCACCACGGTGACCGCCGCCGACGTGGCCGATCGCGGGGCGGCACTGCGTCACGCCCTGCTGTCCACCCACGTCGTCCTCGGCACCAAGAACGGTGCGTGGCTGTCGCTCGCCGACCCGCCGGCGGACGCGGTGCAGCTGGCGCGCGACTGCGTCAACACCGGCCTGTGGCCAATCCTCGTCGGCGCACCGGGCTCTGACGACACCGTGCTGGCCTCGCCGATCATCCTCGAGGATCACCCGCAACTGGCCCCCGAGTCCGCCGGTGAGCTGTTCGACTCCACGGAGATCGACGAGATCCTCTCGCTGCGTATCCTCACCCTCACCGACGCGGAGAAAGCGGAGATGCGCGGTGCGGATGAGCGCGCCCGCGCCATCCTCGAGCGCACCGAGTCCCTCACCGGGGACGACTTCATGCGCATGCACGGCACGCTGCGCTCAACGGCACCGCGGATCGGTGGTACGGAATGACCGAGCACAATCCCTGGGCTGCGTTGGGTGACGATCCGTTCTCCGAGCGCCCGGCGCGTGAGTCAGTGCGCTGGCACGGGGGCACGCTGCACATCGGCGACCAGGTGCGTCTGGCGCCCAAGCGCAACGCCGACGCGCTCGACATCGTGCTGCGCGGCCGCATCGCCACCATCGAGTCCATCGAGCAGGACTACGAGGATGTCGTGTATCTGGCGGTGACCATCAACGATGACCCCGGCGCGGACCTCGGCATGCTCCGCCAGCCGGGCCACCGCTTCTTCTACACGCTCGATGACGTCGAGGCCGTGGCAGCGGGGGAGGGGAGATGACGGCACGCGTGCTCGTCGCCGGCATCGGCAACATCTTCCTCGGCGACGACGGCTTCGGCGTCGAGGTGGCGCAGGAGATGCTGCGCCGCGGCTCCCTCGCCGGCGAGGACGTCAAGGTGGGTGACTACGGCATCCGCGGGTACGACCTCGCCTACGAGATCCTTGAGGGCTACACGACGGTGGTGCTCATCGACGCCACACAGCGCGGCGACGCGCCCGGCACCGTCTACGTCATCGACGCAGACCCCGATGCCAACCTGCCGGATGTCGACGCCGACCCGGACCACGGGCAAGGCGCCTTCCAGGGCCACCTAATGACGCCCGCGGCCGTCTTTCACCTGGCGCGCACCATGGGCGGCACCATGGGCCAGGTGTTCGTGGTGGGCTGTGAGCCCGAGACCTTCGGGCCCGAGAACATCGGGCAGATGGAGCTGAGCGCCGTCGTGGCGGCCGCGGTCCCGCAGGCGGTGGACACCGTCGAGCGGGTGGTGCGTGATTCGCTCCAAGCCATGGCAATCCCTGCGGCAGCCGCCGCATCGGATCAGTGGGAACAGGGGGTGTCGACATGACATGGTGGACATGGGTCCTCATCGCCATCGGGGTCCTGATCGTGCTCGGTCTGTTGCTGTCGCTCGGTGACCTGCGCCGCTACGTCCGGATGCGCACGATGTGATCGACCATGCATGAGATGGGCCTTGCCCAGGCGATCCTCGACACAGCGCTGGATATCGCCGGCGATCGTCGGGTGCGGCGAGTCGCCGTGTCCGCGGGCGAGCAGCAGGCGGTGAGCGCAGAGTCGCTGAGCTTCAGCTTCGAGCTGATCGCCGACGGCACCAACGCGACGGGGGCGGTCCTGGACGTTCGCACTGTGCCCGGCGCACGCCTTCTTGTCGACGAGGTCGAGGTCGGCGGTGACAACCCGGAGGTCCTCCGCCGTGCGGACGCCGAGGTTGTCGAGGCACCTCATGAGCATTCCCATGAACTGGGCGAGCTGCCAGTGCATCCCGCATGGTTGTGAGTCCAACAGCAGCAAACACACGGAGGTGACGCGATGAAGAAGGTACTTCTCCTGGTGGCGGTGGCAGTCGCCGGCGCGGCCGCGCTCAGCGGCAAGGATCTGAAGCGCTACCTGCGCATGCGGACCATGTAATCGGGTCGGATGGAGCGAGGCAGCCCATGACGGCGATGGCGACGAGCGCGCCCCAGTCGCGCGCCCGTCGGCTCGAGGGGACGAGCGAGCGTCGGCGGTACACCGTGCACGGGGTCGTGCAGGGCGTCGGCTTTCGTCCGTTCGTCTGGACGCTCGCCCAACGCCACCAGCTCGCCGGCTCGGTGTGCAACACGTCCGGGGCGGTGGTCGTCGAGGTCGAGGGCACCAGGG
Source organism: Candidatus Aeolococcus gillhamiae (assembly GCA_003244045.1). GTDB lineage: Bacteria > Chloroflexota > Dormibacteria > Aeolococcales > Aeolococcaceae > Aeolococcus > Aeolococcus gillhamiae. The sequence goes on from QHBU01000269.1 coordinate 3,242, forward strand.
CGCGCCTCGACAGCTTCGGGGCGGAGCTCATCAGCCTCGCCCCCCCACTGTCACGCGTCGAGCGGATGAGTTCGACCACGATGACCGCTCGCGGCGAGCAGGGCTTCGTGATCCTCGAGAGCCGCGCGGTCGACGGGGCGTACCAGCCGATCTCTCCCGACGCCGCTACCTGCGCGGACTGCCTAGCCGAGCTGTTCGACCCGTCTGACCGGCGGCACCGCTACCCCTTCATCAACTGCACCAACTGCGGGCCGCGGTTCACGATCATCGAGGACGTCCCGTACGACCGCGCGCTCACCACCATGCGCCACTTCCAGATGTGCGCGCCCTGCACGGCGGAGTACGCGGATCCATCGAACCGTCGTTTTCACGCCCAGCCCAACGCCTGTCCCGAGTGCGGGCCGCGCGCCTGGCTCGCCGACCGCGGCGGGATCGAGCGCGCCGGTGACGGTGTGGCCGCGGCAGCTCATGCGCTGCGGATTGGATCGGTCGTCGCGGTCAAGGGCTTGGGCGGATTCCAGCTGTCCGTGATGGCCAACGACGGCGCCGCGGTGCGCCGGCTGCGGGTGCGCAAGCATCGGCCCGACAAGCCGTTCGCGGTCATGGCCGCGGACCTCGAAGCGGTTCGCGCCATCGCCGTCGTCGATGACGCCGAGGCCGCGGCGCTGATGAGCAGCGCGCGCCCGATCGTGTTGCTGCGCCGCAGGCGCGCCCCTGAATGCGATGGCATCGCCGCCGCCGTTGCGCCGGGCCTCGACGAGGTCGGTGTCATGCTTCCGAGCACGCCGCTGCACCACCTCCTGCTCGACCTGGTCGGCGCCCCCCTGGTGATGACCAGCGGCAACGTCAGCGATGAACCGATCGCCAAGGACAACGACGAAGCCGTCACCAGGCTCGGATCCATCGCCGACGCCTTTCTGCTGCACGACCGCGAGATCTACGCGCGCTACGACGACTCCGTGGTGCGCGTCGTCGACGGCCAGGAGCACGTGGTGCGGCGCGCCCGCGGCTACTGCCCGCTGCCGGTGGAGCTGGCGGTGGACACGACGTCGCCACCGGTGCTGGCCCTGGGGGCGCACCTGAAGAACACGTTCTGCGTCGTGCGCGACGGCCGCGCGTTCATGGGGCCGCACATCGGTGACCTTGACCACCCCCAGAGCCTGGCCCATCAGGGCGAGGCGCTCACCACCTACCTGCGTCTGTTCCGCGCTGTTCCCAGCGCGGTCGCCGCCGACCTGCATCCCGACTACGCCTCGACGCACCTCGCCGAAGGCTGGTGGCAGGATGGGGCTCGCCCGGAACGCGTCCAGCACCACCACGCCCACATCGCCAGCGTCATGGCCGAGCACCAGCTGCGCGGCCCGGTGCTCGGCGTCGCCTTCGACGGCACCGGCTTCGGCGAGGACGGCACCATCTGGGGCGGCGAGTTCCTGCTCTGCGACGAGACGGGCTACCGCCGCGTCGGCCACCTCGCCCCCGTCGTCCAACCCGGTGGCGACCGCTGCGCGCGCGAGGGCTGGCGGATGGCGATCGCCTACCTGCGCGCCGCCGGCCTGGACGAGAGCGAGGTGCCTGCCTGGTTCCCCCCCGGCGAGGGCGCTCCCGACGAACGCCGCTGGCGCCTGGTGAGCCGCGTCGCGGCCGCCGGCGACACGGCCACCGCGCCGGTCAGCACCAGCGCCGGCCGGCTCTTCGACGCCGTCGCCAGCCTGCTCGGAGTGGCCCACACCTCGAGCTTCGAGGCGTCGGCGGCGATGCGCCTGGAGGCGCTGGCGCGCACAGTCCCGGTCGGCTCGGTGGCGGCCATCCCCGTGCAGCACCACGGCAGCCCGATGGTGCTGGACACGCATGTCCTGGTGGCCGAACTCGTCGCGCAGCAGAGGGCAGGCCGTGACGTCGGCCAGCTGGCGGCGACGTTCCACGAGAGCCTGGCTGCGGGCGCGGCCTCTGCGTGCTCAGACCTCGCCGAGGCCAGCGGCGTCACTCGGGTGGCGCTCAGCGGAGGCGTCTTCCAGAACGCGCTCCTGCTGACGCGTACCACCGCGCTGCTGCGGGCGCGATCGCTCACCGTGTACACCAACCACGCCGTGCCCGCCAACGACGGGGGGGTCAGCCTGGGGCAGGCATTCGTGGCCGCGTCCCGGTTCAACGCGGCTCCCCAGGGATGGGCATGATGGCGGTGATGAGCAGCGCCGGCAGCGCCACCGACGTCGACCTTGCGTTCCTGCGCGACGGTGTCGCCGCGCGGTGTACGGCCGGCGACGCGTACTTCGCCGCGGTGGCGCAGGAGCTCGCCGAGTGCGCCGCAGCCATGGCCGACCGCTTCTTTGCCGGCGCCACCCTGCTCGTGTTCGGCTCCGGAGCGGGCGCCACGGACGCGCAGCACAACTCGGTCGAGTACGTGCACCCGGTGTTACCGGGCTGCCGAGCCCTGCCGGCGCTCTCGCTCACCAACGACGTCAGCACGGTGACGGGCATCCTCGGCGGCAATGCTCCGCTCGAGGTGTACGCGCACCAACTGCGCGTCCTCGGCCGACCCGGCGACATCGCGCTCGCATTTCTCACCTCCGTCGACGACGCAGCCGCTGTGCGCGGCCTCCGCGCTGCCGGGGAGGGGGCGATGCTCACCATCGCGCTCAGCACGGGCGCCGAAGGCGTGAGCAGCGTCGCCGCCACGCACACCTTCCATGTCGACAGCGAGGATCCGCTGGTGGCCCAGGAGCTTCACCTCGCCACCTACCACATGCTCTGGGAGCTGACCCACATCGTGCTCAACCACCGCGGCATCGCGGAGGTTCGCCGATGAGTGAGAACGTGTGCCACGACGAGGTGTGCATCACCTGCTCCGACCAGCTTCTCGAGATGGTCGTGACGGCGGTCAGCCCGGACGCGAGCGTCGCCCAGGCCACCTGTGACGGCGTCGCCTGCGAAGTCGCCGTCGACCTGCTCGACGGGGTGATGCCGGGCGACCACCTCCTCGCGCACGGTGGGGTCGCGCTGCAGCGGGGCACGCTCGAGGTGGCACGGTGACGCAGCGAAACGACCCGTTCTCGCAGTTGCTCTACCCGATGCTGAGCGAACAGCCGTCCGTGGACGCCGCGGTGGTCGCCGAGCTGGCCCGAGCCCCGCTGCAGAAATCGGCGGAGAGCAACGCGTTGCGCCGCCGGCTGCTCGACACGTCGCTCGAGGACATCGCGCTCTGCGCGCGCGCCATCTCGAGCGCGGTTGCGGCCGGGGGCCGGGTGCTGGCCTGCGGGAACGGCGGCAGCGCCACGTCCGCCGCCGACATGGTGGCTGAGCTCCTCCATCCCGCGGGGACGCGCCCGCCCATCGGCGCGCTCTGCCTCACCGCCGACATCGCCGTGGTCACCGCCATCGGCAACGACGTCAGCTTTGACGACGTGTTCGTGCGCCAGCTGCTCGCCCTCGGCCGGCCCGGCGACGTGCTCCTGGCGATCTCCACCAGCGGCAACTCCGAGAACCTCGTCCGCGCCGCCCGCGAGGGCAGGCGCCTGGGCATGCTCACCGTCGGCATCGCCGGCCATGACGGCGGGCGCATGCGCGCCGAGGGCGCGCTCGACCACCTCTTCACCGTCCCCTCGTCAAGCGTCCACCGCATCCAGGAGGTGCAGACGACGCTGTACCACCTCCTCTTCGAGTTGGTGCAGCGACATCTCACGGAGGTCCCGTCATGTGCCTAGCGATTCCCGCCAAGCTGGTGGAGTACGTCGACGCCGATCGCAACTACGGCAAGGTCGAGCTGGGCGGGGTTCGCCGCCAGGTCAACACCTCGCTGCTGGTCGGTGAGGACGCCGCCGAGCCCGGCGACTACGTGCTCGTCCACGTCGGCTTCGCGCTCAGCGCCATCAGCGAGGCCGAGGCCAACGAGACGCTGCGCATCCTGGAGGAGATGGGGCCCGCATACGACGACGAGCTGCAGCAGATCCGCCAATCGGAGGCGATGGAGCTCGAGCTCGTCGGGCCTGACTACCGCAAGCAGGTGACCGAGATATGAAGTTCGCCGACGAGTTCCGCGACGCCGACCTGGCGCGCTCGCTGGCGGCGCGCATCGCCGACGAGGCGGGCGACAAGCACTGGAAGATCATGGAGGTGTGCGGCGGGCACACTCACACCATCTTCAAGTACGGCATCGAGGACCTGCTGCCCAGCAACGTGGAGCTGGTGCACGGCCCTGGCTGTCCGGTCTGTGTCATCCCGATGGGACGGCTGGATGACGGCATCGCCCTGGCGCGAGACAACGACATCATCTTCACGTGCTTCGGTGACCTGATGCGCGTCCCCGGCAGCGATGGCAGCCTGCTCGACGCCAAGGCGGCCGGCGCCGACGTGCGCATGGTGTACTCGCCGCTCGACTCGCTGAAGATCGCGCGCGAGAACCCGGACAAGCAGGTTGTGTTCTACGCCATCGGGTTCGAGACCACCGCACCCTCGACAGCCCTCACCTTGCTCCGGGCCAAGGCCGAGGGGATCAGCAACTTCTTCGTGTTCTGCAACCACGTTACGATCATCCCGCCGATGAAGGCGATCCTCGATTCGCCGGACCTGCGCCTGGACGGCTTCCTTGGCCCGGGCCACGTGTCGACGGTGGTGGGCATCCGACCCTTCGAGTTCGTCACCGCGACGTACGGCAAGCCGGTGGTGGTGGTGGGCTTCGAGCCTCTCGACATCCTCCAGGGCGTGCACATGGTGATCCGCCAGGTGCTCGAGGGCCGCTGCGAGGTGGAGAACCAGTACAAGCGCGTCGTCCACGACGACGGCAACCCCAAGGCGCTCGAAGTGCTCGGAAGGGTGTTCAAGCTGCGCCCGCACTTCGAATGGCGCGGGCTCGGCTTCATCAGCCAGAGCGCGCTCGAGCTCAACGACGACTTCGCCGAGTTCGACGCCGAGCGCGTCTTCACTGTCCCCGGCCTGCGCGTCGCCGACCCCAAGTCCTGCCAGTGCGGTGAGGTGCTCAAGGGCGTGCTCAAGCCGTGGGAGTGCAAGGTGTTCGGCACCGCGTGCACGCCGGAGACGCCCATCGGCACGTGCATGGTTTCGTCCGAGGGCGCCTGCGCCGCCTACTACAACTTCGGCCGGTACTCGCGCGCCCGCGACCGTGAGCGCGTGCTCGCCGACGCCGAGGAGCTCACCCCGATCCCGGTGCGAGCAGCCGGATGACCGAGACCTCCGCGCCCGCCCCCGGCAGCGGAGCCGCCATTCGCGCGGCTGCGGCGCGCATCGCCGACCCCGAGCAGCGCGTGCTCGAGCGCATCGCGGAGATCCGCAAGCGCCGTCCGTTGCTGCGCGAAACCGCGATCACCATGAGCCACGGCGCCGGCGGCAAGGCGAGCCACACCCTCACCGCCGCGGTGTTCGCGGACATCCTCGACAACCCCGTCCTTGCCCAGCTGGGCGACCAGGCGATCCTCCGCGTCCCCGGGCTCGACGGTGCGCGGCTGGCCATGACCACCGACAGCTTCGTGGTGAGCCCGCTTTTCTTCCCGGGTGGTGACATCGGCGAGCTGGCCATCAACGGGACGGTCAACGACCTCGCCGTCGGCGGAGCAATCCCGCTGGCCGTGTCCGCTGCATTCATACTCGAGGAGGGCCTCGACATCGCCGTCCTTCGGCGCGTCGTGGAGTCGATGCGCCGCGCCGCGGACGCTGCGGGCGTCAGCGTGGTCACCGGCGACACCAAGGTGGTGCCTCGTGGCAAGGCGGACCAGCTCTTCATCACCACCACCGGGGTCGGCCTCGTCGCCGAGCCGGACCGTCTCGGCATCGACCGCGTGAAGGCCGGTGACGCGGTGCTACTCAGCGGAGCGATGGGCAACCACGGTGCCACGGTCATGCTGGCCCGCGGCGACGTCGACCTCGAGGCGGACACCCTGGCAAGCGACACCATGGCGCTCAACGGACTCACCGGCGCACTTCTGGACGCCGGCATCGACGTGCACTTCATGCGCGACGCCACCCGTGGGGGAGTCGCCACGGTGCTCAACGAGATCGCCCAGCAGGCCGGACTTGCCGTCGCCATCGACGAGGACGCGCTGCCGGTGCACGACGTGGTGCGCGGCGTCGCCGAGATCCTCGGCATCGACCCGCTGTACATCGCCAATGAGGGCAAGCTCGTGGCGATGGTGGCCGCCGAGGACGCGCAGCGTGCGCTGGCACTGATGCGCTCGCGGCCCGAGGGTCAGGAGGCGGCGCTCATCGGCGAAGTCCGCGCCGAACCGGACGGCATGGTTTTCATCCGCACCGGCTTCGGCGGCACCCGCGTAGTCGACATGCTCATTGGGGACCCGCTGCCGCGCATCTGCTGACGGTTGCACGCTCCGGATAACCGTAACCCGTGGATTGAGGTTCACGCTGCGCTGAGGGTGGTGACGCGCTAACACCAATCTCTTGACCGGAACCGCGAGCCGGGTGTGCGATCACCGTCCGCGAGCCACCGGGATACCCAGCCGCTGCTCGAGGCTACGGCCTGGTCCGCGCCGTGGGCTGCCAGGGCCGCCACCGCGGCAATGCTCGTGCCGATCGCGAGCCTCGTGCTCATCCTTATCGTCGTTCCTTTCAGGTCACGCGGTGCCGCCGAGCGGCGGCGGAAGCATGTGCCGCGCAGGACCGTGTCGCGTAGGGACCCGCGCAGCTGGTCGCCTAGCCTCAGTTGGGGCTGGTGAACACCGCGCCCGTCAGCGCGCCGTCGAGCTCGAGCTTGATGGCGGCGTAGCACTCGCACGACACCTCCTCGAGACCTTCGCGGTCGACGATGGTGAGACGCCCGCGGTGGTAGCGGATCAGCCCAGCTGCCTGGAGGATCCCAGCCGACAGCGTGACGGTGGCGCGGCGCGAGCCGAGCATCTGTCCGAGGAACTCGTGGGTGATGGAGAACTCGTCGACGCCCACCCTGTCGTGGCTCATGAGGAGCCAGCGGCTCAGGCGCTCCTCGTTGGTGTGTAGCCGGTTGCACGCCGCCGCCTGGGCGATCTGTCCGAACAGCGCCGGCACATACCTGTCGACCACTTCACGAAGTCCGCCGTTGGAGGTCAGCTCGGTCAGGAAATCCCTCGCAGAGAGCAGCAGCCCATCTCCCCGCACCTGGCAGATGGCTCGCACGCCCAGCGTGCCGCCGGTGATGAGTGGAACGCCCACCGCACCCTCGTTGCCGACCGTCGCCACCTCGACGATCGAGCCGTCCTCGAGCGGAGTGACCAACGAGACCACGCCGTCCAGCGGGAAGTACACGTTCTCGACGGGCTTCCCCGGCTCGAACAGCACCGTCTTGACCTCGAGGTCGATGGGCTTGGCCACGGCCAGGACCCGATCGCGATTGCTGGCGGACAACGCCGCCAAAAGCCGGTTGTCAGTTGCGTCGTGTCGTCTGTCTACCATCCGAAACCCGAGGAACGGATCCCGACCATCGGGGCCGGCACCACGCGGGAGATTCCGAACAGAAAGTATACGCTCGATCAACCAAAATCCGGCCAAAAAAGAAGCCCGGGGACGCTCAGCGCGTCCCCCGGGCTGCCTGGATCTGAGGTTGGTTTACTGCCGCTTCCTGCGCTGCAGGCGAGTGCTGCTGAAGGCAAGGCCGCCACCGAGGATGAGCAGGGCGAGACCGGCTCCGAACTCGGTGTCCGCACCGGTCGACGGTGTGGTGGTCGCCAGGACGCCACCGGCGCCTGAGGACGAGGTGGTGCTGGTGGTGGTCGCGGAAAGGTTCCCACTGGCACCCGATGTCGTGGTGGTCGTCGGCGAGGTCCTGGTGGTCCTGGTGGTAGTCCGCGACGTCCTCGTGGTGGTGGTGGTCGGCGACGTTGTCGTCGTCCTGGTGGTGGTCTTCGAGGTCGTGGTGGTGGTCGTCGGCGAGGTCGTGGTCGTGGTTGTGGTTGTGGTCGGCGACGTCGTCGTCGTCGTGGTGGCGGTCTTCGAGGTAGTGGTGGTGGTTGTCGGCGACGTCGTCGTCGTGGTGGTGGTGGTCTTCGAGGTAGTGGTGGTGGTTGTCGGCGAGGTCGTGGTGGTGGTCGTGGTTGTCTTGGACGTGGTCGTGGTCGCGTGGCTGCTGGTGGTGGTGCTGCTGGTGGTGGTGGTTGTTGTCCCTGTGGCGGGGCAGGTGTGGGTCAGGTTGAATACTTGCGCCTCACCGCCCGTCGGGGTTCCGGTGCCATTGTTGGCGCTGGACGAAGCCTCGACAAGCGTCGCGCCCGGCATAGCCGAGGCGAAGAAGAACTTGGCGTTGCTGCTGTTGATCGTGCCGTTGGCCGTGACGCTGGTCCCGCCGTTGTCGAAGGTCACGCTCGGGGTGCCAGTGAAGACCCTGCCGGGGTCACCGGCCGCGGGGAGCACGAAGACGAAGTAGTCGAGCGCCGGGTCGCGATTGTCGATGTTGTCGCAGCTGTGGCCGGTGAACGAGCTGGCAGTGAAGCCCTCGTGCGCTTCCTTGAGGCAGACGGTGACAGTGCCCGGACCGGCAGTGCTGGGTGTGCAACCGGGATCGGCGACGACCACCGTCGCCAAGGTGCTCTTGAATGTCCCGACACCAGCGGTGCCGAGCCCGATGAAAACCAGGCCGGCGGCGCCGATCGTCGCGCCAACAGCCCTTCTACCTGCTCCTCTTTTGAGGAGATTCCCTACCTGCATCAGTCGGTCCCTCTACCCGTGCACCCTGCCCGCGCTGCGGCGGGATTGGCAATCAAACACTCCTGGCAAGAACACAGCCCCGTTCGCACCGAACGCGGCTGGCGCCCCTACCAGAATTCCCCCAAGTGTAGCAAACGCTTCAGACGATTTGTAACCGTCTTGTGAACCAGTCGCATTATACACTCCGACCCGAACACCGCAAGCGTCTCGATTGGGCTTACGATCTCCCGGGCTCGGCGGGCGGCCCAGGCAAGTGTCAGCCCAGTCAGAGCGAGGCGTCGTGACCACCTTCCGCAGGGCGACGATCCCGGCGCGCTGGTTCTTGGCCCACCGCCGCCACCCGCTGGCGCCGCGCTGGCTGCTCGGCGTGGTCAGCCTCCTCTCACTCGGCGGCCGGCTCTGGGAGCTGCCCAACCCGGTCGACTCGAGTACCAACACCTCTTCGCTCATCTTCGACGAGGCCTACTACGTCAACGCGGCCCGGGTGATCCTCGGGATCCACCCGCCGGCCGGCGCGTCGTACGCCACTGCGCTGCTCGGCCACGACCCCAATGCCGAGCACCCGCCCCTGGCCAAACTACTCATCGCGCTCTCGATGAAGGTCTTCGGCGACAACGCCTGGGGCTGGCGGCTCTTCCCGATCCTGTTCGGCAGCGCCGCCATCCTGGCCACGTACTGGTTGGTGAGAAAGGCCGGTGGCGGTTCCTGGCTCGCGCTGGGCGCCGCCAGCCTCATGGCGGTCGACAACCTGCTGCTGGTCCACGGGCGGATCGCCACCCTCGACATCTTCGTGGTGACGTTCATGCTGGTGGCTCTCGCGCTCTACCTGCGCGGGAACCCCGTGCTCGCCGGGATCGTGGTCGGCGTCGGCCTGTGCACCAAGCTGGTCGCGGGCGACGCGGTGTTCATCATCGTCCTGCTCGAGGCAGGTCGCATCCTGTTCGGGGAGGCCGGCCACAGCCGCATCGAGGTGGCCAGGGAACGGGCTCTACCAGCGCTCGCCACCGCCGGCGTCGGGTTGGTGACGTACGTGGCCGTGCTCTTCGGGCTCGACCTGTTCGTCTCCCCGATCGGTGGCGCCGGGAGCTGCGCGACGGTGCCGAGCGGCTTTCACAACCCGGTCCAGCACACCAGCTTCATGCTCTGTTATGCGAGCAAGCTCACCAACCCCGGCGGTCCCACCGGGATCGCCAGCTACCCATGGCAGTGGCTGCTCGACACGCAGCCCATCGACTACTTCAAGGTTGTGAGCAACGTCGAGGCCGGCGGCAAGGTGATCGCCACCAACCCGGTGGTGTGGTTCCGGGGGGAAATCAACCCGGCGATCATCTTCCTCGCTGTGCCCGCGCTGTGCCTGGCCGCCGAGCAGGCGTGGCGCCGCCGCGATTCCTTCTCGATCCTCTGCGTGGCCTGGTTCGTGGCGACCTTCCTTCCCTTCGTCGTCGCCGCCGCGCCGATCGGCAGCTACGGGAACCGCACCTCGTACCTCTATTACATGGTCATCGTCATGCCGGCGGTGTACCTGGCGGTGGCCGAGCTGTTCTCACGCCGCTGGTTGCCGCGGGCGGCGCTGCTCGGCTACGTCGCC